>DASTOW010000158.1:0-42099 GCA_035762425.1 Hyphomicrobiaceae bacterium | reverse complement strand
GTCGTATCCTTCATGGACTACGACCTCGGCTATATCGACTTGGAACAGAAAACCCTGCAACCTATCGACAACCCGTTCGGCGCACGGGTGTCACCCATGTCTTAGGTACGTTCTGTTACCTATGTGTCCGGGCCGGACAAGATGAGGCGCTGGCTGGGGAACTAGGATTCGAACCTAGATTAACGGAGTCAGAGTCCGCTGTTCTACCGTTGAACTATTCCCCACCAAGTCGGCGCTCTGGCCATGGCGCGCAACCCAGGGATGCGGGCAGCCCGCAGGGCTGGCGCGCCAGCTATCTATCAGCGGCAGACCGGCTTCGCAAGCCAACGGCGACACAGACCTGCGGTTGCAAGGTGGCCTAGCTCGTCTTCTTCCGCGGCGCTGCCTTTACCGATGCCTCCGAACTGCTAGATTGGCCCACAAGTTCCATCAGAATGACGCTTGGCGGTCCGCGGGGCCGAACCGGGGCGCGGAGAAGGACCGTGGAGGGTACGAACTCGCACGACGGGGCGGGCGATCGGCAGGCCGGCCCTTGCGCCGGGCCCGATGGCAACACCGACCATCGCCCAGCGGGTGACACCTGCGCATCGGCCCTAGTGGCCGCGGCTGGCCCCACCACCACGCCTGCCGACCCGGACAGCCAAAACGGTCAAGATGTAGGCGGACGCACCTATGCGGCGCTCGACCTCGGCACCAACAACTGCCGCCTGCTGGTGGCGCGCCCCTCGCGGCGCGGCTTCAAGGTGGTGGACGCCTTCTCGCGCATCATCCGCCTGGGTGAGGGCGTGTCGACCACCGGGCGGCTGTCGCAAGCCGCCATTGAGCGCACCATCGACGCGCTGCGGGTGTGCGCGGCCAAGATGGACCGCAACAAGGTGGAACGGGCGGGCCTGATCGCCACCGAGGCCTGCCGCCTCGCCTGCAACGCGGAAGAGTTCCTGGGCCGCGTGCGCAAGGACACCGGCCTCGACATCAAGATCGTCGATCGCGAGACGGAGGCCAAGCTCGCCGTGTCGGGCTGCGCCTCGCTGATCGACCACTCCTGCGACTTCGCCCTGGTATTCGACATCGGCGGCGGCTCCTCCGAGCTGATCTGGCTCGACCTGACGCGGCGCAAGTACGGGTGGCGGCGCTCGCTGCACGACCGCCTGGAGGTGCAGAGCTGCATCGCCGCCTGGACGTCGCTGCCGGTGGGCGTGGTGACGCTGGCCGAGCAGTTCGGCGGCAAGCTGGTCAATGCCGAGATCTTCGCGGCCATGGTGCGGCACGTCGCGTGCATGCTGGAGCCGTTCGAGGCCCAGCACGGGCTGAGCCGGCGGGTGGGCAACGGCAAGACGCACCTGCTCGGCACCTCCGGCACGGTGACGACGGTGGCGGGTGTGCATCTGCGGCTGCCGCGCTACGAGCGCAACAAGGTGGATGGCTGTTGGCTCGACATTGCGCAAGCGCGCACGGTGACGGCGGAGCTGCTGGCATCGAGCTACGAGGAGCGGGCAGCGCAGCCGTGCGTCGGCAAGGAGCGAGCCGACCTGGTGCTGGCCGGCTGCGCGATCCTGGAAGCGCTGCTGCAGACCTGGCCGTGCCAGCGGCTGCGTGTGGCCGACCGCGGACTGCGCGAGGGCATCCTGGCCACGCTGATGACCGAGGACGGCGTGTATCGCACCGGCAACCGCGCCACCGGCTACCGGCGGTAGGCACATTCGGCGTCGGAGCCTTACCTGCCCGGGCCCGCCCAAAAGGCGCACCTTGCGCCGTCTGTCACTGGAACTTCCACCAGGGCCGCCGCTGCAGATCGCTCAAATCGACCTGGAATCCATCGAACACGCTTCCCGAATCGTGCGCAGCGATCATCATCACGTCGACCAGTTCGAGAAGTGCCTGCCTGGTGAGGTAAGCAGGCGGCGAGATGAGCTTGATGGCGGTGCCGCCCGCAGTGTTATCGATCACCGACAGTTCGTGGCGCCAGCCAGCCGTTTCCGGAAAGCCATTCAGCAGCGCTGGCACGACAGCCTCGTCGCGGGCAATGAAAAAGCATTCGATGCTGCGAGACGTACCGTCCTTTAGTCCTTGCCGCTGCAGGGTCTGCCATAGCGCTTCCGTCAGCGCTCGCTGCGCGCTCAACGCCTCGGCGTCGACATTTTCGATGCCCTTGTACTCGACCATTCAGGAACCCCCATGTGAGCGGGAGCCTGAACAAATACCGGCGATGCGTGGCGTCAATGTGCACTCGGGTGCGGCCTGCAGGGCGTCTGCGTCCGGTCACCCCGGCAGGCGTCGCCTTCGCGCAATTGGGCTGCATCCGGAGCCAGCGGGCCGCGGCGGCCGGCGGGCGTGAACGGCACAGGCTGACGCGCTGCTGTCACCGCTTTTATATTGCCGCGAGTTTAAAGGGCGGACAATTTGGTGTGTGGATACGATTTCCTATGATGGCATTGCGCCCTCTTGCCTCACTGCTGGGTTTTTTTTCGACAATCCGGCCGGTCGTCTTCGTCAGCCTGCTCAGCGCCTTGATCCTGGTGGTCCCGGATCAGATGCTCGAGCTCTACATTGTCTACGGACACGTGCTCGCGTCTACCATCGCCGGACGCCCCGACCCGGCCGGTGCGGATGCCGTTGCGCAGCTCGCGGCAGGCCTCGCCGCTACCCTTGTTCTGGTCTGCGTCGTCTGGCTCGGCACGGTGCGACTTTTAACCTCGCAACACCAACCAGCCGAGCCCGCCAGAGGACGGGGAACGCCTTGGCTGGCCGCGTCGATCGCCGCCATGCTTCCTATCCCCGCCCTGCTGTGGGGATTTTCCAGAGCGTTCGCCAAACTGGAGCGCGAAGCCGGCAGTGCGTCATCCTTCCTCTCCGAGGCTCCTGCACTCAAGGGCCTCACCATAATCGCCGCCGCAAGCCTCCTAGGAGCCGGGCTGGTGCTTGCTCTGATTGTTGCAGATCGTTGCAAATTCGTCGCCGAACGCGCCTTCCGTTGGCTGGCCGTGCTGGTCGTTGCGGTCCTGTCAGGTTTGTTCGTCGGCGCCGTCGTCCGTTGGCCCGTCGCGCTGCCGGCCGCGGTCGGGACGCTGGCTCTGGTCATGCTCTTTTTGGCCATGCTCTGCTACGTCCTGGTCGCGTGCGTCAGTTTCACGGCATCCTACGGGATACCCCCTCGTGTCCCTGCTTGTTGCCTTAACGATCGGGTTCTCGATCTTCGACCTCAATGACAACCATCGTGCCAGGCACGCGATTGTCGACAAGGAGACGGGCCAGCTCGAATCCAACTTCATCGCATGGCTGCAGGCGCGCAAGGACTTTCAGTTCTTTCGCGATAAGGGCGTCCCCTATCCCGTCTACGTCGTCGCAGCAGAAGGGGGGGTGGTCTGTAAGCGGCCTACCACGTCGCTTCGTTTCTGGCGCACCTGCAGGACGAATGTCCGCAATTCGCCCAGCACACCTTTGCCATCAGCTCGGTGTCGGGCGGCAGTCTCGGCGGGGCGGTGTTTGAGGCATGGCAGCCGTGCAAGCCCGAGGCTGGCCGCCAAGGACCGTTCGGCGAGTTTACGCAGCGCTATTTCTCCCAGGATTTTCTCTCCCCGCTGGCCGCGGCCGCCCTGTTCCCCGACTTCGCGCAGCGGTTCCTGCCTTTCCCGGTGTATTCGCTCGACCGGGCGGTTGCGCTGGAGACGGCGTTCGAACGCGCCTGGACGCGCGCCGCCATGGCGACGCCGCACCTGTCGCTCGACCCTTCCGTCAATCCGTTCGAACTACCGCTCGACCGTACTGCGCGCGCCGACAGGTCCGGTCCGATCCTGTTCATGAACGCCACGACCCTGGAGACTGGGGCGCGCCTCACCCTCAGTCCGCTGGAGTTGCAGGCGACGCCGACGGCACTGCACGTCAATCACGCTCTTCTCTATCCCTGTTCAGGGGAAGAACTCGGCAAGTCGGTGCAAATGAGTCTCAGCACCGCCGTCTCGCTGAGCGCGAGATTTCCGTGGCTGACGCCCGTCGGCTGGCTGGAGCGGCGGCCCCCGGATCCATCGCGGATTGCGCAATGCCGGGAATACAAGGGCCAGTTCGGCAACCGTCTCTATCTCGCCGACGGCGCCTATTTCGAGAACAGCGGACTGGAGAGCTCGATCGAGCTTGCGGCTCGCTTGCGCAGGCTGGCCGAGGTGCATGTTGCGGGCGGCTCTGCGAGCGTTCAGGTGAACATCATCACAATCGCCTCGAGCGACGCCTTCGCCACGCGATGGTGGCACTCGGACGGCGATCTTTCGACCAGGGGATGGGGAGAAATCCTGTCGCCCATCTTCATATTGATGAACACCACCAAGGCCAGGACCAGGGCCGTGGACAGCAGGACCAAGTTCGACGACGCATTCTATTTCAACGGGCCGTACTTCAAGGGCGACGACATCGTCGAGCTGCGCGACATGGGAACCGGGGCCATCACCTCGCACACCCGCGGCTACTATCGGGTGATGATGGATGGCACAAAGTTCTTCCTGCCTCTCGGCTGGCATTTGTCGTCGGCCACGCGCCGCAACATCGACAACCACAAGTCGGAATGGACATCGCTTTCGCGATGCATGCTGCGACAGGAACTGATGGGAGAGAAGTTCGCCAGCACCAAAGAGCACATCCTGCGCTGCCGTGGTCGCCTGGCCCGCTAGGTCTGCATGACGCCAGCGCACGACAGGGCACGGGACCGGCCATCGCAACAGGCGATGCAAGTCTCAACGCTCCGGCCGAAACCTGGACGCATCAGGTGGGAGGTGATCGGCCGCAGGCTGGACAGCGACACTTGCAACGCCATCGAACGAGCTTGCCGGTAGCATTTTGACGCGCCGGCCTTGAGCTGCGTGCCGACGTTGAGGCCGGCCGGCGCCTCGGTGTTGCCTTCGATGGGCGCGCGCAGCGTGACGAGACGTGCATTGACGACCGCTTCCGTGCTGGTTGCCTGCAGCAGCGAGCGGATCGGCAGCCAGCCGACCACGGCCAGCAGCAGCAGTCCGATCGCGGCTTTCGACAAACGGCTGTGCCTCGACCAGAAACCGGAAACTTGCTTGGCCATCGCATCGAACGGTGACTTGCGCGCCGGCGCCTTGGCGGCGTTGGCCTCGAATTCCAGGCGCAGGCGCTCCAGGCGTCCCAACTGCTCGGCGGCTGCGGTGTCATCGCCGGCAGCTCCGGCATGACCGGGACCCACCTCCGGTGCCCTGGAGGGTAAACCCTTCCTCACGGATTGGCTCATCGTGACGGACCTGACTGGAACAGCAACAAACCCATGCGTGCGACGGGGGTCGCCATCGGCGGGCAACGGCATACGTCCGTAGAATGATGATCCACCCTTTAGGGGCGGTTAATGTTGCGCGTACGCCATGGCGCACACGCCCATGCTGTCTCGATACTTGCAAGATACTTGCAAGACTGCCGATATCAGGCAGAACATCGACGCGCCCGCCGCGCCGGCGCACGCGCCGGCGGGTTTCGTGTGAGCGTGCCAAAGGCCAGCGTCAGGCGGCCCTCAAATCGGAGAGGGGCCAAGCGTGGGCGGCTGCCGAGGTGGCTCGCCATGCGCGGTCGGCGCGCCCGTTTTTTTGCAGCTGGAACAATAAGATCAGCACAGCACAACCGCCGCCTGATTGCACCGCCGCCCGCCGCCAGCTACAAGCCCGGCCCATGCCCCAAGCCACCGCCAAGTCCGTCCGCAGGCAGCCCGCCAAGCCTGCCCCGAAAGTCCGCCGCGCCCACGCCACGCGCCAAGCAAAGGCTGCGCCGCGCGTCGGCATCGTCTCGCTCGGCTGCCCCAAGGCGCTGGTCGATTCGGAACGCATCATCACCAAGTTGCGCGCCGAGGGCTATGTGCTATCCGCCGATTATGCCGGCGCCGACGTCGTGGTGGTCAATACCTGCGGCTTTCTCGATTCGGCCAAGCAGGAGAGCCTCGATACCATCGGCGAGGCGCTGGCCGAGAACGGCCGCGTGATCGTTACCGGCTGCTTCGGCGTCGAGGAGGCGCGCATCCGCGCTGCGCACCCCGACGTGCTCGCCGTCACCGGTCCACATCAATATGAGCAGGTGGTGGCTGCCGTGCACGAGGCGGTACCGCCGCTGCACGACCCATTCGTCGATCTGGTGCCGCCCGAGGGCTTACGCCTCACGCCGCGTCACTATGCGTATCTGAAGATCTCCGAAGGCTGCAACAACCGTTGCTCGTTCTGCATCATCCCGCAGCTGCGCGGTGACCTCGCCAGCCGGCCGGCCGCGCAGGTGATGACCGAGGCCGAGCGCCTCGTGAAGGCTGGGGTCAAGGAGCTGCTGGTCATCAGCCAGGATACCAGTGCCTACGGCCTCGACCTGAAATATGCGACCAGCACCTGGAATGGTACGCCGCTCGCCGCCCGCTTCCTCGACTTGACGCAGGCGCTGGGCTCGCTCGGTGCGTGGGTGCGCCTGCACTACGTCTACCCCTATCCGCACGTCGACAAGGTGCTGCCGCTGATGGCCGAGGGCAAAATCCTGCCCTACCTCGACATCCCGTTCCAGCACGCCTCGCCGGCGGTGCTCAAGGCCATGCGCCGCCCTGCTCACAATGAGAAGACCTTGCAGCGCCTCGCCCGCTGGCGCGATGTCTGTCCCGACCTTGCCATTCGCTCGACCTTCATCGTCGGCTTCCCCGGCGAGACCGAAGCCGACTTCCAGATCCTGCTCGACTGGCTGAAGGAGGCCAAGCTCGCCCGCGTCGGCTGCTTCAAGTACGAGCCTGTGGCCGGCGCCCCCGCCAACGACATGGCCGCCCCCGTGCCCGATGCGGTGAAGGAGGAGCGCTGGCACCGCTTCATGGCCGCCCAGCAGGAGGTGAGCCGCGAGCTGATGGCTGCCAAGGTCGGGCGCACCATCGATGTCATCATCGACGAGGTCGACGCCGAGGGCGCCATCGGCCGCTCGCAGTGGGATGCGCCCGAGATCGACGGCTCGGTGTTCCTCAATGGCGCCACCGGCCTGTCGCCCGGCGACCTCGTCAAGGCGCGGGTCAGCAACGCCGACGAATACGACCTGTGGGCCGAGCCGCAATGACCAACCTCGCCGCCAAGCTGCACGGCACCTGGCGGCTGGAGAGCTGGTCGCTGGTCTACGCGGACGGCCGCCCGCCTGAGTTTCCGCTCGGTGAGGATGCCGTCGGCTACCTGATGTACACCAGCGACGGCCATGTGAGCGCCGCGCTCGCCCGTGCCAACCGACCGCCGCTCGATCCCGCCAGCATCGACAGCAAGGTGCAGGCGTTCGATGCGTTCTTCGGGTATGCGGGGCGCTTCGAAGTGCGCGAACGTGCCGTCGTGCACAAGATCGACTTCGCCACCAACCCGGCGCTCGCCGGCGTCAACTCGCTGCGTCACGTAGAGCTCGACGGCGAGCGGCTGACGCTGTACGGCGAGCGGCTGACGCTGTCCGGCCCCGACTTCGCGCCCTCGCCGCGTTGCCACCGCATCGTCTGGCGCCGGGCTCGGTAGGCGTCATCGCGGCCTGAGCGCAGCCCGCAGCCGGGACCCAAAGTCACCCTCCTGTCGAATTCGGGGAGGGCTTGACTATTGGCTTCGCGAACAGTCCGGGATGACAACGAGCGTGCGCTCACCCTCACATCACCTGGCGCAGCAGGGCGACGGTTGCCAGGCCCGCGAGGATGGCGAGCAGGTCGTTGCCGCCGGCCTTGACTACGCCCGCTGTGGCCAGCACCGCCGCGCTTTCCGCAATCCCGCCACGCAATAGCGCCGGTGCCATGATGCCCATCAGCACGGCGATCGGGATGGCGTTCAGCGCCGCACGCACGCGCGGGGTAATCGGCACGAAGCGCATGAGCCAAAAGCCCCCACCCCGGCAAATGGCCGCCGCCAGCGCCATCACGGCGAGGATGGTCAGCGCATCGGCGCTGGTTGTCATGCATCACCCCTGGCGTCATGCATGGCCGCGCCGATCAGGGCGCCGGCCACGCCCGCCACCGCGATCGCCCAGGCGCCGCCGCCGATCCGGTCGACGCCAATTGCCACCGCCGCCGCGGCCGCCGCCGGCGCCAGCAGCGTGCGGCCGCGCCACATGAAGGCGACCGACGACGCGCAGAACAACACCAGAATGGTGTCGAGGCCGTAGACGCGCGGGTCGCCCAGCTTGTGGCCGAGCCCATAGCCGATCAGCGTCGCGATCACCCAGCCCGCATAGCTGATCACGCCGGAGCCGACCAGCATGGCGCCGTCGTCCATGCCGCGTGCCTTCTCACGCATGGCCAGCACGAAGCTGCCGTCGACCAGGAAGAACAGCGACAGTGCCGCCTTGCCGGGCGGCAGCGCGCCGAGCCACGGCCGCAGGGCCGCGCCCATCAGGAAATAGCGCGTGTTCATCATCAGCACGGTGAAGAACACAGGCAGCAACGCCAGCGTCGTCTTCCACATCTGCAGCACCGCCATCTGCGCGGTGCCGGAGAACACGGTGGCGCTCATGATGGCGGCCTCGGCCATGCTGATGCCAGCTTCGCTCGCCAGCACACCGAAGGCGATGCCGTACACGAACGAGCTGGCGCCGAAGGCCAGCGACAGCAGCGCGCCGTGCCGGAAGCCGGCCCACGTGAAGGGCGGGGAAGCGACGGAGGTCTCAGTCACGTCGGCAACGGATCAATACGGCATGGCCCGGCACCACCGGTAGCCGGCCGCTTTTAGCGCCGTGCAGGTGGCTGCAGCGGAGGCCTTGCTGCCGGGCTCGCCGATCAGCGTTCGGTAGTACACGCCCTTGCCCCCGAGGTTGACCTGCTGGACGTCCATCTTGAGCGAGCCGAACAACTCGGGATGCTTGGTGGAGGTGTCGGCGAAGGCCCGCAGAGCGTCGGGCTGCCGGTCGCAGGTGATGAACACGCTGATGAACTGCTTGCCGTTCGGTCGCGGCAGCAGGCGCTCGGTTGCCGGCGAGCATTTGGCGGCCGCGCTGCCGGCCAAAGTCACAAAGGCGACCAGCAGCGTGCCAGCGCCCGCGATTGTCTTCGACCAGATGGCCATTGTCCGCCCCCAGGCTCCCCGCACGGAGTTTACCCGCCGCGCAAGCCGAGGGCCACCACATACAGCTCCGCCGATTCCGCGCGGCTGGCCGGCGGCTTGACGTGCTTGACCTTGGCGAAGCTCTTTTTGAGAAGGTCCAGCAGCCCGCGCTCGGTGCCGCCCTGGAATACCTTGCACACGAAGGCGCCGCCGGGGGTCAATACCTCGCAGGCAAACTCGGCGGCGGCCTCCGCCAGCCCCATGATGCGCAGATGGTCGGTGCGTGCGTGCCCGGTACCCTGCGCGGCCATGTCCGAGAGGACGATGTCGGCGCCGCCGTCGTGCAGCATGGCCTTCAGCCGGCCGGGGGCCGTCTCGTCCATGAAGTCGAGCTTGACGAACTCCACGCCGGCGACCGGCTCCATGTCGAGCAGGTCGATGGCGACAACCTGGCCCTTGCCCTCCACAGACTTCACCCGCTCGGCGGCGATCTGGCTCCAGCCGCCCGGCGCCGCGCCGAGGTCGACCACGCGCCTGCCCGGTTTCAGCAGCCGCTCCTTGTCGTCGATCTCCATCAGCTTGTAGGCCGCCCGCGACCGGTAGCCCTCCCGCTGCGCGGCAGCGACATAGGGGTCGTTGAGCTGCCGCTCCAGCCAGCGCTGCGAGGACGAAGAGCGCTGCAGCGTCTTCTTCACGCGCACCTTGAGCTGGCGCTGTCCGCCAAGCTTGCTGCCGCCGCTCTTGTGTTTGCGCATCCGGGCGCTCTCACCCCGACCTTATCGGGTTATGCCGGTGATGCTGGGGCTCACCGAGCGCGGATCACGCGTCGGCCAGCGCCCGGCATCGACCTGCGCCAGGAAGTCGGCCAGCGCGTCGTTAAAGGCGGCCGGCTCCTCGATGTTGATGGCATGGCCGCTGTTGGGGATCACCATGAGAGCCGCGGTTGGGCAGGTCTGCTTGATGAACACGTTCGGCAGCAGGCAGGGCCAGTCCTCGTCGCCCGTAACGATCAGCATCGGCACCCGGCTGGCGGTGAGCTTCTCCTCCAGTTCATACACCGACGGCCGCTTGCGCTGCACGCCCAGTTGGGTGTTGGCCGCGCCCTTGGCGGAATGCTCGGCCAGCATCACCTTGAACTCGGCGAAACCACGCGGGTCCTTGTTCTCGAACTGCACGCGGGTCGGTCCATGCGCGTAGATCTCGGCAAAGGCGGTCATGCCGTCCTTCTCCAGCTTGGCCGCGATCACCACCGCCTCGGCACGGAACTTCTCGCGCTCCGTCGGCTCCGACCCATAGCCTGCGCCCGCCACCAGCAGCGAGCGGGTGCGGGCCGGGTAGGTGAGGCCAAAATGCAGGGTGGCGAGCCCGCCCATCGACAGGCCGACAACATGCGCCTGCTCGATCTCGAGCGCATCGAGGACCGAGCGGATGTCGTCGCAGGCGCGCGCCTGCGAATAGCGGGTAACGTCCAGCGGCACGTCGGAGGGCGGCCAGCCCCGGGCGTTGAAGGCGATGCATCGGTAGCGCCGCGAGAAATAGCGGATCTGCGGCTCCCAGCTGCGGTGGTCGCCCGCGAACTCGTGCACGAACACAATCGGCGTGCCGCTGCCGGCTTCCTCGTAGTAGAGCTTCACGCCGTCGTCGGTGTTGAGATGAGGCATCGCCGGTCTGTCGCGAGATGTGGGTCGAAAGGTGTAGCAGACCAACCGTCGGCCATCTACCGTCCCGGTCTGGGCTGCCTCTGCAGGGGCGGTCGCAACGCCACGATGTTAGCTTGCCGTGGCCCAGCGAACCGCGAGGGCAACCGGCCAAGGTCGATGGTTGGGGGTGTGGGCGCCGCGCAAGTCACCCCACCTGACGCACCCGGCGGCTTAGGTCGGCGGTGGCTGCAAACCCGGCGGCTTAGGCCGGCGGTGGCTGCAAAGCGTCGCTGGGCGAGCGCCAGCCTGAGCGGTGGGCGCACCTTATCGGCCCCTCCAGGGCAGCAGGAAGCGGCAGCGAACAATGCTAGCCGCCCTTGCGGCCCATGGCCAGCATGGCATTGGCGGTCGCTTCGTCGGCCGGATAGAAGGCCTCGAGCGACAGCTCCGACAGCGTGATTTCGACCGGCGTTCCAAACACCGTCACCGTGCTGAGGAACGACAGCGTACCCTCAGGCGTGCGCAGGCGCAGCGGCACGGCCACCTCGTCATGCTGACTCTGGGTTTTCTGGTCGGCCTGTCGCACGCTGCCGGTCTGATAGCCTGTCAGCTCCTTGAGCAATGCATCGATGACTGGATCGCGCGTGATGCGAAACTGCCGGCGCAGGCGATCCATCAGGTGCGCCCGCCACTCCGCCAGGTTGACGATCAGCGGCGCCAGACCGCGCGGATGCAGGCTCACCCGCATGACGTTGACCGGCCCCTGCAAAAGCTGCGCATCGACCCCAGCCAGCAGCGGCGCGATCGCTGCATTGGCCGCAATCATGGTCCAGTGCCGGTCGATCGTCAGCGCCGGATAGGGCTCGTGGGCCTTGAGCACCAGGTCGATGGTTGAGCGTGCCCGCTTGAGGGCAGGATCGCTCAGCGGCCGATCGCGAAACACGGGCGCGAAGCCGGCCGCCATCAGCAGCGTGTTGCGCTCGCGCAGCGGAACGTCCAGGTGCTCCGACAGGCGCAGCACCATGTCGCGTGACGGCGCCGAGCGGCCGCTCTCGATGAAGCTCAGGTGTTTCTGCGAGATCTCGGCCTCGGAAGCGAGGTCGAGCTGGCTCAGGTGACGCTGCTCACGCCACGCTCGCACCAGCTCACCCACGGATGCGGTTGTCTGGATCATGCGGCGACACTACGGGAGGCGCCCGGGCCTGATCAATTACCTCCGGCGTAATGCGCCGGCCGAATTATTCGCCGCTCTATTACTTGGCGCTTAATCGCTTGCGCGCCCGCAACCAGGCATGATCGCGCCACGTCAAGCGTACGCACACACAGGAGAAATGACATGATCGACACGAACCAGCCGGGCTTTTTGCGCACCGTCCTGCTCGCCGACGCGGCCACCTGCGTGGCCACCGGCTTGCTGATGACCGCCGGTTCCGGCCTGCTGGCCGGTGTGACGCACCTGCCGGCCGGCCTGCTCATGGCGGCCGGCCTCAGCCTGTTGCCAGTGGCAGCATGCATCGCCTTTGTCGCCACGCGGCCCGGCACGTGGCCGCTCGGCGTGTGGCTGGTGATCCTCGGCAATATCGCATGGGTGGTCGGCAGTGTTTACCTGCTGGTCCCCGGTACAATTGGCGCAAACGCCCTCGGCTATGCCTTCGTGATCTTGCAGGCGGTCGCCGTGCTGGTGCTGACCGAACTCGAGATCGTGGGCCTCCGGCGTGCCGTCGTGGCGGCTTGAGCCCGCGCCCTGCGATCGCTGTGATGGAAGCACTTCGCCTTCCATCAGAACGTAACTCTCGCTTGAGCGCATGCGACGCCCGCACCATCAACGACGATCCATGCACAACCAAGCCGGCGCCTTAGCCGCCATCGCCGATCAGTGAGTAGGGCGCCCAGAAGAACGGGTGGGCGTAGGTGAATCGCACTCTGCCGGCGTCGTCCTTGTTGGCGCCGTTGTCGAGCAGCTCGACCATCGCCTGTCGAAGCGCTTGCGCGCGTGTCAGGCCAGGATCGCCGGCTTGTCGGTGAAACACATCCGACACCAGTTCGCGCGCGGATTGGGAATGCACCGCCCAGTTGGTGGCGAGCAGTGCTCGGCTTCCAGCATAGAAGAACGCGCGTCCGAGACCGGAAACCGCCTCGGCGCCCGTGCCGGCTCCGGCCGCCGTGTTGCAGGCCGACAGAACCACCCAGTCTGCGTTCAGCTTCAGGGCCAGGATGTCCTCGACGGTGAGCAGTCCGTCGCCCTCGACGTTGGCCAGCGCTGGCGCCGTCAGCGCCAGCGCTGGCTGAGTGAGACCGTCGAGATCGCCCGGCTTCAGTCCGTGTGTGGCAAAGGCGATGATGCGGTAGCGCGTCAGGTCGGCGCCAAGCACGGCCCGCTCATTGGCGGCCTTGCCCAGATGCAGGGCCTTTGCCGGATCGACCCGTAGGGCCGCTGCAATGGCTTGCAACTCGTCGGCCGTATCAGGCAGCCTCTGCAAGTCGCCAAGGCTGACGCTGCGCTTGTTAGCCGCGGCAGGCGCCGCCCGACGCCCCACTCTTGCGCCGCGTGTCGCATCGACGGCATGCACGGCTGCGCTCGTCATATCGGCAGCCGGCGCTTCGGCGGCAAAGACCGGGTCGCCGAAACCAATGAACGGTTCACGTTGCGCGGACGCCGGCGCTAGGCCACGCAGCGTCCGCAAAGCCGATGCGGACGGCACGGAGACGACGGCATGCGTGCGCGCCAGCCACTGCACGTCACGATAGGACGCGAAGACGGGTTGGCTGGCGCTGTCGAAGCTGGCAGGCTGCGTCGCAAGCAAACCGAGCGGAAGGAGGCCGAGGGCACCGTTTGTCACTACCACAAGCTGTTTGGCGTCACGCCAGCCTGCCGCAATGGGTTCGAGCAAGGCCTTGTAAAGCGCATGCGCGAGGCCGAGATCGAACTGTGGCAGGTCCGAGATGTACTCCACGTCGGCGTCGAGCGCCTTGCGCAGCGCGGCGACCTTGACCTCCATCTCGGGACCGGTGAGCGGCACGGCTGCGAAGGCCATGGCACCGACTTCGGCACGGCCCAGGCAAAGCTGGAGCGATCGCCGAAGTAGAACGACACCAGGGTTTCGTCGGGCTTTAGCGCCCCACGAATTTCCTGGGTGAGCCGGGTCAGGTTGGCATAGGCGGGGAAACGCCGCCGGATGTCGCGGGCAGTCTGTTCGCCCTGGGTGCGGAGAGCTTTGAGCTCCTGCTGGAGGCCATCCAGGATGGCCTGTTGGCGCTTCTCGGGAGCATCCTCCAGGACGTTGCGCAACAGGCCGGTCTGGGCGGCGATCTGCTTGCGCAGGTCCTGATCCTTGCGCACCAGGTCCGCCAGCTCAGGGGTGTGTGCCGCGGCGCGGACGGCAGCGGCGCCTAGCGCATTCTGCACCGAACGGCTGCGGATGGCATCGGCGATGCGCAGGCTCTCCTCGGCAGCCTCCGGCGCATTCGATCGCGCGAGCAGAGCCATGTACGGCTCGAGCATCGTCTGCAGCAGCCGATCGGCGTTGAGGGTCAGCGTGGCATCCTCGTCGTCGGATGGACCTGCCGAACCGAGGAGCACCGGCACTGCTATCTTGTATTCCTGCATCGCTTCCGCGTCGCGCCTGGCAAGGCTAAGTCCGGCGGCCAACGCGGCGCGGGCCATCGCAGTATCGTAGTGCTGCTCGCCCTTGAGGGACTTGGCCGTCGCGAAACCAGCCCGTGCAAACTCCATGCCCTGGGTGACATTGCCCACATAGTAGTTGCTGAATATCCGGCCCAAGCCAGTCCGGTAGGCCTCCTTTCGTTTGCCGGACCACGAGGCAATGGCGTTATCAATGGTCGCAACGACTCGAAGTGTTTCCTCATACTTGCGCTGCGCAAACAGCGCCCCGGCGAGGTTGCTCAAGGCCTTCACGTAAGAGAACGAGGACTGGTCGAGGCCCATCGCGTCGAAGATTTCCACGGAGGCACGCGCCAGCGTTTCGCACTCGGAAAATCGGCCCTGCTCGTTCAACACCCAGGCCAACGCGTAAAGCATGTTGCCGGTCGAATAGTGGTATTTGCCAACGGCCTTGAGGCGGGACAGCAGGGCGCCTCGGATGTCGATCTCCGCTTCGATGAGACGGCCCTGCCGCATCTTGGCGCGGCCTTCGTCGACCAGCGCCCAGTCGATTGCACTTTCGAAACCGTCCCGCTCCGGTGGGCGCTCCCAGGATTTCGATTTTGCCAGGGCGTCCCGGTACAGCGATTGCGCCTTGTGGGCGGACAACTCAGCGTCACGGTGACGCCCTTTCGCAACGAACATGCGAAGGTTGCTCTCTTCTACCAGAGCGGCCCAGTTCGAACCGTAGAGCGCATGCGCTTGCCATGCGCGAGACTCGGCAAGCAGCGCACGGCTCTTGTTGGCGTATGCTTCCGCCTTTGCGATCTCACCCAAGGAAACCAGATTGGTGACGATACGCGCGTAAAGGAGAAAGGCGCGCCCCTTGTTTTGCGTCGTGACATTCAGCCTTTGCGCGATGCGCTCGAGTAGTTTGCTAGAGCCTTCGTAGTCGCCGGCCCTGCGCATTTGCAGGGCTTGATAGGCTTCCATGCGACTGATGTCGCCGACATAGTCCGTGCCCAACGCGACAGCCTGTTCGGCATCGGCGGCAGCCGCCGCCGCCTGCCCAAGCATGGCCCGCGCTTGCGCGCGCTGAAAATAGAAGTCTTTGCGTGCAGCACGGTCGGTCTTGGCCGGCGGTTCGGCGTTGGCCTCGGCCAGCGTCTTGGCCCGCTTGGCGGGATCGGGCTTTTCCTGATCCAGGAAGGCGGTGATGTCGGCGATGGTGCGCGGTGGCGCGACCAATCGCGGTGTCTGGGCTGATGCGATAGAGCAAGTCGTAAGGGCAACAACAACAGCAGCAAGGCTGCCCGTCCGGGCCTGTCTCACCATGGCCAGTTTCCCCACAATGCCAAGGTCAATGCGCGCATTGAAGCCGGCCGGGGCTGGGCTTGCAAGTACAGTCGTGCTTGCAAGTGAGTGTACTGGAACACAAAATCCGCGGGCGACGCTCACGCTCGGCGTGCAGCCAAGCGTGGCGCACCTGTGGAGGATCGATGACCAGCCAGGACAAGGGCAGCGGCGGCGAGGTCTCGGCGCTCGAGTACATGATCACGGCTATTGCCGGCATGCTCGATGGGCTGGGCCATGTGGCGGTAGGGGCGCGCTCGCCGATTCCGGGCAGCGCTGCGCACCTGGCTGCGGTGCGTTCGGGCGGACGACTGCGCGTTTCGATCCTCGGCAGCCGCAAGCACAGCTCTTTCACCGACGGGGCGCGCGAGTTGTTCGATTGCGCCGGCCAGGGCCGCATCGATGCCTTCTTCCTGTCAGGCGGGCAGATCGACGGCAGCGCCAACATCAACCTGGTGGGTGTCGGGGATATTGCCACCTATCCACGTGCGCAGGCCCGCTTTCCGGGATCGTTCGGCTCGGCCTATCTCTACTACGTGGTGCCGCGCGTGATCCTGTTCACGCAGGAGCACTCGCCGCGCGTGCTGGTCGACAAGGTCGACTTCATCAGCGCTGCGGGCACCAGTCCGTCCGGCGTGCATCGCCCGGGCGGACCCTACGCGCTCGTCACGCCGCGCTCGGTGTTTGCCTTCGACCGCGACCGCGCGCGCTTTTGTCTGTCGAGCGTGTATCCCGGAGTGACATCCGAGGACGTGCGCAAGGCGACCGGGTTTGCCTACGACGAGCCGACGCGCGTGCCGACCACGCCGATACCGGATGCGGACACTGTGCGCATCCTGCGCGGTGAGGTGGCACGCAGGGTCGCCGATACCTATCCCGCGTTTGCCGCGCAGGCGTGGGGCATCGGCCGCTGAGCGGAGCCGGCCGGATGTGCATTGTTTCACGTGCGACGATCCCCGCTTTAGACTGGCCACATGTCGATGCCCGACCGCCCCGTCTTTCGCTTTGCGCCGAGCCCCAACGGCGAATTGCACCTTGGCCATGCCCTGTCGGCAATGGTCGGCTGGGAGGCGGCTAGCAGAGCCGGCGGCCGTTTTTTGCTGCGCATCGAGGATATCGACACCGGGCGCTCGCGGCCCGAATACGTGGCCGGCATCTTCGAGGATCTGCGCTGGCTTGGCCTCGCCTGGGAGCAGCCGGTGCTGTTCCAGTCGACGCGCTTTGCCGCCTACGCCGAGGCGGCGCGGCGGCTGGAGGCCATGGGGCTGCTCTACCCTTGCTTTGCCACACGTGCAGAGATCGAGGCGGCGGCCGTGGGCGCAGCCAAGGACCCCGACGGTGTGCCGCTCTACCCGCACTTGTGGAAGCATCGCTGTGCCGGTGAAATTGCCCGGCGCAAGGCGGCCGGCGAGCCGTTTGCGCTGCGCATCGAAATAGACAAGGCCCTGGCCGTTGCTCACACCCGGCTGGCGGGCCGCGCGCTGACCTTCTCGGAGCTCGGCGACCGCGGGCGGTCGCAGGTCATTGCCGCGCAGCCGGCGCTGTGGGGCGATGCGGTGATCGTGCGCAAGGACACGCCCTCGAGCTATCACCTGGCCGTGGTGGTGGATGATGCCTGGCAGGGTGTGACGCATGTCACGCGTGGGCGCGACCTTTACGCCGCCACCCACCTGCACCGCCTGCTGCAAGTGCTGCTAGACCTGCCGGAGCCGCTCTATCGCCATCACCGCCTGATCACCGACGCGCACGGCCGCAAGCTCGCCAAGAGCGCCCGCGACACCAGCCTGCGAAGCTTGCGCGCATCGGCTCGCACGCCTGCCGAAGTGCGCCGCCTCGTGGGGCTGACCTGAATTTGGGGCCGACCTGAACCTGCCGCCTGCGCTTACGGCGAAGGTTTCCAGTGCTGCCAGGCCCACAGGCCAATCAGCACCAGCATCGATCCGATGAACGCGGCCACCACGTCGCGCAGCGAGATGGCAATCTGGTCGAGGTTGGGCCACAGCCGGAACAGGCGAAACAACAGCCCGCCGACGCAGGCGCCGGCCAGGCCGAGCCCGAGATTGCGGATGATGCCGAAGCCCTCGCGATCGCGCTTGACGATCAAGCCGGCGAGGCTGCCGCCGAGCAGTCCGACAACGATCCAGACGATGACTTGATCTACGGTCGGCACGGCAATCTCCAGGGCCACGGCCATTCAATGCGCAATGGTCGCAGGCAGCAGGCGTAGAACGTATCGGCAAGAACCCTGGCGCTGGCGGGGGCGTGTACTGAGCGGCCGGCAGCGGCGCGCAGCCCGCGAAAGCTCCCGCCCAAATTCCACCACTGCGCATCAGCATGCTCCGCAGATGCGCCGTATCGTTGTGTGCGCACAGAAAAGGACTGACATGGGCTGCGGGGCCGTGCGTCTTGTGCTTTGTCTCGGCCTTGCGATGGCCAGCGTTGCATCCGCCTCGGCAGGTCCTCGTGAGGAGCGCGGCCGCGCCAATCTCGGCGCCGCCGCAGCGGCCAAGGCTCAACCCACGGAGTTCGGCAAGTCGCTGGCCGCCGCCGCCCGCCAACAGGTCTCCTATTTCGTCTTCTACAACTCGTCCTATCAGAAGATCCCCTACCCGATGGGCGACGTGCCGTCTTACTTCGGCGTATGCACCGACGTGGTCGTGCGCGCCTACCGCAGGTTTGGCATCGACCTGCAGATGCAAGTGCAGAAGGCGGGCGTTGGCACCGGCGACACCAACATCGACCACCGCCGCGTCGAGGTGCTGCGCAAGTTCTTCGCGCGCGCCGGCACCAGCCTGCCAACCAGCAACAACCCCGATGACTACCAGCCCGGTGATATCGTCACCTACTACATGCCCAACGGTTGGCTATCCAAGACTCACATCGCCATCGTCGCCGCCGAGAAAAGTCTCGCCGGCGTGCCGCTGGTGATTCACAACCGCGGCTGGGGCGTGCAGGTGGAGGACTGGCTGTTCGCCGAAAAGATCACCGGCCATTTCCGTTACACCGGCCCGCGCTGAGGCGGCCTGCACGTTGCAACAGCATCGCCACGAAAACGACGAGGGCGCTTAAGGGATTGTTCAGCGACGCGCCGCACCCTCCGCGGTTGAGCGCCGCAACGGGTGCACGCGCAATGCCGGTTTGGAGATGTCGTCCCTAACTCTCAGCGCCTACCAGCTGGTCACCGACTGGAGCATTTGGGCCGCAGGCCTCATCGCTCTGGCGGTGTACGTGCACGTGCAGAAATTTGCGCTGCGCATTTTGCCGACTCTCGATATCAACGTCGGCAGCCTGCATGCCTTCCTCGATCGTCTGCGCATCAATCTCGACTGGCTGCGCCGTGTGGCGCGGAGCGAGCCGGCGGCGATCGAGGTGGTTGAGGCGGCCGTCGAACCGGCCGAGCCGGACGTCGATCCATATATCGATTGGCAGCGTGACCTTCTCGAAGCCCAGTTGAGCCGCATGGAACGAATTGGCAGCTCGCGCGAACGCGCGGCGCAAAGCATCGAGTCGGCGGAGTACATGCTGAGCCATATTCTCGATGAGTGCGCCGCAGTCATGCTGACGCCGGAAGCGCTCGAGCAGCTGCAGCGCCATCGCGCGACCTTGTCCGCGACGCTCGCCGTCGAGCACGACGAGCCCCCAGGCGTCAACGGGTCTGCGTCAGCCAATTCGGTCGCCGCCTAGCCCATTTTGCGACGCTTTCACTCGATATCCAGATCTGCCATGGTCGGCCTGTCCCGACCATGGGGCCGTCCTCTTGCCCGACGCCAGCTGACAGCTCGTTGCTCGGGACCGCGGACAAGGCCGAAGGCAAACAAGCCCAAGAATGACACGCATAGCGTCGTTGGCGCGTGACGGTTGCGATCAGGCGGCCGCCGAGGGAGGCGACAATCAGCACAATCCTGGTCACCGGCGGGTCGGGCTTCATCGGCGGCTATTGCATCCTGCAACTGCTGGCTGCCGGCCACCAGGTGCGCACCACCGTGCGCAATCTGCGGCGTGAGGGCGACGTGCGCGCCATGCTGAAGCATGCTGGCGCCCTGCCTGCCAATGAGCGGCTGTCCGTCGTCGCTGCCGATCTTGCCGATAACGCCGGCTGGGCCCAAGCCGTGGCAGGCTGCGAGTATGTGTTGCACGTGGCATCGCCCCTGCCGTCCTACATCCCCAAGCACGAGGACGAGCTGATCGTGCCGGCGCGCGACGGGGCGCTGCGGGTTCTGCGGGCTGCGCAAGGGGCCGGAGTGCGCCGCGTGGTGATGACGTCATCCTTTGCGGCCATCGGCTACGGTCATCCGCCGCGCTCGGCGCCATTCACCGAATCAGATTGGACCAACGCGGATGCCGCAGGCCTGAGCGCCTACGTGAAATCGAAGACGCTGGCCGAGCGCGCGGCCTGGGACTTCATCGCCAAGGAAGGCCGCGGCCTGGAGCTCGCCACCGTCAACCCGGTTGTGGTGTTTGGCCCCGTTCTAGGGTCCGACTATTCGGCCTCAATCCTGCTCATTAAGCGCATGCTGGATGGGGCCATGCCGGCCCTGCCACGCCTCTCCTTCGGCGCCGTCGATGTGCGCGACGTCGCCGACCTGCACGTGCGCGCCATGACGGATGGCGCCGCGTCGGGTCAACGCTTTCTCGCCGTTGCCGGTGATTTCATGTCGATGCTGGAGATCGCCAACGTGCTGCGCCGCCGCATGGGATCGGCCGCCAGCAGGGTACCGAGCCGGCAAATTCCCGACTGGCTGGTGCACGTGGCCGGGTGGTTCAATGCGCTGGCACGGCAGGCCGTGCCGGAGCTCGGAAAGCACAAGAACGCCACCAGCCAGAAAGCCCAGCGTGTGTTGGGCTGGGCACCGCGCTCCAACGAACAAGCGATCGTCGCCACGGCCGAGAGCCTGCAGCGCCTCGGCCTCATCGGGTCGGCCAAGTCCTAGAGACAGCGCGCCGGCTCAGAAGGGCTTGGTGTACAGCCCCGGATTTTGCTGGATGCTGCGCCTGCAGCTCTCCCGCCATTCTTCCTTCGTCATCTGCGTGGCGCGGTCCCAGGTTTCCAAGCATCGCGCCATGGCGGTCTGATCGACGTCTTCGGTCGATTTCTTCTTCGGCGGCACCACCTGGGCCTGCGCCAGGTTCGCTCCTCGGTCCTCGGTTGGGCGCACCGGATCGGCCTGCAAGGCGGCGAGCCCAACGGCGCTCGATGCCACCGCAGCAAGCATTGTTGTACGGCGCAGTACTGTGCAGATGCCGGCGGTCATGCATGCCCCTTGCTCGCGCCTCATGGCTAGGCGCGTTGCCGGCATCATTGCCGAGCGCGGCCGCCACCGAAATCGGCAATAACCCCGGTGGCGCTCAGGACGACACCTCAGGTCACGGTGTCATCGCGCAAGCTGGCGAAGCGGCCTAGGCGGGGACCTAGAGTCGATCCTGCAAAAGCGGGCTGCTCCTCGGACCCGGCTCTGAGCTGCGCTCGGGTCGCTAGCCGCCCAGTTTCGTCACATGCAGCGGCGGCACGCGGTCGCGCCAGGGCATGGCCTGCTCGAGCGCCGTCGCAAGTTGCAGCACCAGGTGCTCATCCGCAGGTCGGCCGGCCAACTGCACGCCAATGGGAACGCCGGTCGAATGCATGGCGAGCGGCAGCGACATGGCCGGCGTACCCATGATGTTGTGCGCAACCGTGAACTGGCAGGGTTCGGCCAGCAGCAGGTCGACGTTGTTGGCTGATGACACGCCGGGCCGGCTTAGATTGTATTTGCCCCACGGCTCGGCGACGCGCGCGGTGGTGGGCGACAGCCAGATGTCGTGCCGCGTGTAGAAGCGGGCGAGCTTGCGCCGCGCCACGTTGAGCGCACTGACCGCCGCCAGGAAGCGCGCCGACGTGATGCCCTTGGCATATTCGTAGAGGCTCAGCGTCACCGGCTCCAGTGTGTCCACTCCCGGCGTGCTGCCCGAGCGCTTGGCATAGCCGTCGAGCCTGACGTCGTAGGCGAAGAAGAACACGTCGTTGCAGCTGCGCATGGCGTCGCGACCGCCAATGTCGACCTCGGCCTCCTCGACCTCGTGTCCCAGCGCCGCCAGCGCCTGGCCCGCCGCCTGCACGGCGCGCTTCACCTCGGGGTCGACCGTCACGCCGAACAGCTCCGACAGCACGATGCCGATGCGCAGCCGCGGCGGCGCCTTGACGGCGAGGCTGGAGTAGGGCTCCGACGGCTTCGGAATGAGGAAGGGATCGCCGACCTGCGGCACCGCCATGCAGTCGAGCATGGCGGCGACGTCGCGCACGGTCGTCGCCTGCACGAGGTTGGAGGTCATACCGAAGCCGCCCTCGTCGAACGACGGACCGCTCGAAACGCGGCCGCGCGAGGGCTTGAGCGCGACCCCGCCGCACCAGCTCGCCGGAATGCGGATCGAGCCGCCGATGTCGGAGCCGTGCGCGAGCGGCACCATACCCGAGGTCACGGCCGCCTGGCCGCCGCCAGTCGAGCCGCCGGCTGAATAGCCCTGCTTCCAGGGGTTGGAGGTGTTGCCGCAGAAGACCGACTCGGTCGTTGCCGACATCGAGTACTCGGGCGCCGCCGAACGGCCGAGGATGTTGACGCCACTCGCCCGGAACAGCTCGGCGACGTGGCTGTCGACCTCGCCCAGCATGCCGCGGCATAGCCGGCTGCCGAATTCGATCTTGCGACCTTTCTCGTGGCCGAACACATCCTTGATGAGAAACGGTACGCCGCGGAACTGGCCGTTGCCGAGCGCCGCTTCGTCGAGGCCGCCGATGCGGTCGGGGTAGGTCTCCACGACCGCATTGACGGTGGGATTGGCAACCTCGATCGCCTTCAGTGCCGTCGCCGCCAGCTCCTTCGGCGACACCTGCCGCTTCGCCACCAGCTCGGCCAGGCCAAGGCCATCGTATTTGCAGTATTCGGCGAGGTTCATGGGTGCGTGGTCCCCTGGGTCAAGCGGCGGCGGCATCCGAGGCAAAGAATCCGATTAGCGCGTCGAGCACGGCATCGGGTGTCTCCGCCGGCAGCATGTGTCCACAGTCCTCGATAATGACCGTTCGGCTGCCGGGCAGCTGGGCCGCCAGTGCGCGGCCCGACTTCGTCGGCGTCATGATGTCGTTGGCGCCGAGCAGAACCAGCGCCGGGCAGCGCACTTTGCCGGCCGCCTCCGTGCCGGTCTTCCAGTCGTTGCAGGCATCGAGATCGGTCGCAAGCACATCCGCCGCATTGCGCGCAAACAGTGCCATCGCGGCGCCGGTCATCCACAAGCCCGGCGTCGGATTGCCGCCCATCTTGGCGCGCGCACCGAACGCCCAGGCTGTCATCATGCGATAGGCCACATCGGGCTGCGCGCGGGCCGCAGCCAACAGATCACGATGCACCGGGATGGCAGCAGCCGTGCCCAGCAGCGCCACGCGGTTGATCCGTTCGCCCAGCACCGCGGCGCCTTCCAGGGCGATGGCGCCGCCCATGGAATGACCGACCAGCGCAGCCTCGCGCACGCCGGCCGCATCGAGCAGCTTTCCTAGCCAGGCTGTCATCTGTGCAACGCCGGCCAGCGCCGGCCCTTCCGAGCGGCCATGCCCCGGGAGGTCTGGCGCCAGCACCGAATGCCCGTGCCAGCCGAACCAGCGCGCCGGCAGCTGCCAGACCGTGTGATCCATGCCAGCGCCGTGCAGAAATGCGATCACCGGCTTGGCCGCATCAAAGGATCGTCCGCCCGTTGCGGCATAGACCTGCTTGCCGTCCACCTTCAGCTGCATGTCACTCAGCCCTTCTGCGCGGCGGCGAGCGCCTGGGCTAGATCGTCGATCAGGTCCTGCGCATCCTCAAGCCCGATGGACAGACGCACCAGTTCCTCGCCGACACCCGCCTTGGCCAGCTCCTCCACACTCATCTGCTGATGCGTGGTGCTGGCTGGATGGATGACCAGCGACTTGGCGTCGCCGACGTTGGCCAGATGCGAGAACACGCGCAGCCTCTCGATCAATTTGGCGCCGGCTTTGCGTCCGCCCTTGATGCCGAAACTGAGGATGGCGCCGGCCCCGTTCGGAAGCTGGCGTCTGGCCAGCGCATAGTCGGGATGGCTCTCCAAGCCCGGATACTTGACCCAAGTCACCGCGCCGTTCCCCTCCAGGAAATGCGCGACGGCCACCGCATTGGCGACGTGCCGCCCCATGCGCACCGGCAGGGTCTCGATGCCCTGGATCAGGTAGAACGCATTGGCCGGGCTCATGCAGGCGCCGAAGTCGCGCAGGCCCTCGGCGCGCGCGCGCATGATGAAGGCAGCCGGCCCGAACTCCTCGGCAAACGAGATGCCGTGATAGCCGGCGTAGGGCTCGGTCATGGTCGCAAACTTGCCCGACGCCGCCCAGTCGAAGCGGCCGCCGTCGACCAGGATGCCGCCGATGGCGATGCCGTGCCCACCGAGAAACTTGGTGGCCGAGTGCATGACGAGATCGGCGCCATGCTCGAACGGCCTGCACAAATACGGTGTGGCGAAGGTGGAGTCGATCAACAGCGGCAGGCCGTGCTTGTGCGCCACGTCGGCTACTGCCTTGATGTCGAGCACCTCCAGCCCCGGATTGCCGAGCGTCTCGGCGAACAGCACACGCGTCTTGTCGGTGATGGCACGAGCGAAGCTATCGGGATCGCGCGGATCGGCCAGCGTGGTGGTGATGCCGAAGCGCGGCAGCGTGTGCGTGAACATGTTGTGCGAGCCGCCATAGATGCGCGCGGATGCCACGATGTGGCCGCCCGCCCCCATCAGGGTGGCGATGGCAAGATGCAGTGCGGCCTGGCCGCTGGCGGTCGCAACGGCACCGACGCCGCCTTCAAGCGCTGAGATGCGCTCCTCGAGCACGGCCACCGTGGGATTAGAGATGCGCGAATAGATGTGCCCGGCGCGCTCCAGGTTGAACAGGGCTGCCGCGTGCTCGGTGTCGTCGAACACGTAAGAGGTGGTCTGGTAAATCGGCACGGCGCGCGAGCCGGTGGCCGGGTCCGGACGCTGGCCGGCGTGCAGGCTCAGCGTATCGAAGCGCGGCGATTTCGGTGCTGTGGTCATGGTCCTCCCGGTCCTCGCGGTGTCATCCCGGAAATCGCGCCAGCGATGGTCCGGGACCCAGCCCAGTTGCGACCTGTCTGGCCCTGGGCCCAGGCTCTGGGTCCTGGCTCTGGGCTGCGCACAGGCCGGGATGACAGAGCGCACGTGCGCGCACGGTACACGTCCGCGCTTGCGCTCGTCCACCTCACGCGTCGGGCGCCTGATCGAGGGCCACGAAATGTCGGCGCCGCTGCAGCCAGACCAGCAGGGCCAGGGCGGGCAAGGCCGCGAGCGCGGTTGCAACGAAAAAAGCCGTCCAGCCGATGCTCTGGGCCATGAAGCCGGTGCCAGAGGATAGCAGCGTGCGCCCGGTCGAGGCCAATGCCGTCAGCAGGGCGTACTGGGTCGCCGTGTGCAGAGGGTTGCGGCACAGCGCCGACAGGTAGGCAACAAAAATTACCGTGCCAATGGCGCCGGTGAAGTTCTCAAACACGATCGCCACGGTCAGTGCCCAGGCGCTCGGCGTCTGCAGGCCGAGCCAAACGAAGGCCAGGTTGGAGCACATCTGCAGAATGGCGCCGAGCCACAGCGCCTTGGCCAGCGGCAGCGCCTTGGCAACCACGCCGCCGGCGAAGCCGCCGATCAATAGCGCCGCCAGTCCCACACCCTTCACAATCGCCGCGTAGGTGCCCTTGTCGTAGCCAAGTGACAGCACGAACGGCGCGGTCATGGCGCCGGCCAGGGCATCGCAGAGCTTGTAGAGAATCACGAACGCCAGCACCGCCAGCGCCGCATCGCGCGACAGGAAGTCGGCGAACGCATCTCGGGCCGTCCGTGCAACGCGAGCCACCGCCGCCGATTTGTCCTGGGCGGCGCCGGGGTCTGCGCCGGTTGCCGGTTCGCGCCCGAGCAGGACGGCCACGAGGCCTACAACAACCAGCGCCGCAGCACCGGCAAAGGCGATCGGCCACACCACCGTCTTGTCGAGACCCAAGCTCTCCAGCCAGGCCGTCAGGCCGATCACGCCGGCACCCGACGCCAGCATGCCAAGGCGATAGGCGGCGACGTAGCTGGCCATACCGGCCGCCTGCTCGTCCCCTGCCAGGCTCTCGACACGGTACGCGTCGATGATGATGTCCTGCGTCGCCGAGGCAAACGCCACCAGTAGCGCGCCCAAACCAACCACCAGCGGCGCCACCACCGGATCGCGCGTGCCGAGGAACACGATCGCGGCCATCAGCAGCATCTGCGAGGCAACGAGCCAGCCGCGCCGGCGTCCCAGGCGCTGGCACAGCCACGGTACATCCAGCGCGTCGACCACAGGCGCCCACAGGAACTTGATCGTATACGGCAGTCCGGCAAGCGACAGCAGACCGATGGTGCCGAGGTCGACGCCGCGGTCGGCCATCCATACCCGCAGGGTCTCGCCTGAGAGCGCCAGCGGCAGCCCGGCCGAGAAGCCGAGCAGCAGCACGATCAGGACGCGCGGGCGTAGATACACCGCGAGCGCCGTGGCCAGCCTAGTTGTCTTGCTCTGCGCGGAGACGGGAGCCGACAGGTGGTATCTCCTATTGGTTGTGTTGCCCCTCTGACACGGGCCCGCCGCTCGAATCGCTCTAAATGTTATGGAGATGCAAGCTCTAAGCGATTGGCGGGATCGAACAATGACGATTCTTGGCCGCGGGCCGGTTGACCAAGCCAGAGTCGAAGCCGGCTTTCAGCTGTTCGGCCGTAAAGAAGAAGCCGGCCAGGTCGTGCTGCGCAGCCGTGCCGGGCGTGCCTATTCCTTTGAGGTCCACCCGCAGGAGGCCGTCTGCGATCTGGCCGACATCAGCGCCGTCTACTGCTACGCCCGGGCTGTTCCGGCCACCTCAGCCGATGCCAGCGGCACCTGCCTCGACATTGGCTATGTCGGCAAGACTGGCGACATGGGCCGGCAGGACGCCGAGCACGAGGCGCGTGGCGACTTCGCCGGTTACGGTTTCGACATCGTCTTGATCCTGCGCATCGACGAGACGCCGATGCGCGCCGAGGTCAAGGCCGACCTGATCGAGACATTCAGTCCTGTGTTGAACGATTTACTCCGCAGCATCGAGTGCGGAGAGGTGTCCTGACAGGCCGAGCTGCCGCCGCGCCTCCTCGCGCAGCGCATCGATCGGCTTTCTGCGACCCTCGACTTCCACGTGCCAGTAGGTCCAGCCGTTGCATGCGGCTTTACCTTGGATTTCCGCGCCGAGGCGATGGATCGATCCCTGTCGCCCGGCAATCGCGAGAGTGCCGTCGGCCCTCACCTCGGCGCGGATGTGTCCTCGCTCGTCGGTCAGCGTGATGCCGGGCTCCAGGATGCCGAGCTCGATGATGGTGCCGAATGGCACGCGCGGCTCGTGGCGCTTGGATTTGGCCGTCTCCAGGGCCGATGGTGCGTGCGGCTGCACCCTTAAGATGCGCGCCTCAGCCGCCGCCGCGTAGACCTGATCACGCTCGATACCGAGCCAGCGCCGGCCGAGTCGCTTGGCAACCGCGCCCGTGGTACCGGTGCCGAAGAAGGGATCGAGCACCAGATCGCCGGGATTGCTGGTGGCGAGCAGTAAGCGATGCAGCAGCGGTTCTGGCTTTTGCGTTGGGTGCGCCTTGCGCCCCGCACCGTCCTTCAGGCGTTCGGGCCCCGAGCAGATCGGAAACAGCCAGTCCGAACGCATCTGGATGTCGTCGTTGAGCGCCTTCATGGCCTCGTAGTTGAACGTGACGCGCGATCTTTGATCGCGACCAGCCCAGATCAGCGTCTCGTGCGCATTGGTGAAGCGCTTGCCGCGGAAATTCGGCATCGGATTCACCTTGCGCCAGATCACGTCGTTCTGCAGCCAGAAGCCGAGGTCCTGCAGAGCCGCGCCAAGGCGGAAGATGTTGTGGTAGGAGCCGATCAGCCAGATGGCGCCGTCCGGCTTCAACACGCGCCGGCACTCGGCGAGCCAGGCGCGGGAGAAGCGATCATAGTCGGCGAACGAGGAGAACTTGTCCCAGTCGTCGTCGACGCCGTCGACCTTGGTGTTGTTGGGCCGCAGCAGGTCGCGCTCGAGCTGCAGATTGTAGGGCGGATCGGCGAACACCAGATCGACGCTGGCGGCCGGCAACTTGGCCAGCTCCTCGAGGCAATCGCCGACCAGGACGCGGTTGATGGGCAATCCAGCACGTGCACGCTGACGCAACGACGACATGGACTCAAACTCTCGACTGAACAGGACACACAGCCCGCAACCTTAGCATGCCGTTTGCGCCAGGGTTGCCTGGCGAACTGTGCTAGGGTTGAGCAACGGCCAAGCGAAACAAGCGGCGGAGGAGCGCATGCTCGCGCGGATCGGCTCAGCCTGCCTCGCCGTTTGGCTGATCGGCATCGGCCTGCCCGGCGCCAGGGCAGACGACAACCAGGTGGACCTGCTGCTGGTGCTTGCCGCCGACGTCTCCACAAGCGTCGATGCTGAAAAATTCCAGCTGCAGCGCCAGGGTTACGCCACTGCCATCAGCGACCCTCGCGTGATTGGGGCCATGACCGGCGGCACGCACCGCCGCATTGCGCTGTGCTTCATCGAATGGGCCGACGACTACGAGCAGAGCCTGATCGTGGACTGGATGCTGATCGAGGGCGGCCCGGACGCCGATCGGTTCGCTGACATAGTTCGACAGGCGCCGCGCGTGCACTCGGGCCGCACCTCGATCGGGGCCGGCATCGACTACGCCATGGCGCAGCTCGCCCGCGCTACCTTTCAGGCTGCCCGACGCGTCATCGACGTGTCAGGAGACGGCACCAACAATGCCGAGCGCACGCTCGCCAAGGCACGCGAGGAGGCATTGGCACAGGGTGTCACCATCAATGGCCTGGTGATCCGCGGGGCAACGCCGCTCGCCACCAACCCGCGCCACACCAATCCGCCCGGTGGACTTGCGGCCTACTACCGCGACAACGTCATCGGCGGGCCCGGCGCGTTCGTGATGGAAGCGAGCGGTTTTGATGCCTTCGGCCAGGCACTGATCGCCAAGCTGATCAAGGAGATCGCCAAAGTCGACGGGTGGGATGCAGCATCGCGCGCCCAGTGAATTGCACCAGTGAGCATTGGATAGGTGCAGCGGATGGTTGCCAGCGACAGTTTCGCCCAGTTCCTGCGCGAGCAGCTTGCTCCGCTTGGCCACCTCACCATGCGGCCCATGTTCGGCAAGACCGGAGTGTTTTGCGATGGGCTGATGCTTGGCATGGTGCGAGACGACACGCTCTACGTTCGCGTCGATGACCACAACCGCGCAGCCTTCGCGGAGGCCGCAGCCTTTCCGCCCCTCAACTACGCCAAGAAGGGCGGCATCATCGATCTATCGTTCTGGCGTGCGCCCGAGCGGCTGTTCGACGAACCCGACGAGTTGATCGCATGGGCGCGGCTTGCGTTGGCGGCGGCGGGCCGCGTCGCGGCCAAGCGAGCTCCTGGGCAACCACGGCGAAAGTCAAGGCCGCAACGACGTTAGATCAAGTTGCGAACTGACGGAGCCGGGCGCGCGGCCAGCCGGCACGACGTCATCGCCGTAGACGCCGTCGTCGCCGGGGATCATGCCGCGGCCGCCGCCACGCCCACCGCGGCGCCGGCCGGGCGCGGGTGTCGAACTCCTAGTCGATGCGATAGTCCAAACCAGCTTCGGCAAACTTGGCCTTGAAGTCGGGGCGGCTCACGAACGCTAGAAATGCCCGCGCCGCGCCAGGCTCGCGCGCTCGCGCCGCCACGGCCACCGCAAACGTGGTCACGCGCTGCACATCCTTGGGCAGCGGCCCGACCAGCGTCACGCCCTTGACCGGCATGATCTCGCTGATCTGGTGCACGCACAGCTCGACCTCGCCCTTGGCCACGGCGACGCACACGAAATCCGGATTGGCGCCGAGCGTTGCCTTCTGCCGGACGTGCTCCGCAATACCCAAGCGCTCGATGACGGTGTTGAAGTGGATGCCGCTGGCACCGCCGCGCGCTGGATCGGGGTAGGTGACGGACTTGGCGCTCAGGATGGCCTGCTTGAAAGCGTCGATCGTGCCGATGTCGGGCTTCGGCGCCCCTTCGCGCACGCCGATGCCGACGCCAACCCGCGCGACGATGCTGGACGCGCCCTGCGCAATGAGGCCCTGCTCGTTAAGCTTTGCGGCGGCGATATCGGTGACGACCACAGCGTCGAGCGCTTCGCCGCTCACCAATCGCTTTTCGACCTCGCCGGCGGTCGCGAATGCAAGGGTCACGGAATGTCCGCTCTCGCGCGCAAAAGCTTCAGCGAGCCCGGGCAGTACAGGCTTGAGCGCAGATGCGCTCACAACCTTCAACTCGGCCGCCTCGCCTGCGCCGCTGACCAAAGCGGCGACTGCGGCCACACCGATTACCGTCCAACTCCATGCGACCCTTTGAGCGCTGCGCATAGCTCTACCCTCCTTAATGACAGCAATTGATGGTTTGCCCCCGCAGCTACCGGCGATGCTCCATGCCTCGAGGACAAACGCCGGCTTTTCTGATACGTCTGTACGCGGAAGCAACAGGGAGACAGCCTACGAAGGAGACGGCGTCAATGACCAACATCGAACGCACTCCACAGAGGATGGTCCTGAAGTCGGGATCGACGACCCTCACATTCGACAAACAGACCGGCAAAGTGACGCGCCAGCGCAAGGTGCTGCTGTGGGCGCGACACCCCACGGAAAGCCCGCTCAGCGACATTGCCGAGGTGAAAGTGGACGCAGCGACCGACCCCATGTCCGGCGCCGAAGTCTGCAGCACCAGGCTCATCCTGCGAACCGGTGTCGGCTGGGCCTTGCCGGCTGCCGACAAGAACGACGCGACCGCGACCACCGCGGCGGTGCGCGAGTTCCTCGGCCTACACTAGGCACAAGCGCCGAGCTTGTCATCCTGGCCGGACCTAGGGCCAGGGCCATGCCCCTGGGTCCGGATATTGTCGCGGTGCGATTTTGCGGGCTGTCAAGCTGCGGCTATCAATCCTGGTCCAGCCAGTCGGGCAGGCGGTCCATGCCGATCAGTTCGTCGTAGCTGGGACGCGGGCGCACCACGGCGTAGGTGTCGCCGTTGACCAGAACCTCGGGCACCAACAGGCGGGTGTTGTAAGTCGAGGACATGGCGGCCCCGTAGGCGCCGGCGGTCATGAAGGCCAGCAGGTCGCCGGCAGCGAATGCAGGCAGCCGGCGATCGAGGGCAAGGTAGTCACCCGTCTCGCAGATTGGGCCAACCACATCCTGCATGACCGGCGGCTTGCTGTTCAAGGCTTCCGCCACCGGCCAGATGTCGTGGTGGGCCTCGTACAGCGTTGGCCGGATCAGGTCGTTCATGGCCGCATCGACGACCGTGAAAGTCTTGTCGCGGCCGCGCTTGGCGTAGACCACGCGCGCCACCAGGATGCCGGCGTTGGCGACGATCATGCGCCCCGGCTCCAGGCAGATCTTCAGGCCGAGGTCGCCGACCGTCTCGCGCACGACGCGCGCATACTCCAGCGGCGAGGGCGGCATGTCGTTGCCGCCACGGTAAGGCACGCCGAGGCCGCCGCCCATGTCGAGATGGGCGATGGCGTGGCCGTCCGCCCGCAAGGTCTGCGCGAGTTCGCGCATCAGGGCGAAGGCGTCGCGGTACGGCTGCAGATCGGTGATCTGGCTGCCGATGTGCATGTGGATGCCGGTCACCTTGATGCCGGGCAGCTGGGCGGCCTTGGCATAGAGGCGTCGCGCATCGTTGAACGGCACGCCGAACTTGTTCTCGGCCTTGCCGGTCGAGATCTTGGCGTGGGTCTTGGCATCGACGTCGGGGTTTACGCGGACCGCAATACGTGCGGTCGCACCCATGCCGGCTGCCACCTCGCTCAGCGCGTCGAGCTCGGGCTCGGACTCCACGTTGAACCCTAGAATATCCTCGCCGAGCGCATAGGCCATCTCGGCGCGCGTCTTGCCGACGCCGGCGAAAATGATCTTGCACGCCGGCACGCCCGCTGCTCTGGCGCGGCGCAACTCGCCCTCGGACACGACGTCCATGCCCGCCCCAACCTTGGCCAGGGTAGCAATCACCGCCTGGTTGGAGCCGGCCTTCAAGGCATAGCAGATCAGCGGGTCGAGCCCCGCAAAGGCCTCCTGCAGCACCTTGTAGTGCCGCTCCAGGGTGGCTGTAGCGTAGCAATAGAAGGGGGTACCAACCTCGTCGGCGATGCGTGCCAGGCTTACGCCCTCCGCGTGGAGGACGCCGCCACGGTAGGCAAAATGATGCATAGGATGCCCGTCAGCGGATCAGCGGATCCAGAATGGAGGGCTTGTGACTCTTGGTCGGATCCGGGGTCGAGCCGGGTTTTGCCTCGCCGGTGGTGGTGGCGACGCCTTCTGGCGCCTCCAGCGAGCCGCGTACGCCGCAGCCGGACAGGCTGAATGTACCCAGGACGATAAGCCCGAGCACCAAGCCAAGCTGCAGTCGGCTACGCGTCATAAGCCCGTTTGAACCCTGTTCATACATCGCGACGCCAAGCGGCCTCCGAAGGCAACCTATCGCTCCGGGGCCAGCAATGCCAATACGTTCTAGGCCCGAGCGGAGGTCTTTTCCAACCGCTTTATCCACCCTCGCGCCATTTTGCGGACGTTCTGTGGCGCAGTTCCCCCATAGCTGGTCCGGCTCTTAACGGAATTGCGCACCGAAAGCACCGAAAACACGGCCTCGGTGATGCCCGGATGCGCCTCCTGCATGACTTCGATGGGCAGCTTGTCGAGCGCAACGGCGCTGGCTTCGGCGGCTGCCACAATCTTGCCCGTAACGTGGTGGGCCTCGCGGAAGGGCAGGCCGAGGGTGCGCACCATCCAATCGGCGAGGTCGGTGGCCGTGGAAAAGCCGCTGCCGGCGGCCTCCGCCATGCGGGCCGCCTGCGGCTCCAGGTCCTCGACCATGCCGGTCATGGCCGAGATGGCCAGCCGCAGACTGGCCAGCGCATCGAAGGTGGTCTCCTTGTCTTCCTGCATGTCCTTGGAATAGGTCAGCGGCAGCCCCTTCATGACCATCAGCAGCGCCTGGAACGCAGCGGCGATGCGTCCGACCTTGGCGCGCACCAGCTCGGCGGCGTCCGGATTGCGCTTCTGCGGCATGATCGAGGAGCCGGTGGTGAACTTGTCGGACAAGCGCACGAAGCCGAACTGGGGCGTCATCCAGATGACGATTTCCTCGGCGAAGCGCGACAGGTGCATGGCCGTCATGGCCGCCGCCGCCAGCGTCTCGAGCGCGAAATCGCGGTCGGAGACGCTGTCGAGCGAATTGGCGGTCGGGCGGTCGAAGCCGAGGCTGTCGGCCGTGGCGTGGCGATCGATCGGGAACGAGGTGCCGGCCAGTGCGGCGGCTCCGAGCGGGCATTCGTTGAGCCGCTTGCTGGCATCGGCGAGCCGCCCGCGGTCGCGGCCCAGCATCTCCACGTAGGCCAGCAGGTGATGGCCGAACGTAACGGGCTGGGCCGGCTGCAGATGCGTGAAGCCCGGCATGACCAGCTCGGCGTGGGCTTCCGCTTTGCGCGCGAGCGCCAGCTGCAGCTCGGCAAGCGCGCCATCGGCCGCCTCGATCCAGTCGCGCACGTAAAGTCGGAAATCGGTCGCCACCTGGTCGTTGCGCGAGCGGGCGGTATGCAGCCGTCCGGCCGGCTCGCCGATCAGCTCCCTGAGGCGGCTTTCGACGTTCATATGCACGTCTTCCAGCGCACGGGAGAACTGGAAGCTGCCGGCCTCGATCTCGCCCAACACCTTGTCGAGACCGGCATTAATCTTCTTGGCGTCGTCCTTGGAGATGATGCCCTGCGCGGCCAGCATGGCGGCATGCGCCTTGGAGGCACGGATATCCTGCGGCGCCAAAGCCTTGTCGAAGCCGATCGAGGCGTTTATCTCCTGCATGATCTGGGCAGGTGACATCGTGAAGCGACCGCCCCACATCTTGTTTGCGGAATCTTTGGTCACGCAGCAGGCCTTCCGATCAGTCAAGGAAACGCGAGCCCATCACGATGCTGGATAACCCCAAGCAAGGCTCGCCGACCCGGGCGCCCGTTGCAGCCTTGTGGGCGGCGGCGATTGCCGCGGTGGTCGGGTTTGCAGCGGTATACGTGACGTTCGGCCGGTCTGACAACGCCGTTCGCCCGGCGGCCGAGACCACGTCCACCGTCGCAACGGTCAAGCAGCTGACCGCCCCGTCGGGTCCAGGCAGCAACGCGCTGAGCCAGGGGCACATGGCCGCCTTCGTGTTCAAGAAGGAGCCGGAAGCCGTGCCCGAGGTGCGCTTCCAGGATGGCAACGGGGCGGAAAAGACGCTGGCGGACTGGCGCGGCAAGGTGGTGCTGGTCAATCTGTGGGCCACCTGGTGCGCGCCCTGCCGCAAGGAGATGCCAGCGCTTGATCACCTGCAGAAGGAGCTGGGCTCCTCCAAATTCGAGGTGGTGGCGATCAGCATCGATCGCACCGGGCTGCCCGGCGCCCGCAAATTCCTGGACGAGACCGGCGTGAAGGATTTGGCGCTGTATGCCGACCCAACCACCAAGCTGAGCTCGGTGCTGAGGGCCGTCGGGCTGCCGGTCACGGTGCTCATCGATGCGCAGGGCCGCGAGATTGGCCGCCTGGTCGGGCCCGCCGAATGGGACAGCGAGGACGCCAAGCGCCTGATCCGTGCCGTAATGCAATAGGCCGATCCGCGCCTGCACTCGGCGCTTGGCTCAGATACCAAGCACACCCTGATAGGCAAACAGGGCGGGTTCTCCGCCGGTATGGACGAAAATAACGTCCGTATCGGCCTGCCATCGTCCCGCCCGCACCAGTGCGATCAGGCCGGCCAGACCCTTGCCCGAATAGACTGGGTCGAGGACCAAGGCTTCCAGCGCTCCGGCAAGCTTGATGGCCTCGATGGTCGCTGCATGCGGCACGCCATAGGCAGGACCAGCGTGGCCGGCGACCACCTCGACAGCGGTTGCGTCGAAACGGGCCCCGATCAAATCGGCTGCCGCGTGTGCATAGCCGAGGACGTCGGTGCGCACGCGCTCAGGCTCAGCGTCGATATCTATGCCGATGATCGCCGTCTGCGGCATGGCCACCGACGCACCGACAACAAGGCCGGCTTGGGTTCCCGCACTGCCCGTGCAGTGCACGATGGCCGCGGGCCGGATGCCCTCAAGCTGCGACTGCTCGGCGATCTCCACGATCGTCGATGCGTAGGCGATGGCGCCCAGGGGATTGGAAACGCCGTACGGGACGCAGTAGGGCCGGCGCCCTTGCTGCCTGAGCTGGTTGCCCAACGTCTCGATTGCCGCGTTGCGGTCTCCCGTCCACGGCACGTCATGCAGGTAGGCGCCGAACAGGCGGTTGAGCAGCGCATTGCCTGACGTCTCGTACTCGGGCGTCGGCGCGGCCAGACGACCGTGATACACGGCCAGATGGCACGCCATGCCGAGCCTGGCAGCCGCGGCCGCAACCTGGCGCTGGCTGTTGGATTGGACGACGCCGCCCGACACCAGCACGTCGGCCGTGCATGCAACGGCCTCGTGCAGGACATAGTCGAGCTTGCGCAGCTTGTTGCCGCCAAAGCCGAGGCCGGTCATGTCCTCGCGCTTGACCCATAACCGCGGCCCGCCCAAGTGCTGCGTCAGCCGCCGCATCGGCGCGAGCGGTGTGGGCAGGTGCGCAAGGCCCAGGCGCGGCCACGCCGCCAGCTTGGAGGCCAGGGTGCCGCTGTTCGTCATGGCATCGAACCCTACTCAAGCCGCATGGCGTAAAGTTCTAAGACCTAAGGATTTTTTTTTGGTGCGCTGGCAGCAACAGATATGCGCCTGGGTGGCGTGTCGCGCGCATCGCCTCGTCGCCACATTGAGTACAGGACCGCGCGGGCACGCGACACATAAGATTGCCGCAAACATGCTACTCTTGGATGGCCGCTCAATTGGGGAGTTGACCATGCGATTGATGCGTAGTGCGATTTTGACGGCTCTGTTGCTTGCCCCGGGCCTCCTGCAGGCACAGGAGCTCAAGGACGGCACCCCCGGCGTGATCACCGGCGGCAGCGGCAACGTCTCGGTCGGCGGCCTGCCCGCGGCCCGCAATGGCGATGCCACCGACAGCGGCGATGCGGTGGCCGGGGGGTCCAAGAACGTCTTCATTAATGGCAAGCCTGCCGTGACCACCGGTGACAAGTCCGGTTGCGGTGGCATCGTCATCGGCGGCGGCAGCAACGTGTTCATCAACGGCAAGCCCGTGGCGCGCGCCGGCGACACGACCACCGGTTGCCCAGGCAAATAACTGTCGGTTCCGGTCATGTGCAACATCGGCTTGGCGCAGGCGCTGCGCTCGCTGGCAATCGCTGTCCTGCTGGTGGCCTGCGCGCAGGCCGCCAGCGCCCAGCAGCCATCGCGCGCATTGCAGAACCTTCGCGACACCACCCAGGACCTCTACCAGGCCGGCGCCTTCGCCGAGGCGCTGCAGCACGCCGAACGCGCCCTGCCACTGGTGATCAGCGAGTTCGGGCCCGAGCACGAGCAGGTGAGCATCCAGACCTATTCCCTGGCGCTGATCAGCGAGCGAGCGGGCAACCTCGCCAATGCCGAGCGCTACTACACGCAGACTTTGCGCCTGCGCGAGAAGGTCTACGGCCAGGACAGCCCGGCGGTGGCCATGGCCCTCGAGAGCTTGGGCGGCATCTACGTCAGGCAGAAGCGGCACGACGCGGCCGAGCCCCTGTTCCAGCGCGCGCTCAAGATCCGTCAGGATGCGATCGGCCCCAACCACGCCTTCTCGGCAACCGGCCATGCCAATCTGGGCTCGGTGTATCTGGCGCGCGGCCAATGGCCGGCGGCGCTCAACTCCTACCGCCAGGCGATCCGGCTGCTGGTGAGCCAGGACACCTCGTTCACGGTCGTCAAGTCGATCGTGGATGAGGACATCCGCCGGCATCGCGACACGTTCGTCGGCCTGTGCCGGGCGGCCTGGAACACGCGCGCCAACCCGGGCACGCAGGCGGCGCTGGTCGAGGAGACATTCGCGGCAGCCCAGCATGCCTGGCACACCTCGGCGGCTGCGGCGCTCGCCAAGATGACGGCGCGGCTCGGCGCATCGAACACGACGCTCGGTCAGCGCATCCGCCAGGTGCAGGATCTGTCCGACCGCGTGCTCGCCCGCAATGCCGACGACAGCAAATTGCTCGCCGACTGGAGCAAGGTGCAGCGCGCCGATCCGACCTACAGCGCGCTGCTGGAGGAGTTCCGCGCGCTCAGCATCTCCCGGGCCAGGGACAATGCGCCCGTCGCCAAGCAGCAAAAGGAGCTGGTTGAGAGGCTCACCGGCTCGCTCGAGCGCTGCCCACCGGGGCAGGCGAAGGTAGGCTGCGAGAACAGCAACAAGGAGCGCGAGGACATCGGCAAGCAGCTTGCCGAGCTGTCGAAGGCGGCCGCTTCCGGCACCGAGCAGGTGATGTCGGTGCACCGCCGCATGGAAGCGGCCGAGAAAGCGCTGCCCGGCTATCAGGCCTTCACCAACCAGCGCCAGACCCTGCGCACCGAAATCGACAAGTACGAGCGTGAGGAGCGGGAAGCACGCAGCAAGATCATCGCCGCCTTCCCCGAGTACGCCGCACTCACCGATCCCAAGCCGCTGGCCGTGGCGGATGTGCAGACGCTGCTGAAGGGCGACGAGGTCATGCTGGTCGTGCTGGTCGGCTCGGAGCGCAGCTTCGTGTGGGCCGTGACGCGCGAGCGGGCCGAATGGGCCGAGATCGATGCGAGCAACGATACGCTGGCCGAGCACGTGCGCATCCTGCGCGACGGCCTTGACCCGTTGGCCCAGCAGAACGCGGAAGGTGCCCCCGGCAGCCGCGCCGGCGTCAAGGGCGGTTTCGATCTGAAGCGCGCGCACGAACTCTACAAGCTGGTTTTGGGGCCGGTCGCGCGCGTCCTGGACGCCAAGCGCCACCTGATCCTGGTGCCAACCGGTCCGCTCACCAGCTTGCCGTTGCAGGTGCTGATCACGCGTCCGCCAACGGTGAGCGGCGCCGATCCCACGCCCGACGAGCTACGCAACGCCGCCTGGCTGATCAAGTCGCACGCCATGAGCGTGCTGCCATCGGTGCAATCGCTGAGTGCGCTGCGCAGGCTGGCTCTGGGCAGCCCGGCCACCGACCCGTTCTTCGGCATGGGCGACCCGGTGCTGCAGGGCAGCGGCCCGGCCGAGCACAACCGCGGCAAGCGGGTGGTTGCCAATCCGGGCCGCTTCTACCGCAGCGGTCTTGCCGACGTGCGTGCGGTGAGCGAGCTTGCCCCGTTGCCCGACACGGCCGACGAGCTGCGCGCCATCGCCAAGGTGCTGGGCGCGCCGCCGGAGGCCATCAACCTGCGCGAGGCAGCCTCCGAGACTCGGGTGAAGACGCTGCCGCTCAACAACTATCGCGTCATCCAGTTTGCCACGCACGGTCTCGTCGCCGGCGATCTGTCGGGCCTCGCCGAGCCGGCGCTGGTGCTGACGCCGCCGCAGGTGCCGACCGAGGCCAACGACGGGTTGCTGACCGCCTCCGAGATCGCCGCGCTGCGGCTGAACGCGGACTGGGTCGTGCTGTCGGCTTGCAACACGGCAGCGGGTGCCGGCCAGGGGGCGGAGGCGTTGTCGGGGCTGGCGCGCGCCTTCTTCTATGCCGGTGCGCGGGCCTTGCTCGTTTCCCACTGGGCAGTCTACTCGGACGCCGCTGTGGTGCTGACCACCAAAACCTTCTCGACGCTCGCCGCCTCCCCCAAGATCGGTCGCGCCGAGGCATTCCGCACCGCCATGCTGAGCCTGATTGCCGAGGGCAAGCCGCCCTCGCACTGGGCACCGTTTGTGGTAGTAGGCGAAGGCGGCGCGCAATGATTGCCGCGCTTGCGCCGGCCTAGCAGCAAACCCCCCGCTGTCGCTCCACACCTACGTCACGGTTTACAGGGGGCAGGGTGCCCTACCCCCCAAGCCCGCCGACGCACACCCCAACGGGGTGTTGATTGGCTGCGGTCTTTGCCACGCCCTTGCTCGCAAGCACGTGCTGAGGCCGCGCGGCTTTGATGCTAACCGCCACAGAACGTGGACACGTCGAGAAGCGATCGAGCCAGACGAACGCGCCTGTTATGGCGATCCAGACAGCCGGCGAAATTCGCATCTCGCGAGGCCGACGTTCAGGGATAGAACAGCGGCTGCTCGCCTTCGGCGTCCGCTTGCAGCAGGCCGGCCACGATGCTGCGCGCCAGCTGCTCTGCCATGCAGCGATGGCCGTTATCGTTGAGGTGCAAATTGTCGGACGAGAGGTAGAAGCCGTCACCGCGCTCACGCTGCAATTCGCGCATGGTCTCGAAGCGATCAACCAGCAGCACCCGCATGTCGCGCGCCACCTCGGCGACTGCAGCCACCACCTTCTCGTAGTAGCTGTCCTTGACCAGCTGGTTGCCGTATTGCGGATCGATCAGCACGACGTCGATTTTGTTCTGCGCCAGCCACGCCAGCGTGGTCCTGAGGCAGCTCTTGAAGCGCTCGAGGTCGACGTGGCGCAGCGCATCGTTGGTGCCGACCTGCCAGACAACGAGGTCGGGCTTGACCTCTTCAATCTCGCGCTTCATGCGGTCGGCGGCGCCCTGCGCGACCTCGCCGCCCTTGCCACGGCCAACCACGTCGAAGTCCATGCCCTTGAAGGCGCCTTCCAGCGTGGTCTCCAGCTTGGCGATGTAGGTCGCGGAAGGTTTGGACGCGCCGGCACCTTCGGTCGAGGAAGAGCCGATCCCCAGCACCTTGACGTGGCGCTGCTGCCGCACCGCCTTGCTGATGCCCCTCAGCGGTCGGCGGTAAATTTCGCCTGCGATTCGCTTGGAGTTGCACTCGGGCGAGAACGATGGCGGCACTTTCGGCATCACGACCGCAGCCGCACCTGCAACCGTCGCATCCTGCGCAACGGCTGCAATCGGAGACAGAATAATGGCGCCCGATAGAGCGCAGCAAACCACCAGCCCGCGCATGAGGTTACCCAGCCCCTACTTCCCAGTGCTCAAAACCTAGGCCAGGACTGCACTTACGTAAAGCAGTGATATCGGTTGTCGACATAGGAGTTGATCGAAGCAGCGCTCATGGTTGACAGGCAAGCCAGCGTCGCGCCAGAACGCTGCCCATGTCAAACACGCATTTGCAATCGGTCATCGAAGGCGCCTGGGACCAGCGCGAACATGTAACGACCGCGACCCGCGGCGAGATCCGCGATGCGGTCGAAAGCGCTCTTGCACAGCTGGACAAGGGCGAGGCCCGCGTCGCCGCCAAGCAGGGTGGTGAATGGGTCGTAAATCAATGGCTTAAGAAGGCAGTTCTGCTGTCCTTCCGGCTCAATGACATGGGCCTGATTGCGGGAGCGCCCGGGGCCTCGAGCTGGTGGGACAAGGTACCCTCCAAGTTCGCCGGCATGTCGGCGGAGGCTTTCCGCAGCGCCGGGTTCAGGGCCGTTCCGGGCGCCGTCGTGCGTCACTCGGCCTACGTCGCCCCGGGGGTCGTTCTCATGCCCTCGTTCGTCAATCTGGGTGCCTACGTCGACAGCGGTACGATGGTCGATACGTGGGCAACCGTGGGCTCGTGTGCGCAGATCGGCAAGAACGTGCACCTGTCGGGAGGTGTGGGAATCGGCGGCGTGCTGGAGCCGTTGCAGGCCAATCCGACCATCATCGAGGACAACTGCTTCGTCGGCGCTCGCTCCGAGGTCGTGGAGGGCGTCATCGTCGGCGAGGGATCGGTGCTGGCCATGGGCACCTTCATCAGCGCGTCCACCAAAATCGTGGATCGCGCCACCGGCAAGGTGCACATGGGCCGCGTGCCGCCGTACTCGGTGGTGGTGTCGGGCAATCTGCCGGGCAAGCCGTTCCCCGATGGCTCGCCAGGACCGAGCCTGTACTGCGCCGTGATCGTCAAGACAGTGGACGCGCAGACGCGCTCCAAGACCGGCATCAACGAATTGCTACGCGATTAGCCGGCAACGGCGGAGGTAGGTCGGCTTGCAGCAAACACGATCGCTCCGCATACTCGCCTATGTCGCCCCAGGGAGGACATAGGTGGCCGCCGCTGGTACCTACCGGTCGCTCGACCCGCACAAGGTGATCGCGACGATATCGGCGCTGCAGAAGCGCATTACCGAGCGGTTTCCGGGCGCGGGGCTGGGCGAGGTGTGCGCCGAGCTCAACGCCATTGCCCAGCACAACTCCGCACGTGCCGAAGCCATCGGTCGGCGCAACATTCCGCTGCGCGCGCTGGTGTTTGCGTTGCTGGTCGGGGGCATGTGGCTGCTGGTGCGCATCGCCATGCTGATCACCGTCTCCACCTCGGCAACGGCCGACAACGTCTATTCCGTGCTGCAAGGCGTGGAGGCGGCCATGAACATCATCGCGCTGATGGGTGCGACGCTGTTCTTCCTGATCACCATCGAGGATCGCCTGAAGCGGCGCCGCGCGCTCACCGCGCTGCACGAGCTGCGCTCGATCGTGCACGTGATCGACATGCACCAGCTCACCAAGGATCCGAGCATGGGCGTCAACGTGGGCAGCGACACGCCCTCCTCGCCCCGCCGCACGCTCACCCGCTTCGAGGTGACACGCTACCTCGACTATTGTTCAGAGATGCTGTCGCTGACCTCCAAGGTCGCCGCGCTCTATGCACAAGCCTTTCCAGATCCGGTGGTGACCGATGCGGTGAGCGACATCGAGCGCATCACCGCCGGCCTGTCGCAGAAGATCTGGCAGAAGATTATGATCCTGCAGACCCTGGCGCCGGAAGCGGCGCCGGCGCAGCCAGCCGTCGTGCTGCGCCCATGCTAGCGTCCCTGGAGATTTCAGCATGACCGTTGCGACTGCCGATGCGATCCACGATGCCGTGGCGCTGACCCAGGAGCTTGTGCGCTGCAAGAGCGTGACCCCGGAGGAGGGCGGCGCGCTCAGCCTGCTGGAGAAGGTGCTGCAGCCCGCCGGTTTCTCCTGCCACCGGCTGACCATGACGGAGCCTGGCATTCCCGACGTGCAGAACCTGTATGCGCGCATCGGCACCGAGGCGCCGCACCTGTGCTTCGCCGGCCATACCGACGTGGTGCCGGTCGGCCAGGAGACGGCTTGGACGCGTCCCCCGTTCGGCGGGGTCGTCGAAGGCGGCATCCTGTACGGGCGAGGCGCCGCCGACATGAAGGGCGGCGTGGCGTGCTTTGTCGCCGCCGCACTCGACTACCTGAAGGCCAACGGCGGCTTGCAGCGCGGATCGCTGTCGTTCCTCATTACCGGCGACGAGGAGGCCATCGCCATCAACGGCACGCTCAAAGTGCTGGAGTGGATCAAGGCGCGCGGCGAGACGCTCGACGCGTGCGTGGTCGGTGAGTGCACGAGCACCGCTGCCGTCGGCGACGAAATCAAGATCGGTCGGCGAGGC
>DASTOW010000157.1:0-12915 GCA_035762425.1 Hyphomicrobiaceae bacterium | reverse complement strand
GCCCTTGCTTAGGCACCAGCACTGACCGCTCAAAGCTCATGAACTGCAGCCCGTCGTCCTTCTTGCCCAATGTACGTACGGTGACGATCCCAGCGTTCGGCCGGGATGCCGACTCGCGCTTGGATATGACTGCCGATTCCGCGTAGATCGTGTCTCCCACGAACACCGGTGCAGTCAGCTTGATGTCGTTCCAGCCGAGGTTGGCGATTGCTTTCTGGCTCACGTCGCTCACACTCATGCCGACCACCATCGACAGAGTGAGGCAGCTGTTCACCAGCGGCCGCTTAAACTCGGATTTGGCCGCATAGGCGGCGTCGAAATGTAGCGGGTGCGTATTCATGGTCAGCAGCGTGAACCAGGTGTTGTCGGCTTCCGTGATCGTTCGCCCGGGGCGATGCTCGTAGATGTCGCCGACGTTGAAATCCTCGTACCACCGACCGAACTCCTCGCGGTAGCGCTGACTGCCGACTTGCCTGTGGCGCTGCATGCGGTCATTCTCCTCCAAAGCTCATGTCGACCCCGAGGAAGTGCCCGGTATGCTCGCCCAGACGCGGTTCTTTCAGCACCGGTGATGCGGCCTCGTCGCGAAAACGGATCGGCGGCCCCACATGGCGCCGGCCTTGCTCGTCGTGAAGCACCATGCCGCGGGCGCGAAGGTTCTCGTCGGCCAACGCTTCCGGCATGGTGTTGACCTTGCCGTAGCAGACGTCGAGATTCGCGAGGTAGGTGCCCCATTCCGCGAACGTCCTGCTGCGGAACTGTTCGGCGAGGAAATCCATGACGGGCCTTTGGTGCGGACCCGGCCCCCGCTCGCACAGCTCTGCGAGGTCCAGGCGCCCCAGTGCCCCGAGGAGGTTGCGAATGAACTTGGGCTCCTGCCCGGCCAGGGCTAGGAAACGGCCGTCGCGCGTCTCATAGACGCGATAGAAGGCTGCGCCACCGGTCGAGCGTTCGTGCGTTGGGATGGGCTGGCGGTTCTCCGCCAACGTGGGTCCCAATATGTTGAGCATCGCCCCGACGGTGGCGTCGTGCATGCTGATGTCGATGTAGTCCCCGACACCCGTCTCGTTGCGGCGCAGCAGCGCCATCAGCACACCGGCCAGTCCCTGCAGGCCAGCCAGCATGTCAGCCAGGGCGACGGGCGGCATCGCCGGCATGCCCGCACCGCCGGGCGATACGCTCAGCAGACCGCTCTCGGCTTGCAGCGCCAGGTCATGCGCCGGCCGGTCTCGGTACGGTCCCACCTGGCCGAAAGCGCTGATCGAACAGTACACGATGCGAGGGTTGCGGACCCGAACGGCCTCGTAGCCGACACCGAGCCGGTCGACCACGCCGGGGCGGAACGACTCGACAAATACGTCAGCGGTTTTGCACAGCTCGAGCAGACGTTCGCGCTGCGCGTGGTCCTTGAGATCGACAACGATGCTTCTCTTGCCGCGGTTGACATTACGGAAGAAGACGGTGCTCGCTCCGTCCGACAGTCCGATGTGACGCGCGGGATCGCCCTCACCGGGTGGCTCCACCTTGATGACCTCCGCACCATGGTCGGCCATGGCGAGCGTGAGATATGGGCCCGGCAGGAAGACCGACAGATCAATCACGCGCAGCCCTTGAAGCTTCATGGTCGGGTCCGCCCTACTCGGCCGCAAGCGCGCCGACGAACTCGGCATTGTTGGCGCCCAGCGGCGAGCAGGCGGCCTGATCCAGTCTCCGGCCGTTGATCCTGATCGGGCTGGCCAGCACACGCAGGCCCTTGGAGGGATGCGGCAGGTCGCGGATCATTTCGGTCGCCTGCAGGAAGGGGTTGTCCAACGCGCCGGCCAGATCGAGGATGGGCGCGATCGGCAACACGCCGCCGAGCCGTTCAAGCCAGTACGCAGTCGTCTTCTTCCCGAACGCGACATCGATGATCTTGGCTAGTGCTTCGCGGTTAGCCTGCCGGCTGGCGATGGTCGCAAAGCGCGCGTCCGTCTTCAGCTCCGGCCGCTCAATCGCGTCGGCCAGTTCGCCCCAGAACTTGTCGGTCATGCACATGATGAAGACCCAGCCGTCCGCCGTCGGAAACGTCTGCACCGGCGCCACCGAATAGTGAGCGCTCCGACTCTGCCGCGTGGAGACATGGCCTTCGTTCAGATACCAGCTTGCCACATAGCCAAGCTGGTGCAGGGCCACCTCGAAAAGGTTCACGTCGACATCGCAACCCTTGCCGGTCGACCTCGCCCGCAGCACGGCGGCGAGCAGGCCGACAGCCGCGGTAAGCCCCGCCGAATGATCGACCATTGAGGGCGCACCGATACGCGAGGGCGGTCCGTCTGGCTCACCCGTCAAGTCCATCAGGCCGGATTCGGCCTGCATGAGATAATCGTAGCCGGGCCAGGATGCGCGCTCGTTGTCCCGCCCATAGGCGGAAAGATGGACGCACACTATGGCCGGCTCGATGGCTGCAACGGCTGCATAGTCGAGGCCCATCTTGGCCGGCAGGTCGCCGCGCAGGTTGTTCATCACCACGTCGGCCTGGCGAATGAGCCCGACAAGCGCCTTGCGCCCGTCGTCGCTGCGCAGATCGAGCGCGACGCTCTTCTTGTTGCTGTTGAAGACCTGGAAGTACTCGCTATCGTTCTCGCCCAGAAAATAGGGGCCGGTCTTGCGCGCGGGATCACCGCCGATTGCAGCGTTCTCGATCTTGATCACCGTCGCACCGAGATCGGCAAGGAGCATGGTCCCATAGGGTGCGGCGGCGAACTGCTCGATCGATACGATCTTCAAGCCCTCAAGCAGCTTCATGCGATGGGGTTCCTCTTTATCCAGTTCTTGCTGATGATGATGCGCTGCATCTCGTTCGTGCCTTCCCCGATGCAGGTCAGCGGTGCATCGCGGTACAGGCGCTCGATATCGTACTCCTGCGAGTAGCCGTAAGCGCCATGGATCCGCATCCCCTCGATCGCGTTCGTGAGGGCAGCCTCGCTGGCGAAGTACTTCGCCATCCCCGCCTCCATATCGCACCGCTCGCCGCGATCGAAGGCGGCCGCGGCATCGAGGGTCAGAAGCCGGGCGGCCCGCGCGCGCGTCGCCATCTCGCCCAACTTGAGCTGGATTGCCTGATGCTCGCAGATGGGCTTGCCGAATGTCTTGCGCACCTGCGCGTAGGCAGTCGCAAGCCTAAGCGCCCCCTCGGCAATGCCGACGCCGCGCGCCGCGACATTGATGCGGCCGAGTTCTAGGCCGCCGGTCGTCTGGTAGAAGCCCTGCCCCTCGACACCACCGATCAGGTGGTCGCGCGGGACGCGGTAGTTGTCGAAAACGAGTTCGGCCGTGTCGATCGCCTTGTAGCCGAGCTTCTTGAGCTTGCGCCCGACCGTGAAACCTTCCTTCTTCGGCGTGATGAAGAGGCTCAGGCCCGCATGACGCGGCTTGGCGTCCGGATTGGTCTTGACCAACATCGCAAAGCACGAGCCTTCGGCACCGTTGGTGATCCACGTCTTGGTACCGTTGATGACATAGTCGTCGCCATCGCGGCGCGCTGTCATGCGGATGCCTTGCAGGTCGGTGCCGGCGTCCGGCTCGGTCAGCGCCAGACCGCCGCGAATCTCGCCCGAGGCGATGTTCGGCAGCCAGCGCGCCTTCTGGTCCGGCGTACCGAACTTCTCGATCGCAAGCGCCAGCATGAGATGAGAGTTGAAGATGCCGGTGATCGACATCCAGACCGATGAGATGGCCATCACGATCTTGGCGTACGTCGACGCGGGCAGGCCCAGGCCTCCGTACTCGGTGCCGACCGTAGCGCCGAACAGGCCGAGCTCTTTCATCTGGACGACGACGTGGTCGGGATAGCGGTCGGCATGATCGTATTGGCGTACGATAGGCCGCAACTCCCGTTCCACCCACCGCTCGATCGTGTCGAGCAGTTGCGTTTCATCGCCTGCGTCATTTGTCATAGCACCCATCGAAGGCTCGCTGCTCCCCAATTTCTGTCCGGACAAGTCAACAGCACTGCGATCTGCCGCGTCATTCCGTTATCGAGCATTGAACAATGCCGCGATAAGTTGTTAGGACAAGATCATAGCGACGAACGCCGACGTTTCCAACGGAGCATCTGTGCCACAGATATTCGAAGTCGTGCTTGAGCCTCGCGTTGCCGTGGCCATCGACATGGGCCACGACGGGCGACGTCCTCAGGACGGGCTCGCCTTGATTGCCAGCTCGTTAGTCGGCACAGTGCGGCCGGCCATGCCGGGTCGCGCAGACCGCTTGCTCATCACATAGCAGCTTGTTCTTTCCAAAGCTCCAGGAGCCACGCCCATGCCCAAGAAAGCCAAGGCGTCATCCGGCGGTGTCGAGCCGGCGCCGAAGTCCGGACCCTCCTACTGGCTGTTCAAGACCGAAGCCGACGAGCACTCCTGGGAGATGCAGAAGGCCCGCGGCAGGAAGGGCGAGCCGTGGACCGGCGTGCGCAACTTCCGCGCCCGCTCCAACATGCAGGCCATGCAGCTCGGCGACCGGGCGTTCTTCTATCACACCGGCGACGAGAAGCAGGTGGTGGGCATCGTCGAGGTGTGCGCGCTGGCGCATCAGGACGCCAGCGACGACACCGGCGTGTGGAAGTGCGTCGACGTGCGCGCGGTGATGGACGTGCCCAAGCCGGTTACGCTAGCCGCGGTCAAGGCCAACCCCAAGCTCGCCGACATGGCGCTCGCCCGCATCGCCCGGCTGTCCGTGCAGCCCGTTACGCCGGCGGAATGGGACGAGGTGTGCCGCATGGGCGGCCTCGATCCCGCCAAGACGCACACCTGACGCGGACGCAATTACCAGCGCGGCATTAGCTGCGGCAGGGCGTGCGACTGCACGAGCCCCATCACCACCATCAGCGTGGCGACCGAGAACAGCGTGCCAAACAGGATGACGCCGGAGGCCTGCTCGATCCAGATGTTGTAGTGGCGCGCGAACACGTAGGCCGTCAGCGCCGGCGGCAGCGCCGCCATCAGTACCGCCGTGCTGATCCAGGTTTCGCTGAAGATGCCGAATAGCGGCAGCAGCATCAGCACCAGTGCGGGGTGCACGATCAGCTTGACGGCTGACAGCAGCGGCACCTCGGGCGGCCGGCGCTGCATCGGCCGCAGCGCCACCGTAACGCCGAGCGCAAAGAGCGCACAGGGGGCCGCCGATGTGTAGAGGAAGGCCAGCAGGCGCTCGACGGCAACCGGCGGTTCGACACGGTAGGCGGCCGCCAGCACCCCGATCGCGGCCGCGATCAACAATGGGTTGAATATGATGCTGCGCACCACATCGAGCAGCGCCCGTCCGAAGCCAGTCGTGGAGGCGCCGCTGAAGGCCATCAGCAGCGGCGTCACAGCAAAGATCAGCAGCGCATCGAAGCAGAAGATCAGCGCAACCGGCGCTGCGGCCTCCGGGCCGAGCGTCGCGAGGGCCAGGCCCGGGCCCATGTAGCCGACGTTTCCGAAGCCGCCGGCCACGCCAGCCAGCGTCGCCTCCGCCATGCGGCCGCGCGAGATGGCGAGCCCGATCAGGAACGACAGGAAGAATGCGCCCGCTGTCGCCAGCACCGTCGCCTTGACGAAGTTGATCTGCGCCAGCTGCTCGAACGGGGTCTTGGACAGGATGCGGAAGAACAGGGCCGGCAGCGACACGTACAAAATGAAGAAGTTCATCCAGGCGAGGCCAGCATCGGGAATTTTGCGCAGCTTGCCGCAGGCAAAGCCGATCAGGATCAGGCCGAAGAACGGAAATGCCAGATTGAGAATGTCGAGCATGAGCTGAGGCTTTATCTGCGCCCGCCCCGTTCGTCGAGAGCCTGCAAGTCGCTTGCTGCGTCTGGCCTGCAGGCGCGGCACGCACCGTCACCACGCAGCGCTTGGCCGTCAACGTGTGGTCTGGCCCTATGGCTTGCCCTCGCCGGAAGCATGGCCGGGCATGGAGAGTCTGCTGCCATCGCTCTGCCTAACCACGCCCCTTCTTGCGCGGATTGGCCGGATCGTTGGCGGGATGCGCGCGCACGCTCGCCTTCAGCATCTCCTTGAGCGTGGTCGGACGATTGTGCTTCTTCAGCAGATCGCGGAACGCCTCGTCCGCCAGTTCCTGAATGCTCGACATGCGGTCCCTGGCCAGCCCATCCAGCGCCTGCCAGGTCTCCGCATCGAACTCAATGCGCTTGCGAATGCTCTCGGGTTTGCGGGGCATTGGCGTCGCGTCCTCAGATCACCTCCGCGCCCATGCGGGCCAGCATAGGGATCATTGCACCGGTCTGGCGGGCGCGTTCGGGGTTGGAGGCATTGCCGTCGAGCCCGCGCTTTTTGACGCCCTGCAGGATGGCGACCAGGCGGAAGAAAGAGAAAGCGAGGTAGAAATTCCAGTGCGGGATCTGAGCCAGCCCCATGCGCTCACCATAGCCGGTGACGTACTGCTCCTCGGTTGGGATACCGAGCGCGGCACGATCGATGCCACCTAGTCCACGGATCACCGAGGCGTTCGGCATGCGCCACTGCATGCACTGATAGGCGAGGTCCGAGAACGGGTGCCCGAGCGTCGACAGCTCCCAGTCGATAACCGCCAGCAAGCGCGAGGCATCCTTGGCGAAGATCATGTTGTCGATGCGGTAGTCGCCGTGCACCAGCGAGACGCGACCGTCGTCGGGCGGCTCGTTCCCCTCAAGCCAGGCGATCAGCGTCTCCATGTCCTCCACGCGCTCGGTCTCGGACGCGCGGTACTGCCTGGTCCAGCGGTCGCGCTGGCGGGCGAAATAGCTGCCGGCCTTGCCGAAGTCGGCAAGGCCCACCTTGGCAGGATCGACCGAATGCAGGGCGGCGAGCGCGCGGTTCTCCTCGTCATAGACCTTGGCGCGCTGGGTGTTGTTGAGCTCGGGTAGCGCCGGATCCCAGAAGATGGTGCCGTCGACGAATTGCATCAGGAAGAACATGGTGCCAACCACGCTCTCGTCCTCGCACAGATGAAGCATGCGCGGCACGGGCACCTGTGTGCCCTGCAGCCCCTGCATGACGCGGTATTCGCGGTCGACCGCGTGCGCGCTCTTCAGGAGCTGGCCAGGTGGCTTCTTGCGCAGCACGTAGCGGCCGCTTGGGGAGGACAGCAGGAAGGTCGGGTTCGACTGGCCGGTCGCGGTCTTCTCAGCCTCGATCGGCCCCTTGAAGCCCGGCAACCGCGCCTCCAGGTAGCGCGCCAGCGCCACGAGATCGATCTTTGCTGCCTGGTGCGCGAATGAGGTCATGGCATCGCGTCCTCTGCAGGTTCCCTTTCCCCACCTCTTCGTGGAAAGAGGGGTGGGTGAGGGCAGAAGCTTGCGCCAACATGCGTGCCAGCTGCCCCTCACGCCGACCCCTCTCCCCGCAACCGGGGAGAGGGAGCAGTTCAAATCTTCTGGTTTGTGTAGCGGCGCAACTCCGCGCGGGCGACCTGGCGGCGATGCACCGCGTCGGGGCCGTCGGCGAGGCGCAACGTGCGCAAATGCGTCCACATATGGGCCAGCGGCGCGTCCTGCGTAATGCCCATGGCGCCGTGCATCTGCACGGCCTCGTCGGTGATCTCCAGGGCAATCTTCGGCGCCACCACCTTGATCTGCGAGATCCATGGCGCCGCCTCGCGCGGGCTTACCGTATCCATCATATAGGCAGCCTTCAGACAAAGCAGGCGCGCCATCTCGATCTTCATGCGGCTCTCGGCGATGATGTCGTAGTTGGCACCGAGCTGGGCCAGCGGTTTGCCGAACGCCTCGCGCGACAGCGAGCGGCGGCACATGAGCTCCAGCGCGCGCTCGGCATTGCCGATCGCCCGCATGCAGTGATGGATGCGCCCCGGCCCCAGCCGGCCCTGCGCCACCTCGAAGCCGCGGCCGCGCCCCAGGATCAAATTATCTTTCGCCACCCGCACATTGGTGAAACGTATGTGCATGTGGCCGTGCGGAGCATCGTCATCGCCGTAGACCTTCATGCCGCGCAGCACCTCCACGCCGTTCGTGCCGGCCGGCACCAGGATCTGCGAGTGGCGCTTGTGCTTGTCCGCGCTGTCCGGATCGGTGCAGACCATGACGATGTAGATCTTGCAGCGTGGGTCGCCGGCGCCGGAGGCAAACCACTTCTCGCCGTTCAAGACCCACTCGTCGCCTTCAAGCTTGGCGTCCATGACGAGGTTGGTGGCGTCGGAGGACGCAACGCCCGGCTCGGTCATAATGTAGGCCGAGCGGATCTTGCCCTCCAGAAGGGGCTTCAGCCACTTCTCCTTGTGCTCGGGCGAGCCGTACCGCTCCAGCACCTCCATATTGCCGGTGTCGGGCGCCATGCAGTTGAAGGTCTCCGGTGCCAGCCGCGACCAGCCCATCTCCTCGGCGAGGTAGGCATATTCGACCGTACTGAGCCCGTAGCCCTTGTCGGAGCCCGTCAGCCAGAAGTTCCACAGCCCTCGCTCGCGTGCCTTGGCCTTCAGGCTCTCGATGATCTCGGTCTGGCGCCTGGTATGGGCCCAGCGGTCGCCATCCTTACCGATCTCGGCCTCGAACTCGGCCTCGAGCGGGATGATCTCGTCGCGCACCATGGCGCGCACCTTCTCGACCAGCGGTTTGACCTTGTTGGACATGCCGAGGTCCATACGTTTTGCTCCCTGCCGCTCATAGATGTGGTGAATGGGCTGATAGGCAATTCAAGCATGCCTGCGAGGTGGAGAGAAGGCGCCCGCTAAAGTCCAGCAAAAGTGCCAGGCGAGACACCGCGGACGCTTGCTGGTTCACCGACGTTGCGATACCAAGGCGCCCTGGTATACCACTTCGCCGAGGGGACCTTCATGGCTGTCGAAACGTCAGGCGGTCATCCCGCCATGGACTACGCCGAGCACGTGCGCACCTATCAGCGCTTCATCCGCTGGACCATAGGCATGATCGTGTTCGTTGTGCTCGTGCTGATTTTCCTCGCGACGCTCGTTCCCTAGCCGTCGTTTTCGGCCGTTGCCGGCCTACGGCTGAAAGTAGCGCGTTGCCCTGTCCGCCACCGCGGGGAAGCCCATATGGTCACCATTGCCGTTACCGCGGAGCGCGAAGACGAGCCGCGCGTCGCTATCTCGCCGGAGACGGTCAAGAAGCTCAGCGCCCTCGGCGCCACGGTCAAAGTGCAGGCAGGAGCCGGCAAGGGCTCACGCTTCGCTGATGATCTGCTCAAGGCGCAGGGCGCGGTGATTGCCCCAAGCGCCGCCGAGGCTCTGGCCGGCGCCGACATCCTGCTCAAGGTTCGCCGGCCGACGCCTGACGAGCTCAGGGCGCTCAAGCCCGGCGCCATCGCCGTTGCCATGCTCTCGCCCTTCGATGATCGCCCCGGTCTCGATCAGCTCGCTGGCACCGGCTCGGTGCTGATGGCGATGGAATTCATGCCGCGCATCTCGCGCGCGCAGTCCATGGACGTACTGTCGAGCCAGGCCAACCTGGCGGGCTACAAGGCGGTGGTGGATGCCGCCGCCCATTTCGGACAGGCGGTGCCGATGATGATGACGGCGGCCGGCACGGTGCCGGCGGCCAAGGCCTTCATCATGGGCGTCGGCGTGGCGGGCCTGCAGGCGATCGCCACCGCGCGGCGCTTGGGCGCCATCGTCTCGGCTACCGACGTGCGCCCCGCCACCAAGGAGCAGGTTGCCTCGCTTGGCGCCAAGTTCGTTGCGGTCGAGGACGAGGAATTCAAGCAGGCGCAGACCGCGGCCGGCTACGCCAAGCCGATGTCGGCCGACTACCAGAAGAAGCAAGCCGAGCTGGTGGCTTCCCACATCAAGAACCAGGACATTGTGATCACCACTGCGCTGATCCCTGGGCGGCCGGCTCCCAAGCTGATCTCTACGGCCATGATCGAGAGCATGAAGCCCGGCGCCGTGATCGTCGACCTGGCGGCCGAGCGGGGCGGCAATACGGACCTCACCCAGCCCGACCAGCAGGTGGTGCACAACGGCGTTCTGATCCTTGGACCCACCAACCTGGCTGGCGAGGTGCCGGTCAACGCTTCAAGCCTTTATGCCAAGAACCTGCTCGCCTTCCTGGAGACCATGATCGACAAGAAAGACAAGGTTCTGAAGGTCAACTGGGACGACGAGATCATCAAAGGCACGCTGCTCGCCAAGGACGGCCAGATCGTCCACCCGAGCCTGCAACCCAAGGGAGCGTGAGATGAGAATGCGCGCGGCGATCGCAGCATCGATCACTCTCGCCACCATGACGCAAGCGCAGCCGGCGCTGGCTGCCGGCGGTGGCGAGGTGAGCCCGTTCGTCTACCAATTCATGGTGTTCGTGATCGCGATCTTCGTTGGCTACTACGTGGTGTGGAGCGTAACGCCGGCGCTGCATACCCCCCTCATGTCCGTCACCAACGCTATTTCCTCGGTGATCGTGGTAGGTGCCCTGCTCGCGGTCGGGGTGCCGCTCATCGCCTCGGGTAGCCTGCTCGCCAAGATCTTCGGCTTCCTGGCACTGGTCATGGCCTCTGTGAACATCTTCGGCGGCTTCCTCGTCACCCAGCGCATGCTGGCCATGTACAAGAAGAAAGAGCCGAAGAAGTGAGACCGGCCATGCAGCTCTCGACGGTCCGCGTCTTGGTGCACGACCTGCCCGCGGCGGCGAGGTTTTATGAGGACATTGTCGGTCTAGCCCGGATCGACAACAGCTTCCCCGACTTCGCTATGCTCGGCGACCGACCGGGCATTCGGCTCGAGCCGGCCGGCGACGCTGCGCAGGATCAGGATCTCGTCGGGCCCTTTACCGGCCTGTCGCTGGCGACACACAACGCTGTCACGTTGCCTGCCGAGCTCGCCCGCAAAAGCGTTCCCACGCACGGCCGCCCGCCACGCCAGGGTTGGTGTGGAACGCTGCTGCACGCCGACGCCCCCTCTGGCAACACCATCACGTTCGTAAAGCTGCCGCAGACAGCCGACTGAGGAGCCCCATGACCCCTAATGTCGTCGCGCTGCTGTATCTGGTCTCGGGTGTGCTGTTCATCATGGCGCTGAGGGGCCTGTCGAGCCCTGAAAGCTCGCGCCGGGGCAACCTGTTCGGCATGATCGGCATGACGATCGCCATCGCCACGACGCTGGCGCAGCTGAGCGATGTCACGGGCACCACGGTTGCCCTGATTGTCGCTGGCCTTGCCGTCGGCGGCGGCATCGGCGCCGTGATCGCCCGCCGCATTCCGATGACGTCGATGCCCGAGCTGGTGGCGGCGTTCCACTCACTCGTCGGCATGGCGGCCGTGTTCGTCGCAGCCGGCGCCCTCTACGCCCCCGAGGCGTTCGGCATCGGCGGGCCCGGCACCATCGCGCCGGCGAGCCTTCTCGAGATGTCGCTCGGCGTCGCCATCGGTGCCATCACCTTCACCGGCTCGGTGATCGCCTTCGCCAAGCTTTCGGGTCGCATGTCCGGCAAACCGATCATCTTGCCGGCGCGGCACCTCATCAACATCGCACTTGCGCTGCTGATGGTGCTGCTGGTGATCCGCTTCTGCCAGTCGGGCGGCGATGCCACACTGTTCTGGGCCATTACGGCAGTTGCCCTGCTGTTCGGAGTTCTCATCATCATCCCGATCGGCGGCGCCGACATGCCGGTCGTCATCTCGATGCTCAACTCCTATTCGGGCTGGGCGGCGGCCGGCATCGGCTTCACGCTCGGCAACATCGCGCTGATCGTGACCGGAGCGCTGGTCGGCTCGTCGGGCGCCATCCTGTCCTACATCATGTGTAAAGGCATGAACCGGTCCTTCATCTCGGTGATCCTCGGCGGCTTCGGCGGCGAGACGGCGGGACCGGCGGCCGGCGCAGAGCAGAGGCCAGTGAAGCTCGGCTCGGCCGAGGACGCGGCCTTCCTGATGAAGAACGCCGGCAAGGTGATCATCGTGCCCGGCTACGGCATGGCGGTCGCCCAGGCCCAGCACGCCCTGCGCGAGATGGCGGACCAGCTCAAGAAGGCCGGCGTCGAGGTCAAGTACGCCATCCACCCGGTGGCGGGGCGCATGCCGGGGCACATGAACGTGCTGCTCGCCGAGGCCAACGTGCCCTACGACGAGGTGTTTGAGCTCGAGGACATCAACAACGAGTTCGCCCAGGCCGACGTGGCCTACGTGATCGGCGCCAATGACGTGACCAACCCGGCCGCCGAGGAGGACAAGACCTCGCCCATCTACGGCATGCCCGTCCTGCAGGTGTGGAAGGCCGGCACCGTGATGTTCAACAAGCGCTCATTGGCCAGCGGTTACGCCGGCATCGACAATCCGCTGTTCTACCGCGACAACACCATGATGCTGCTCGGCGACGCCAAGAAGATGACCGAGGAGATCGGCAAGGCCATGGCGCATTGATGCACGCAACGCCATTCCTTGAGCATGGGGTTGCCGTCATCGAGGATGTCGTTGCGAGCCAGCAAGTTGCGCACTTGCGCGATCTGCTGGCATTCGCGTTCTGCAGTCGTCCAGGCAACAGATCATTCGCTGTGCCGGGAGCGGTCGCAGCCTTGATCTCGTCGGATGGTGCTCTGCACAAGCTTGCTGAGCGCCATACTGGAGAGCCGATGCGACCGGTTCGGGTGCTCTACTTTTGACAAGAACCCGCATGCGAACTGGGCTGCGTCGGCAAACGCTGCTCCAATGGGGCCGCCCAATAGCATTGCCGCGATGAGGCGACAACGCTGTAGCGGATGCAGCATCGCCGGTGGAACGGCCAAGCCGTTGCCGGATTTCGCCCGCGAGGCGCTGATTGATCCGCTGGACGTTTGCGCCAATGGAGTGGTTTCCAGAGCGGCGAAGCTGTTCGTTCGGAGGCGTGCCGGCGGCGCATGAGCGCCCGCGACCTCGCGCGCATCGGCCATCTGAGGATCGGCAGCGTGTCGACGTAGCACCGCTGCGGCTACCCCTGGCATGTCGGCGATTTGCGTTC
>DASTOW010000156.1:0-8487 GCA_035762425.1 Hyphomicrobiaceae bacterium | reverse complement strand
CCCGCAAATGCCGAAAACGTAGGGGATCTTGTTCTTGATCAGGTATTCCGTGATCAGCTCGGCACCCTTCATGCGCGCCATGCACTTGTCTCCGTAATGTGCGCCCTGCCGTTGTGCTCGTGGGCTGCCAGCGGTCCTCCCGGCCAACCTGCCCCGCACCGGCCGTGATCGCACTATAGACGGGTTGCGGTAATATGAAAAATGATTTCACAGCGTCGCACATGCGACCGGGCAGCCTGCGGGGCCGCCTAGCTCGTTGAAATCATTGCCTGCGCGCCCAAAGCCGCCAGGGGCCAGGCTGCGGCCGCCGCCTATCGTGCCGTCGTGGCGCAATGCCGGGCTAGCGCTTGTCGGGCATGGGCGGGGTGCCGTGCGTGTGGAAGCTCTCGATCGTCTTGAGGCCCCAGGCCTGGCCCTTTTTGCGCTCGATCTCGGTCCAGGTCACGGTCGGGTTGTCAGGCGCCAGGATCAGGCGGGCGCCGGCGTTGGCGACCTCCACGCGGTTGCCGGCCGGCTCGTAGACGTACAGGAAGAACGTCTGCTGGATGGCATGCTTGTGCGGCCCCGTCTCGATGAAGACGCCGTTCTCCAGAAACACGTCGGCCGCCTCCAGCACATGCTCGCGCTGGTCGACCGCGTACGTGATGTGATGGAAGCGCCCGTGTCCGCCCGCGGTATCGCGCGTGTAGGCCACGTCGTAGGATTTGTTGTTGACCGTAAACCAGCAGCCCACCACTTGGCCGTTATCCAGCACGATCTGCTCGGTAATGCGGCTGCCGAGCGCCTGCGGGAAGAAATCACGGATGGCGCCGACGTCACCAGCCAGCAGGTTGTAGTGGTCGAGACGGCGCACCGCCGCGCCGCGCTGATGATTGCGCTGCGGCTGGTTCTTCAGGGCCGGCCGCTCGCTGTCGGACGCCACGTAGCGCTGCGTCTCGTAGTAGATCTCGAACACATGCCCATCGGGATCGCGAAACTGGAACGCCGGTCCGTGGCCGAGGTCGCCGTCGCTCCAGCCGATGCCAGCTCCCAGCGCCTTGATGGCCTCGACACGGCGCTGCAAAGCCTGCGGGCTCGAGGCGCGATAGCCGACATGCCGCTTGCCGGTGGTGTTGGACGCCGTGAGCTTCAAGGTATGGAACTCATAGTCGTCGTAGGCGCGCAGGTAGACGGAATCGCCTTCCCGTCCGCTTTCGGTGAGGCCCAGCACGTGCACGAAGAACTCAAGGCTTTCCTGCGGCTTGTTGGTCAGCATCTCGACGTGGCCGAGATGGGCGATATCGAAGCAGGGTTCAGCGTTGTGCATGGATCACCGTCTTCCCATTCTCCCTCTTCCTACCGGCCCAGTTCCCTCTCCTACGGGAACGTGCAGAGGCAATACGTCACTCCGGGTCGTCGCGGTAGGTGAGCCCGGCCTTCGCCAGCGCCTCGCGCATCTTGTAGAGGTCAAGCCCCAGTTCGCCTGCGGCCAGCCGCTTGCGCTTGTCGTCCTCATTGGCGCTACGGGCCTGGGCGGCGGCGGCCACCTCCTGGGCGCGCGCGCGCGGCACCACGACCACGCCGTCATCGTCCGCAACCACCACGTCGCCGGGCGATACGGCCGCACCGGCGCAAACCACCGGCACGTTCACCGAACCGAGCGTCGACTTGACGGTGCCTTTGGCGGAAATGGCCCGCGACCACACCGCAAAGCGCATCTCGGTCAACGTCTTCACATCGCGGCAGCCGGCATCGATGACGAGCCCCGCCACGCCCCGCGCCATCACCGAGGTCGCCAGCAGGTCGCCGAACATGCCGTCGGTGTTGTCCGAGGTGCACGCCACCAGCAGCACGTCGCCCTTGCGGCACTGTTCGATTGCCACATGCAGCATCCAGTTGTCGCCGGGATGGGCCAGCACCGTCACGGCGCTGCCGGCGATCTGGGCGCCCGGCCAGATCGGCCGCATGTAGGTCTTCATCAAGCCTGAGCGGCCCATAGCCTCGTGCACGGTCGACACGCCGTGATGGGCCAGCTCGGCGATGGTCTCGGCCGGTGCGCGCTGGATATTGCGAATAACGACCGGTTTCATTTCAGCTCCTCCAGCGCCTCGGGGAACAGCCGCTGATAGGCCTCACCGTAGGTCATCGGCCGGCCGGAATTGCGTCCGCCCTGCACGCCCCGGTTGAGCGCCACGCGCGTGTAGTACTCCCAAAGATGTTTTTGCGCGGCCAGCACCTCGAAGGCCTTGCGCTTGGTCTCCCACACCGCATCGATGTTGAGGATCACGTTCGGCTTGAAGTTGCACTGCTCGGGCTGGTGCGGCTCGAACAGGAACATCGAGGGCGCGCTGTAGGCCCGCGCCGGATCCGGCTTGTGGCCGGCCGCCTGGGCGATGATGCGCGCCTCCTGGGCAAAGTGCGCAGCCAGGGGGTGATCGAAGTTGTAGGGATCCTCCAGGGCGTGCGACAGCACGAAGGAGGGCTGCAGCTCGCGATAGATGTCGACCGTGCGCTCGAGCATTTCGGGCGTCGTACGCAACGGATAGTCGCCCGCGTCGAAGAACTCGATGTCGGCGCCCAACACGGCCGCTGCCGTCTCGGCCTCCTCGCGTCGCTGCGCCTTCACGTCCTCCATCCGCACGCCGGCCTTCTTCCAGGCGAATTGGCTCTCGCCGCGCTCGCCGTAGGACAGACAGACGATTTTTATGCGGTAGCCCTTACTGGCATGCAGCGCGATGGCCCCACCTGCCCGCCAGACGAAATCGCCTGGATGGGCGGTCACCACGAGCCCGGTTTTGCTGGTCAAGCCTTCCTCCCCGGAAACACACAACCCTCAGGGGGTAGCGCCGCCGGATGCGGCGGCAGGAGCGACCACTTACGCCCGGGCACGATCGCAGTAAAGCCCCCGCCGGACGCGGCGGCCGGGCGACGGCAGGCATCCCATAGCTCACTGGTGGACAGCGCACGCCGAACCGGCCCGGCAGTATTGCCAGGCGGCGGGTTCGGTGATTAGATGCGCTTACACTGCAAGAGCACTAGAGTGCTAGCACCGCTAGCATCCCGAACAAAGATTGACGCGGAGTTAACGATGCGCGTGTGGGCGGCACTGAGCCAGAAGGGAGGGTCGGGCAAGAGCACCATCATGCTGCAGCTGGCCATCGCCGCTACCGCTGCCAACCGCGTCGCCTCCGTGATCGACCTGGACCCGCAGAAATCCGCCGAAAAATGGGGGGCTTTGCGCGGTCGCAAGACCAAGACCGACGACCCGATCATCGTGCACGGCCTGCCGAGCCAACTCGACAGCATGCTCGACAAGGCGCGCGAGACCGGCCACGAGCTGGTGCTGATCGACACGCCGCCGGCCATCGACCGCACCACCATCCTGGTCGCCGCCAAGGCCGATTTGATCATCGTGCCGACCCGCACCTCGATCCTTGATCTGCAGGCGCTCGACGACACGCTCACCATCCTGAAGGCGACGCAGGGAGCTAACCGTATCGTCGTTGTCATCAACGCGGCTGGCCCTGATGCCAAGGCCAGGGACGCCATCAAGAAGCTGGTGCGCAAGGAGCAGGGCATCCCCCTGCTCGGTGTCGCGCTCGAGGAGCACCTGGAGTTCCGCACCTCGCTCGGCAGCGGCAAGGGCGTGGCCGAGGCCGCGGCGCAGAGCCCGGCCGGCAAGGAATTGAAGAAGCTCTACAGCGCGCTCAGCCGCTGGGATCAACAGCTCGCCAAAAGCCGCAAGGGGGTGGCCGCATGAGTAAGCGCAAGCCTGCAACAAGATCGGTAGCCCTGAGCGCAACGCGGCGGCGGGCGGAATTGGAGGCGGTGTCTGGGGTCGAGCGCAAAAAACCCGTGCCGCCGGCCGCTCTACCCGAAAAGGGCCGGGCCGGCCGCAAGGGCGTGGTGATCTATCTCGATCTGCCCGCCAAGTCGCAGCTCGCCGACCTTGCCCACGAGCACCGCAAGTCGCTGCAGGACCTCGGTATCGAGGCGTTCAATCACCTGTTTCGTGCCTACGGGCACAAACCGATCGCGTGAGCATCGGGGGTCCATTTCTGTCGTAAGGGGTGCGTCATGACCAAGAGAAGCAAGGAAGCCATTGCCGCGCGCAGACAGGCCCTGCTCGCAGCGGCCCACACGCCGCGCTACCCGAGCGTGTTCATCTCCTATTCGCGCAAGGACAAGGCTGCCGCCAAGGCCCTTGCCGACGATCTCATTGCTGCCGGGGTGCCGGTGTGGTGGGACCGCGAAATCTACCCCGGCGACGACTTCCACAACGCCATCGTCACAGCCCTGGACCAGGCCCAGGTGGTGATCGTCATCTGGTCGCAGGATGCGGCCGCCTCGCCCTGGGTGCGCGATGAGGCGCGGCGCGCCGCCCGCCAGAAGAAGCTGATCACGCTGCACGTGCCGGGCTTTGATCCGGCCAACATCCCGCTCGGCTTCGGCGACCACCATTCGGAGAGCATCGAAGACCGCGACCGGCTGATTGCAACACTCCTCGCCCGCCGCCCTGCCGCGGCCTGAGGAGCCAACCCGTCCGGCGGCTGGCGGGCATCGGCGACCTCTTGCCCGATCGTTGCATTCTTGCATCAGCATCCAGCAATAGGGTTGCTGGCGGCCCCAGTTGCGTTCGCGCCAGGTTGCCGCGCCCGCCCTACGTACAGCCAATATTCATAGACGAATGACTAGATGCGCCTGGCCGAGCCCATGGCAGCCCGCTCGGCCCGGTTGTCAGCCTTGTGCCCATGGGGCAACAGTCGTCGGGGGAGATGCGGCTGGCAAAGACGGAAGGTGGGGCCGTGCGCCGTCTGCCTGTAGTGGTGGGTCATGTGCAGCCCGAGTTCGGACTTACGATTGCAATTTGGGGGGAGTGAGTGAAACTTGCGGGAGGGGTCGCAGGTCGCGTCAGCCTCGCGTGCGCCGTAGTCTTTATAGCGATGGCGGCCGCGATGGCCGCCAGCCAGCTTCGGCCGCCGCTGCAGACCCCGCAAAACACGTCCGCGCCTGAGCGGCCGCATCGCGCGTCCGAGGTGGTGCGCGTCAGCAGTCCCGCGCAATCGCCATGGGAAAAGCGCTGGTGGATCGACAAGACCGCCAAGCTGCTGCGCGCCGGCGAGGGCATCGGCCCCGACGACGACATCGAAGCCCTCCTCAAGATGTCGGAGGAGGAGATCGCCCGCCACTTCATGAACGACCCGCGCTTTGGCGACGCGCTGCTCGACTTCAACATGTACTTCATCGGTTTCAAGGCCGACGACATCAAGACTGACGGCGCCTACAACAGCCACGCATTCGATTTCCCCAACACCATCTCGGCGGCCCAGGCGCTACTCAGCAACGGCGACTACTTCAAGCTGTTCGACCTGGAGGGCCCGTTGTTCTTGGCCCCGCTGCGTCGCGAGACCGATCCCGAGAATATGCTGCCTGGCGACGCCGGCCTGACGGCCGCGCAGCTGCGGCGCAAGGTCGTGAACGAACTAAAGGTGGTATTTGCCAACCTTGGCGCGTCCGCAGCGGCCCAGATGTCGAGCAACGGTCAGGATCTGTGCCGCCAGCTCGCCGACTTCGGCGCCCGCAAGGATGCGCTGACCGAGCAGGTGCACCGCGCCTTCGACGACGCCGAGATCTTCGTCCTGACGCGAGCCCAGGTCGTCTCGTGGCCGCTCGACAGCGTCGCCAGGGCCGCCAGGGAGGAATGCGTCAAGTACAAGCCGAAAGCCGACGTCAAGCGCCTGGCCGCGGCGATCCAGGCCGCTTCCGAGCAATTCAGCACGTCGTTTGAGGAGATCTTGCGCTTCGAGCCCGAAGCCTACGAGCCTGAGTCGGTGCTCGACTTCAAGGCCGTCGACCTCACCGCATTTCCGCTCGGCGGCAAATGGCTCGCCTTCGGCTACGAGCAGGCCGTCGCGTTGCAGAACTCCTCGACCAATTTCAACCGCAAGCGCTCGGCCTACGTGTTGAAGCGCTTCTTCTGTGACGACCTCACTCCGGTCGGTTTCGAGGACCCGCAGGAGCACGTCGCCGGCGCGCACGGCTCGGACACCTCCTGCTTTGCCTGCCACTACAAGCTCGACCCGATGGCCGGCTTCTTCCGCGGGCTGGGCGCGCAGTTTTACGATTACTCGCGCGAGCGCACGATCATCTTCGACGACCTCGCCGACGACAGCCGCTCCCGCTACGAGGCGACCTGGCGCACGCGCAAGGGCTCCAGCCGCAAATGGAACATCGGCTACGTGCGATCCCCGCGCTGGGAAAACCAGAACAGCTACGGCGAGACGCTCGGCGACTTGTCCAAAATCATCCGCGAGGCGCCCGAGCCCAAGCGCTGCCTTGTGAAGCGCCTGTTCGAATACATGACGGCCGAGAACCAGACCATCGACGGCGGCTACCTCGACCACCTCACCGAGGCCTTCGCAAAGGAAGCAGCCGTCAGCTCTTCGCAGGCGATGAAGAACGCCATCGTACGCATCGCCAAAAGCCAGACCTACCACGAGCGCAACGCCGAGCCGCAGCGCTGCTACGACCACGCTCCGGACGCCACGGCCGCCAAAGGACCGCCCTGCCGTGTCGCCTACATCCTGCAGAAGAACTGCGCGCAGTGCCACGGCACCATCTACGGCGGCGACGCCAGCCTCGACCTCGGCGCCTGGATCACGGCTCCCGACGGCAAGAACCGCACCTTCCCGCACCTCGACGACGACATGCAGCAGCGCCCCGCGCAGGACACGATCACGCGCATGATGGAACGTCTGGTGTCGACCGACCCGAAGAGGCGCATGCCCAAGAACAAGATCATGTCCAGCCAGGAGCGCCAGGAGCTCTACTTGTGGGCGCAGCAGGAGCTGTCACGCATCGGCAAAGGGGACGTGCAATGAAGCCGCTGGCGGTCGCGCTGCTTGCCGGTGTGGCGCTGTGCGCGGCGGTGGCCGACGGCGCGGCCCAGACATCGCGCTTCAAGGGCTGGGCTGCCATCTCCAAGGAGCTGTCGACGCGCATTGCACCGAAGGGCGAGATGCTCGACCTCGACCGCTTCCTGCCGGCCGCCGACATGGAGGACCTGCTCGGGCGGTGGTCGACGTTCGGCTCGGAGCACGCCTTCCAGAACGGCCTGCCCAACGCGATCAGTATCGCCATCTGGCACGCCACCCTGTCCAACTTCGCCACCAGCGTCGGCGCCTCCTGCAGCGCACCGCAGCTCGAGTTCCATGCCAAGTTCGCGCAAACCCTGAAGGATCTGTGCAGCTGGCCGGCCGCCGGCGCCAAGGCCGACGCGCTGCTGATGGATTACTGGCTCGCCATCATGGGCTACAACGCGCCCGAGCCCGAATACGTGGCCTGGCGCGACCACTTCCTGGCCTCCTACAAGGATCGGCCGGCCGCCGAGACCATCACCGCCATGACGCTCGCCATCACCATGAACCCCTACTTCCTGCTGCACAAATGAGCCGGCCAAAGCCCACGCACCCCTCACGACGCGAGGTCCTGCGCTTTGGCGGGTTGGGCGCTGGCACCCTTTTGTTTGCGCGCTCGAGCTTTGCCTCATCCATCTCCGCCGATGCCGATCCGCACTTCTTCCTCCTGGTGGTCCTGAACGGCGGCGCCGATTCCTCCTACATGTTCGATGCCCGCCCGCTGTCGATGACCAGGGCCGGCAAGATCCAGAACTACCTTGGCAAGGAGCCCGATCCGTGGATTGGCAAGAACGGCGGCAAGGCGCTGTCGACCTCGCTCATCAAGCCGCTGGCCGCCTTCCGCGACCGCTTCAGCGTGCTCAACGGCGTGTGCATGGCGCCGAGCTTCGATGGCCATCTGCAGAACATGAACTTCCTGTTCGCGGGCAAGCCGTTCGGCGGCGACAGTTTCGTCCCCCACCTCAATTCGAGCGAAACCGGCCGCAAGCCTGAGTCGCTGGACGCCATCGTCCCCACCGATCCGCTGTTCATCAACGTCGACAACCATTCAGGCGTGGTGCCGCTGCGACCCGCATCGGTCAAGGCCCTGTCGGCCACCCTGCGCAACGTCGAGCCGCCGGGCTCCGACCACGGCCTTGTCGACTTCATGCGGCGCAGGCTCGCGGCTCACACCGGCGATGCCGGGCGCTTCTCCGCCGGCTCCAGCCTAATGCTGGCCGGCCTCGACGGCGCCGCGCAGGTGCACCGTCAGCTGGCCAGCCTCACCGCACCCAGCGAGAAGCTGGGCCCGGAGCAGCAGCAGCTGGCCTTGATCGCTGAGTGCTTCCGCCTGTCCATTTCGCGCTCGGCCATCTACGTGCTGCCGGAAAGCTTCGACGTGCACGCCCCCGATCAGGCCAAGGCGCAGCCCAAGCTGTTCTCCGACGCCATCGGCCGGATCGCCACGCTGTTCAAGAGCCTGAACGACACGCCCTTCGATGCCAAGCGCTCCCTATTCGACGTGACGACGGTGATGGTGGCGAGCGAACTCGGCCGCACCATGCGCGGAGCTGACCTGCCGATCGACCAAACCGGCACCAACCACAATCAG
>DASTOW010000155.1:0-13296 GCA_035762425.1 Hyphomicrobiaceae bacterium | reverse complement strand
CTGCCAGCGCGGCGCCCGGTCCCGGTCGACCAGAAAAGCCCGCACACCTTCGTAGAAATCCTCGCCTTCCAGAAAGCGACACACCAGCCGGAAATCATGCATGAGCGCGGTGCGCAGGTCCCAGCCGCGCGCCATCCGCATTTGCCGGTAGGTCACGGCGAGCGACAGCGGCGAGCGTTGCATCAGCTCCGCGCGCACGCCTGCGGCCCAGGTTGCCGAGCTGCCGGTCTGCGCGCCCAACCTTTCGAGGATGGCCTCAACCCCGTCCGCCGAAAAGCAGCGCGCGATGACCGGACGTATCTCTTCCAGCTCGCCGGGTCCCGGCTCCTCATGGCGCGTATCGAGCACCGGGTCGACCGGATCGGCATCGCCAACCGCTGCCCGGATCTCGCCGAACCGCCCGGCGGGGATGCAGTGCGTCACCAGCTTCAGCCGATAGGCATCGGCCGGACCGACTGATCGTCCGGTCAGCGCCAGGTACATGCCGATCTCATCGGGCATCCGTGCCAGCACGCGGCTTACGCCGTCATCGGGACACAGGCCGATGCCGGTCTCCGGCATGGCGAATCGATAGCGCTCACCGGCGACCCGATGCGTGCCGTACAGGCTGATGCCAACGCCACCGCCCATCACCATGCCGTCGATCAGCGAGATGGTGGGCTTGACGAAGCGGTCGAGCGCCCAGTTGAGCGCGTACTCGTCAGCCAGCGCGCGACGCGCCTCGGCCATGCGGGTGCGGCCCCATTCGGCCATCTCGCGCACGTCGCCGCCGGCACAGAAGGCCCGGTCCGAGGACGAGGCGATCAGGATCGCATACACCTGCGGGTCGCGCGCCCAGCGCGGCAGGCGCGCCGCCAATTGCACACGCATCGCATCGGTCAGCGCGTTGAGGGCCTGCGGTCGATTCAAGGTGACGATCGCAGCGGCACCCTCGACGCCGAGCAGGATATCGCGCGCCCCCGCGTCGGCGGACGGGCGACCCGCACCGTCCTTCACTTCGACCGTATTCACCCGAACTTCATCCACACGTTGTTGCCGCTCGCCGCCGCAAACCGGCAAAAGCCTCGCGTTTGCCGCAAATCGGAGCTATATAGATTTGCTTCAAGTCAGCAACCTCCGGGTTCCGATTCGTAGGGGCGTAATCGGGCGGGGCCGGGAGCTGGCAGTAGGGGCAAATCATTAATGATTCCGCGACGTTTGGCGACGACAGCCGCATTGTGCGTGCTGGCCGCCGGTAACGTGTGGGCGCAGCAGATGGCTGCCAAGCCGTTGCCGTCCTCCAACACCCCCCAGCAGGGCGCAACGACGCCCTCGGGCAACCTGCCGCAAGACAAGCTCGAGTGGTCCCCACAGGAGATCGAGCTGGCGCAGGCGCGCTGTAGCGTGGTCCTGAAGGGCTTGGATGTGGTGGCGGTGCACACGGCTCCCTGGCGCGAGGGAACCGAGTGCGGCACACCGGCACCGATGAAGCTGATCAGCGTCGGCAAGGGCCCGCAGCAGGTCATGCTGTCCCCGCCTGTCGATCTCACCTGCGATATGATCGCGGCGATACACAAGTGGGTGCAGCAGGACCTGCAGCCGCTGGCACGCAAGCATCTGGGCGGCACGCTCGCCCGCATCGACACCATGAGCTCCTACTCCTGCCGTAACGCGTATGGCCGTGCGAAAAGCCGGCTCAGCGAGCACGGCCGGGTCAACGCCCTCGACATCCGCGCCTTCGTGGCCGCACGCGGCCAGACAGCCAGCGTGGTCGCCGATTGGGGCATGACGGCGCGCGAAATCGCCGCCCAGGCCGCCGCAGCCCAGGCCGCCGCAGCCCAGAGCGCCACAGCCCAGAGCGCCGCCAAGCCCGCCGAGGCGCCGGCTCAGACCAAGACTGGTCCGGCTGCGGACACGACGGCCAGCGCAGGCACGCCGCGCGCGGCCGATCGGCCGGTGCTGGCTGATCCCGCCCGCATCGCTATTCCGATCCCCGGCATATCGATCCAGATGCCGGGCGCCCGCCTGCCGTCGGACAGCGGCGGCGTCGGGCTGGTGCAGCCCAGTCGCCTGGGCGGCCCCAAGCCGCAGGCGGGATCCGAGCCCAACCCAGCCGCCCTGAACGGCAAGATGGATTTCTTGCGCGGCGCGCATCGCTCGGCCTGCCGCATCTTCGGCACCGTGCTCGGGCCCGAGGCCAATAATGCCCACAAGAACCATTTCCACGTGGACATGGCCGACCGCCGCGGCATCGTCATCTGCGAGTAGGCGCACCCTCTTGCCTTGAGGCAAGGCTTCCGCACAATGTGGCCGCAGGGCTCGGCGCTGCGGTCCAGGTGATCAGCACCGGGCAGCTCCGGCCAAGCTCGCCAAGGGTGTGCACATGAAGCCTCTAGCTCCCCGACGTTCCGGCGATGACAGCCGGGCGGGCGGATCTGCCCCAGCGCAGCACCTCGTGGCTGGGCAGTTTCCCGCCGTGCGCATGCGGCGCAATCGGCGCACCGGCTGGTCCCGGCGGCTGGTGCAGGAAAACCACCTCACCGTTGACGATTTGATCTGGCCGATCTTCATCATCGACGGCAACAACAAGCGCGAGCCGATCGCGGCCATGCCCGGCGTGGAGCGCCTGTCGGTGGATCTCGCCGCGCGAGAGGCGGAACGGGCTGCGACACTCGGCATCCCGGCCGTCGCCACGTTCCCCAACATCGACATGAGCGTGCGCGATGCGACGGGATCGAACGTGATCGACCCGGATAACCTCATCAACCGCGCGACGCGGGCCATCAAGGCGGCAGTGCCCGACATCGGGGTTATCACAGACCCGGCGCTCGATCCCTTCACCAGCCACGGCCACGACGGCATCCTGCGCAACGGCGTCATCGTCAACGACGAGACAGTCGCCCAGATCGCGCGGGCAGCCGTGCTGCAAGCGGCAGCCGGGGCCGACATCATCGCCCCATCCGACATGATGGACGGGCGCATCGGAGCCATCCGCAAGGCACTCGATGCCAATGGCTTCCAGGACATCGCCATCATGTCCTACGCCACCAAGTACGCGTCTGCCTTCTACGGCCCTTATCGCGAAGCGATCGGAACCAGCGGCGTGCTGCAAGGCGACAAGAAGACCTACTACATCGACCCGGCCAATACCGATGAGGCCCTGCGCGAAGTTGAGCTCGACCTGGCCGAGGGTGCGGACATGGTGATGGTCAAGCCCGGCATGCCCTACCTCGACATCGTGCGGCGCGTGAAGGACACTTTCGCCGTGCCGACCTTCGCCTACCAGGTGTCGGGCGAATACGCGATGCTGACGGCGGCGGCGCACAACGGCTGGCTCGACCACGACAAGGTGATGCTGGAGAGCCTGCTCGCCTTCAAGCGCGCGGGCGCGTCCGGCGTGCTCACCTACTTCGCGCCGATGGCCGCCCGCCTGCTGAAGGCGTAGCGCGCGAGCCCGGGCCTGGCGTGCATGACCCAGTCAATTGCCGGTGTCGCCACCGGCATGGCTTGTGTCGCTCGAGAAACGCGTGCAGGTGGTGATTTGCGCGCTCCGCCGCCTCGCCCATTGGGGCGCTGGACGATTGGACGCCGGCGGCGGACTGCTCCAATCGAATCGCCACCTGGGGCAAGGCCGGGGCGCCCATCGCGCTGGTCGTCCATCCCGGCGCGCACCACGGGTTCTATTACCCACACCTGCAGCCCGGCAGGACCTTGTTTGGTCACTGGCTGGAATACAACTCGTGCATCCCAGCGCAGCCGTGCAAGCCAACGACGGCGGCAAACGGGCCCGCGCCGGCGGGCTTGGCCAGCTCGCCCCCAATGCGCTCGCCGGGGATGCGTTTGCCCGAAACAAGCCGTTGCGAGGCGCTCTCAAACTCCACGCGCTCCAGAGGTGCGGCCCAGGCATCAGCCGTCAGCGCCGGCAAGGCATGGCACAGCATCAGCACGACTGCAGCTTGGAAAGTGACCGCTGCAGGCAATGCCGTCGCCTTTGCGCGTTCGCGCGGGGCAGCTCCACGGTTGCGTCGCTGCATTGCGTGCTCAATGTGTTGCCTTCTCAGCGCGATGGCAGCTTGGCACTGTGTGTGCGTGCCGGGTAAGGCAGCCAATGAGCGCAACCCGCGCTCGCTAATCGCGCGCCACGCGGAACCCGACGTAGTTGCCGCGATAGCCCGGCGGATCGCCGTAGCGCACGGCCGAGCGCAGATAGCGCGCACGATCGCTCCAGCCGCCACCACGCACGACGCGGGTGGGACAGTTGGGGCGTTGCCGCGCCGCCCCACTCTTGGGCGCCCCGACATAGCTGTTCTGGTAGCAGTCCAGCGTCCACTCCCAGACGTTGCCGTGCAGATCGTGCAAACCGAACGCGTTGGCGGCGAACGAGCCGACCGGCGCCGTCTGCCGGTTGTCCCAGGCGCTGCCGCAGCGATCGCAGTTGGCACGACCGACTCCGATCTCGTCTCCCCAGGCATAGACGGCACGGCTGCCGGCACGCGCGGCGTATTCCCATTCGGCCTCGCTCAACAGACGGTAGCTGCGCCCCGCCTTGCGCGACAGCCACGGCAAATACGTGCTCGTCACGTCGTTCCACGATACGTCGATGACCGGTCGGCTCAGTCGCCCGAAGCCCTGATCGTCCGGCACATGCTTGCATGCGCCGTCGGCGACACAGGTATCCCACTCAGCAAACGTCACCTCGAACTTGCCGATCGCCAATGGCCGCGCCAGCGTGACGTTGTGGACCGGCGTTTCATCGCTGCTGGCCGCGGAGCCCATCGCGAAGCTGCCGGCCGCAACCACCATCATCTCGGGACAGGCGGGACAGTCCTTGAAGCTGTCACCAGGTTTGCGGCACTGGGTGGTGGCCGCGGCCCGCACCAGCACGCCGTGGCAGCCTGCCGCCTTCACGTCAACGGCCGCCAATGCCTGCAGCAATGCGCAGATCAACAGAATTTTGCACGTCGGGTATCGCATCAATTTCAGCCTGTCCCGGCAGAGCACACAATGCCGGCTATGATGCCGTGCGGTGAACGATATCCGCAGCGGGAATGCCGCCGCGATGCAGCGCGCCAGCGAGATCGTGCTTAATGGCGAGACACTGCAACGCACAACGCTCAACATGCGCTGCACACCTGTGTTGCATAGTCCCGCAGATGCAACAATGCGCACACTTGATTGCGGGCTGGCTCGTCACATATCATCGACGCCGCTGACGCCGAGGCGAGTTAGGTATGAGTGAGCAACAAAAACACTTCCCCGAGTTTTACGTCACGGCGCCGCAACCCTGCCCCTATTTGGCGGGTCGCCTCGAGCGCAAGCTCTTCACCCACCTCACGCACGACAAGCCGCCGGCCCTGGTCGACAATCTATTGAAGGGCGGCTTCCGGCGCAGCCAGAACATCGCCTACATGCCCTACTGCGAGGGCTGCCAGGCGTGTGTATCGGTGCGCGTGCTGGTCAACGAGTTCGAGCCACGGCGCTCCTTCCGCCGCGTGCTCGACCTTAATCGCGACGTGGTCGCGCGCCGCCTGCAGGCGACGCCGACGTCCGAGCAGTATTCTCTGTTCCGCGACTACATCGATGCGCGCCACGCCGACGGCGGCATGGCCGACATGACGGTGCTCGACTACGCCATGATGGTGGAGGACAGCATCATCGACACGTTCGTCACCGAGTATCGCCTGAAGCCCGATCCCAAGGCGAAGGACGATGCCGACAAGCGACCGCTGCTCGGCGTTGCATTGTGCGATCGCCTGTCCGACGGCATCTCGATGGTCTACAGCTTCTACGAGCCTGAAGCAGCCCGCCGCGGGCTCGGCACCTATATGATCCTGGAGCACATCGCCTACGCGCGCCGGCTCGGCATTCCCTATCTCTATCTCGGCTACTGGATCCAGGGCTCGCCTAAGATGAGCTACAAGAAGCGGTTCCAGCCGCAGGAGCACCTGACCGGCAACGGCTGGGTGCGATTCTAGCAGTTGCAATCTTGCCGGCATGAAGATTGCCGAGCTCGCCGCTTCCCGGTTGCCGTCCTGGTCGCCAGGTGCCACGTTGGCGACGGCGCAAGGAGGCCAACAACAATGAGCACGGCAGATCCCAATTCGGTAATCGTCACCGGCGAAAATCCCTTCATCAGGCTCGCCCCTACCGACAGCGACAACTACACGACCAACGCCAGCTACTGGCGCATCATTTTCTCGCCGGCCGGACCAGGCCACGTGCTCTATCTCAAGAGCGAACTCACCGAGAACCGCTGGCGCATCTATTCCGACAACATCGCCATGGCGCGCTGGCTGCAGATGACCGTGCAGGGCATGCTCAACGCCGAGCTGTCGGATACCACCATTCCAGTGACCGATGCCGAGTTCAGCAAATCCGGCGATCCACGCTACTTCTGGACCGAGCGGGCGACGGCGCGCGGCGAGGACGTCAGCCTCACCTGGCACGACATCGGCGATCCGCTGCTGATCCACACCCAGCCCAATTCGGGAGGCCGCCGCTACGGCGTATGCACGGTGTTGATTCCGGCCCTCGGAGCGCGCCTGACGCGCAACGGCGTCGATGCCATCGGCAAGCCCTGGAAGCGCGAGCGGGAGGGCAGACCGTTCAGCACCAGCGCGCTGGCCTTCTCGGAAAGCTGGACCGACGCCAGGTAGGCACTACGCCCGCATCCATTGCCGCTGGTCGCGAACAAGAAGCGGGTCGCGATCGTCGGCGCGCGCCTGTAGGGATTAGCCCAACAGGTTCGACATGGAGCGTCCGCCATGACTGCGCAGACCAGAATTGCCGTGGCCCCCGACACGAGCAAATCGGCCGAGGCCCGCGTCGCAGCCTACGCCTGGAGCAGCCTGGCCGGCGAGCTTGATCGCTTCGGCGCAGCGCTCCTGCCGCAGCTCCTCACACCGGACGAGTGCCGCGCTATCGCGGCGCTCTACCCGCACGAGGAGCATTTCCGCAGCCATATCGTCATGGCGCGGCACGGCTTCGGGAAGGGCGAGTATCGCTACTTCCGCTATCCCCTGCCCGCTTTGGTTGGTGCCCTACGAACGGCGCTCTATGCACGCCTGGCGCCGATTGCCGATGCCTGGAACGAGCGCCTGGGAGCCAACCTGCGCTATCCGAAAACACACAGCCGGTTCCTCGCGCTGTGTCACAGCGCCGGACAGCAGCGGCCGACGCCGCTCCTTCTGCAGTATGTGGAGGGCGACTACAATTGCCTGCACCAGGATCTGTACGGCGACCTGTCGTTTCCCCTGCAGGTGGCAATCCTGCTCTCGCAGCCCGAACGGGACTTTACGGGCGGCGAGTTCGTCCTGACCGAGCAGCGGCCGCGCATGCAATCCAGGGCCGAGGTTGTATCGTTGCGGCAAGGCGATGGTGTCGCCTTTGCCGTACACCACCGGCCGATGGCGGGTGCGCGCGGCACCTATCGCGTCAACCTGCGCCACGCAGTGAGCCGCGTGCGTAGCGGCCAGCGGCATACGCTCGGCATTATTTTTCACGACGCCGCATAGGCTCTGCGCCGGCCTCGCGCCTGGGTGGCGCAGTCCCTGGCCCGCTACGGCCTCTCATGACCAATTCAGGGCTTTGCCTGATGGGCCGGGTGCACCGACAATCCTAGCCTCCGCCCTCCCGCCCGCTGCTCAGCGGCAGAACTCCCAAAAATTCACAGGAGGTGCACATGCGATACGCTCTCTACTCGGGCTTGACGGCGCTGCTGTTGATGTCTGCACCGGCGAGCGTCAACGCGCAGACGGCGGGCCGGACAACCCTCGGTGTGGGCGTCGTCGAGATCGACGTCAAGGGCTGGAGCGTGGACAAGAAGCTGCTCGGCAAGCACGTCTACAACGACGCAAACGAACAGGTCGGCAAGATCGAGGACATCATCATCTCGCCCGCCCGCAAGGAGTCCTATGCCATCGTCAGCGCCGGTGGCTTCCTCGGCATCGGCTCGCACGACGTGGCTATCCCGGCCGGCCAGTTCCAGATGACTGGCGACAAGATCGTCCTTCCCGGCGCCACCAAGGAATTGATCAAGGCCATGCCGGCCTTCCACTACGCCCGCAAGCAGTAGGTCGTTAGACGGCGGACCGACCCATCGCCGGCGGCTGCGGCCGTTCGGCGGTGGATCGCCTACAGCGCCACCAGCGTCGCCGTCGCTTGGTCGAGCACGGACAGCGTGCCTTCGGCGATGTCGAAGTAGGTGCCATGCAGCCTGATGCGGCCCTTGCCCTCCAGCGCCTGGATGCAAGGAAACGTGCGCAGGTTGTCGAGCGAGGTCTTGATCGCCTCACGCTCCAGCGCGCGACGCAACTCCGCAGGCGTGCCGTTTGGATTGGCCGCCAGCACCCGATCACGCGCCCCATCCAGCATCGACACCCAGTTGGTGACGAACGCCGCCTCGGTCTGCCGCAGCGCCTCGTGATCGAGGCAGGCGCGCACGCCGCCGCAGCCCGAGTGGCCCATCACCACGATGTGCTTGACGCGCAGGTTGAGCGCCGCGAACTCGAGCGCCGCCGACACGCCGTGATACTTGCCCTGCGTCTCGAACGGCGGCACCAGATTGGCCACATTGCGCACCACGAACAGCTCGCCCGGCATGGCCGAGAAGATGGTCTCCGGATCGACCCGGCTGTCGCAGCAGGACACGATCATGACGTCGGGCGTCTGCCCTTCGGCCGCCAGCTTCTCGTAGTGGTCCTGATTGGGCGCGAAATGGCGGAACTTGAACCGGCGGAAGCGGTCGGCAAGGTGTTCCGGAAAATGCTGCATGGAGGCTCTCCAGCCCTGAGGTTGCCTCCAGCCATAGCCGAGCCGGCCCGGCTCGTCAGCCCCCGAGGTAACAGCGCGGAACTCTGCATTGATTTAGGGCACCCGCTGCCTCAGGCGAGCCGGCCGTCCAGACTGTTGCGATAGAGCTGCAGGGCCGCCTGCTGGTCGAACGGCACCGGATTGCCGCCCGCCGTCGGGTCTTTGGGCGCCATCTCGCTCATCAGGGCGAACTTCGCATCGTCGACACCGAGACCCACCAGCGTATGCGGCACCTGCAGGTCCTCGCGCAACTTGAGCACCCAGGCCAGGAACGCGTCGAAGCTTGGCTCCAGGCCCAAGTAGGCCGCGAGCCGCTCGATCTTGCTCTCGATCGCACCTCGGTTGAACACCAGCACGTACGGCATGAACACCGCATTGGTCAGCCCGTGATGCGTGTCATAGAGCGAGCCCACCGGATGCGACAGCGAGTGGATGGCGCCAAGCGCCTTCTGGAAGGCGGTGGCGCCCATGGCAGCCGCCGACATCATGTGCGTGCGCGCCTCGATGTCCGACGCGTTGCGGTAAGCCTTCAGCAGGTTGTCCTTGACCAGCCGCATGCCCTCGACGGCGATGCCATCGGCGAGCGGGTGATAGAACGGACCGCAATAGGCCTCCAGGCAGTGGGCCAGCGCGTCCATGCCCGTGCCGGCCGTGATCATCGGCGGCATGCCGACCGTCAGCTCCGGATCGCAGATCGTCACCTTCGGCATCATCAGCGGATGGAAGATCACCTTCTTGGTGTGCGTTGTCTCGTCGGTGATGACGCCGGCGCGGCCCACCTCGGAGCCGGTGCCTGCCGTGGTCGGCACGGCGACGATTGGCAGGATGGCCTTGGGGTCAGCCCGCGTCCACCAGTCGCCGATGTCCTCGAAATCCCATATCGGCCGCGTCTGCCCGGCCATGAAGGCGATCACCTTGCCGGCATCCAGCGCCGAGCCGCCGCCGATGGCGATGACGCCGTCGTGCTTCCCGCTCTTGAGGGCCGCCAAGCCGGCTTCGATGGTGGCCGCGCCCGGATTGGGTTTCACGTCGCAGAACACCTGCGTCGGCCGCTTGGCCGCCACCAGAATATGACTGGCAGCCTCGATCATCGGCAGCTTCACGAGCCCCCGGTCGGTGACGATCAGCGGCCGCGCGATGCCGGCAACAGCTGCTGCCTCGCCCAGCTCCTGCAGCCGGCCCGCACCGATGCGCACCGAGGTCGGATAATTCCAGTTCGCATGCAGCTTCATCGTGATCACACTTTCCGCAGGTGGAAGCTCTTGGGGCGGCTCAGCATCGCGTAGCCGATGCACGACAGCGAGGCGCCGCGGCCGGTATTCTTGACGCCGGTCCAGGCAAGGCCAGGGTCGAGATAATCGCAGCGGTTCATATAGACGGTTCCGGTCTCGATGCCGCCGCCGATGCGCTCGGCAGCTGTCTGGTCGCGCGTCCATACCGAGGCCGTCAGCCCGTACGGCGAATCGTTCATAAGGCGCAGCGCCTCATCGTCGCCGGCCACCTTCATCAGGCCGACCACGGGCCCGAAGCTCTCCTCCATCATCACGTCCATGCTGTGGTCGACCCTCGTCAACACCTGCGGCGCCAGCCACGGCGTACCATCGCGGTTGCGTGCGAAGGCCGCCGGATCGATATGCGCCTTGGCGCCTTTGGCCAATGCCTGCGCGGTCTGGCGCCGCACCACTTCGGCAAAACGCGTCGCCGCCATTGGTCCGAGCGTGGAAGCCTGCTCGAGGGGATCGCCCAGCACATACTGGCGCGTCAGCGCCGCGAACCCCTCGACGAACGGGTCCCAGACCTGCTCGTGCACATAGATACGCTCGATGCCGCAACAGCTCTGCCCGGAATTGAAGAACGCGCCGTCGACGAGGTTCTCGACCGCGTGAGCAACGTCGGCGTCGGCGCGCACGTAGGCAGGGTCCTTGCCGCCGAGCTCCAGCCCGATCGAGGTGAACGTGCCGGCAGCGGCCCGCTCGACCGCCCGACCGCCGGCGACGGAGCCCGTGAAACTCACGTGGTCGACATGCCCACCGGCCAACATCTTGGCCGTGTCGTCGTGACCCAGCACGAGGTGTTGGAACAAACCCTTGGGTAGGCCGGCCTTGTCCATCGCTGTCTGGAAGCGCTCGCCGGTCAGGATGGTCTGGCTCGCTGCCTTCAGGATCACCGCATTGCCAGCGATCAGCCCCGGCACCACGGTGTTGACGGCTGTCAGGTACGGATAGTTCCAAGGCGCGATGGTGAGGATCAGCCCCAGCGGGTCGCGGCGGATGCAGCGCGAGAAGCCATCCTTGCCGGCCGGCGCTATGGGCGCCAGCGCCTCGGCCGCGATCTCGACCATGTATTGCACCCGCTCCTCAAAGGAACGGAACTCGCCGCCGTAGCGCACGGGTCGCCCCATCTGCAAGGCAAGCTCGCGCGTCACATCCTCGTTCTGCGCCCGCATCGCCTCCAGGAAGCGCAGCATTGCGGCGGTGCGCTCGCCAAGCGGCACGCGCACCCATTCGCGCTGTGCCGCCCGCCCTGCCTGCAGCGCCTTCTCGATGGCAGCCGGTTGAGCTGTCGCCCGGCGCGCCACCTGGCGCCCGTCGACGGGGGAAATGCATACGATCTCGCTCACGCTCATCCCCTCAATACCGTTCGAACCCGCGCATCAGCTCCCAGTCCGTGATGCGCCGGTCGTACTCGAACTGCTCCCAGCGCGCTGTGTGCACGTAGTGGTCGACCACCTCGGATCCGAGCGCGCCGCGCAGGAATTCCGACCCTGCCATCCGATCGGTTGCCTCGCGCAGCGTCTTCGGCACCTCCGGCAACGCCCCGCCGACATAGGCATCGCCCGAGAACGGCGGCTCCAGGGCCAGTTTCTCCTCGATACCGGCGAGCCCGGCTGCGATCAGCCCGGAGAAAGCAAGATAGGGGTTCAGGTCGGCGCCGCCGATGCGGCATTCGATGCGGATGCCCTTGCCGCCCTCGCCACACAGGCGGAAGCCGGCCGTGCGGTTGTCGCGGCTCCACACCGTCTTGGTCGGCGCGAAGGTGCCGACCTGGAAGCGCTTATAGGAGTTGATGTAGGGCGCCAGCAGCCAGGTGATGTCGGGCGCGTACTTGATCTGCCCGGCCACGAACGAGCGCATCAGGTTGGACATGCCGAACTCGGCCTTGGCATCGTAGAATAGTGGCTTGTCGCCCTTCTCGTCCCACAGAGACAGATGCACGTGCGAGGAGGAGCCGGCGAGGTCGTAGCGCCACTTCGACATGAAAGTGACCGACTTGCCCTGCAGGTGCGCGATCTCCTTGATGGCGTTCTTCAAGATGACGTGGCGGTCCGCCATCTCCAACGCATCGGCATAGCTGACGTTGATCTCCTCCTGGCCCGGCCCCCACTCTCCCTTGGAGTTCTCGACCGGAATGCCGGCCGCCTGCAGACCCTTGCGGATGGCGCGCATCACGCCCTCCTCCTTGGTGGTCTGCAGGATGTGGTAATCCTCGATGTAGGTCCCGGCCGTCTTCAGGCCGTGGAAGCGCTTGGCCGCCGCGCTCTCGTAGCTCTCGTCGAACAGGTAGAACTCGAGCTCGGAGGCGCAGAAGGCGCGCATCTTCATGGCCGATAGGCGCGCCAGCTGCTTCTTCAGCATCGCCCGCGGGCTGTGCGGCAGGTCGTGATGATGGTGGTCGAGCACGTCGGCAATCACGAGCGCGGTGCCTTCCAGCCAGGGGATGCGCCGCAGGGTGGCGAGGTCCGGCTGCATGATGAAGTCGCCGTAGCCCTTCTCCCAGCTCGCCGCCTGATAGCCGGGCACCGGCTCCATATCGATATCGTTGGCCAGTAGGTAGTCGCAGCCATGCGTCTCCTTGTGGGCACTGTCTGCGAAAAATTCCGCCTGGAAGCGCTTGCCGATCAGCCGGCCCTGCATGTCAACCATGGCCACCAGCACGGTATCGATGGTGCCGGCGGCGATCGCGCTCTTCAGCTCCGCCATGGTGAGGTTGCCTGCCATCTGCCCGTCTCCCGTAAAGCCCGCGGCCGGCCGGCCGTCGCCGGACGTTAGCCATCGCACCGTGGCCGGACAAGCCGGGGCGTGTGCACCGTGTCCTTGTGCACATATGCCTCGCCGGGGCGGCGGAGCGGGTTGCTTGCCACCCCCGGCAAACCCCACTATATCGGCCCAGCACAGCGGCAAGCGCCGGCCTTGGCTGGTCCCTTCGTCTATCGGTTAGGACGTCAGATTTTCAATCTGAAAAGACGGGTTCGACTCCCGTAGGGACCGCCATTCATTTCAAGAGCTTACAGGGCTGATCTTGGAACTTGGCCGATTGTCTGCAAGCAATAGACAAGTAGCCTCAGCTCACACGCGTAGCTCTCAGTTTTGTTGATGCACCTCTGAGCACCGAGCCACCGCACACGGCCTGACAATACAGTTGCCCAATGCAGCCATCGATGCGACGTCGGACTCTGATTTCAACCTTCGGCGCGATCGCCGCGGTCGCCGCCAGCGGTCCACTGCT
>DASTOW010000154.1:0-2876 GCA_035762425.1 Hyphomicrobiaceae bacterium | reverse complement strand
TCCAGGATGGGCCGCTGCACCATGTTTGTTCTCCTCATCCGCCCGGTTGGCGCCAGGTTGGCCGAAATCGGGCGCACCAGGGCCTTGTTGCCCCCGGTGCGCGGCCATTTAGCCGCCCGTGTCTTGGAATCGTTCCGGGCCCCTCATAGCACCCCCGCAGAAATACGCAAAGGTGGCGGCAAACCTCCCGGCACGCTGTTCACTCTTTAATGCTTCTGCGTCTCGTCCGGCTTCAGGTAGCGGCCGGCCACCCAGCCCTGCTTGCCCTTGTATTCGACCCGGCACCACTGCATGAGGGCGGCCCTGCGCGCCTCCTTGTTGAGCTTCACCCAGTCTTCGAACGGCATCTCGTTGCGGCGGCAGCCGAGGTGCTTGAGGCCCTTGGCGTTGAAGGGGATGCCGGCCAGGCTCTTGCTGTCGGCGCTGGGCACGTCGCGCAGGTGCAGCACGTCGTTGGAGCGTACCCCCGTCACCGCCCAGTAGGCTGGCATCTCGCTGAAGGAATCGAGCGTCTGAGGCTGCTCCTGGGCACCGGCGGCCGCGCCGAGCCCGGCCAGAATGAGCAAGGCCGCCGCCGACTTAAATGCACTGTGCTTCATTGCTAGTTGCCCCCGGTCTCCTCTTCCCCGCACCCTACCCGCGATGCTGTGAACGGAAATCCTGGACCATTGATTGCGGCGTTCGCAAGACCCAGCAGTGACGCCGGGGGGCGCCGCCCGGCTTTGCCAGCAGGGGCCTATCGGTTATAAGCGCCGCCAAATCAAGCGGCTCTCACGAACATGGCCAAGTCGAACAAGAACACCGGGCCTCAGGCCCGGCTGCCCAAGGGCTTTCTCGATACGCCGGCGGAGGACATCCGCGCGACGCACCGCATGCTGGAAACCATCCGGCAGGTTTACGAGCGCTACGGCTTTGAGCCGCTGGAGACGCCGGCCATCGAGTACACGGACGCGCTCGGCAAGTTCCTGCCCGACCAGGACCGGCCCAACGAGGGCGTGTTCTCCTTCCAGGATGAGGACGACCAGTGGTTGTCCCTGCGCTATGACCTCACCGCCCCGCTCGCCCGTTACGTGGCGGAGGGGCTCAAAGAGCAGAAGCTGGCGCTGCCCTTCCGTCGCTACGCGGTCGGACCGGTATGGCGCAACGAGAAGCCGGGGCCGGGGCGGTTCCGCCAATTCACCCAGTTCGACGCCGACACCGTCGGCACCGACAACATCGCTGCCGATGCCGAGATCTGCATGCTGGCCGCCGACACGATGGAGGCGCTCGGCATCAAGCGCGGTGACTACGTGATCAAGGTGAGCAGCAGGAAGCTCCTGGACGGGGTCTTGGAAGCGATCGGCCTTGGCGGTGAGGCAAGTTCCGGCCGACGCCTGACTGTGCTGCGCGCAATCGACAAGATGGATCGCCTCGGCAGCGGCGGCGTCGAGCAGCTGCTGGGACCAGGCCGCAAAGACGAAAGCGGCGATTTCACCAGGGGTGCGGGCCTTGCTGCGGAGCAGATCCGCGTTGTGCTGGAGTTCTTGCAACGGCCGATTGGCCAATCCGACGATGCGCTTGCAGGTGCCTCTCCAGCCAGTGCGGCAAACACACCCGTGACCGAGGCTGGCGTGTTTGCGCAAGGCAGGGCCGATCTCATCCAGATCAAGAAGCTGGTCGCCGCAGCTGGCTACGAACAAGACCGCATCCGCATAGATCAAACCGTTGTGCGCGGCCTGGAATACTACACAGGCCCGGTGTTCGAGGCCGAGATCACCATCCCCGTTGTCAACGAGGACGGCCACACCGTTCGCTTCGGCTCGGTCGGTGGCGGCGGCCGCTACGATGGGCTGGTCGAGCGCTTCCTCGGCACCAAAGTGCCGGCCACCGGCTTCTCGATCGGCGTCTCGCGTCTGCAGGCGGCGCTGGCCGCCATCAACAAGGACCGGCCGGCCGCATCCGAGGGCCCCGTGGTCGTGCTGGTCATGGACAAGGACCGCCTCGCCGACTACCAGAAGATGGCGCAGTCGCTGCGCGCCGCCGGCATTCGCGCCGAGATGTACCTCGGCACGGCGGGCATGAAGGCGCAGATGAAGTACGCCGACAAGCGCGGCGCCCCCTGCGTCGTGATCCAGGGCGGCGATGAGCGCGCCAAGGGTGAGGTGCAGATCAAGGACCTGATCGAAGGCGCCAAGGCGGCCGCCACGATCAAGGACAGCAAGGAGTGGCGCGAAGGCCGCCCCGCGCAGGTCTCGGTGCCCGCAGCCAACCTTGTCACGGCCGTCCGCGACCTGCTTGCCCGGCACAAGCCATAGATCGGGTCGAGCGCACCGATGCCCCAATGTGCCCGACAGGCCGCAGCCTTTGCCTCCCCCTCGAGAGGCGCGCCATCACTTGGCTCCTCAGGACTGCAAGCCGTTTACGCATCCCGGCAGGGACGGCTTGGTGATGGTGGCGCCCCGGGTGAGGCTATCGGGCTCGCGCCCAACAAGCTCGCCCCCACCGGGCATGCCAGCGGACCTGGCTCGCCGGTCGATATGCTGGGCATGCGCGGTGTTGGCAAGCTAAGGCCGTGGCGTTCCATCCTCCCCCTTCCAGGGGGAGGCCAAGCTGCCGCGGCGAGGTAGGGGCCATGCCGCCCGAGACCGCACAGAAGTTCGAGGCCCTGCAGGCGCAGGCACAGCGCCTGATGCTGGTGTTCGCGCGCGCCGGCTACGAGCCGGTGGCGCCGGCGGTCATTCAGCCGGCCGGCCTGTTCCTCGATGTGGTGGGTGAGAGCCTGCGCGCGCGCACCTACGTTTTTACCGACCCGGACGGGGAGGAGCTGTGCCTGCGGCCTGATCTCACCGTACCGACCTGCCGGCTGCATCTGGCCCGCTATCGGGACGGCAAGGTGC
>DASTOW010000153.1:0-35364 GCA_035762425.1 Hyphomicrobiaceae bacterium | reverse complement strand
GGTCGACGGCTGGCTGTGGCGATACGCATCGGGCGGATCGCTGCGGGCAAACTCGGTTGCCGCCTTGCTATTCACCGGCAGCGATGCCAATGCCGCCATCACCGCTGTCGAGCAGCTTTACCAAGCAAAACATGCACCCTGCCGCTTCACCGTATCGGACGTGAGTGTGCCGGCCGATCTCGACAAGCTGCTCGTCAATCGCGGCTACGACCGTGGCCAGGACCATGTGACGATGACCAAGGACATCGCCGGCAGCACGCTCCCGCTCCCTGCTGACGTCGCTGTTATGCGCGAGCCGACGCCCGAGTGGCTCGACATCTATCTGGGCGGCCTCAACGGCGATCGCCGCGCGGCGGCCCCGCGCATACTCGCCGGCCTGCCGCCCCAGCGCAGCTACTTGGCGTGCGGCCGCACCGGCCGTTTGCTGAGCTCGGGCCTGACGGTCGTCGACGGCGCCCTCGCCTCGGTGCAATGCATGGCAACGCTCCCGGCCGCGCGCCGGCAGGGCGGCGCCCGTGCCGTGCTGCAGGCCATCGAAGCGCATGCGCGCGCTGCGGGCTGCCACCGCCTGTATCTGCAGGCCGAGGCCGCCAATACCGCAGCGGTGGCGCTCTATCAGGGCTTTGGCTTCCACATCGCAGGCAGATACCATGTGCGCAGCAAGCGCTGAGACGAGAAGCCTGTGATGCCGACGGCGAACCAACCGAACCTGCTTGACGTCGACTGGTCGAAGATCCCGTCTCCTAAGGACGACGGCGGCGCTCGTCATCTGCAGGGTATGCTGGTGCCGGACGTGCTGCTTGCGGCCACCGACGGCTCGCACGTGAGCCTGGCCAAGGTTGCCGGACGGGTCATCGTATTTGCCTATCCCCGCACCGGCGAGCCCGGCAAAATCGCGCTCGTCGACGACTGGGACCTGATCCCGGGCGCACGCGGGTGCACGCCACAGACGTGCGCGTTCCGCGACCTGTACAAAGTGCTGATCGAGGCCGGTGCCGCGCGCGTGTTCGGCCTGTCGACGCAGGACAGCGCCTACCAGCGCGAAGCCGCCGAGCGGCTGCACCTGCCCTTCCCGCTGCTGTCCGACGCGAAGCTGATGCTGGCCAGCGCTTTGCGGCTGCCCATCATGCACGTGGCCGGACATGCGCTCATCAAGCGGCTCGCCCTGGTCATCGACGACGGTGGCATCACCAAGGTCTTCTACCCGGTCTTCCCACCGGACCGCAATGCCGGCGACGTGCTCGCCTGGCTGCAACAGAACCAATGCGCATGACCGCGCAGTCCGCGACCCTCGCCGATGACGGCGCAGCCCGTCACTTGAAGCGCGGCCGGCGCCTGCCGCACATCGCGCTGCCGACCACGGGCGGCGGCCAGGTCAGCTTTGCCAACCTGCCGGGCCGCACCGTTGTCTACTGCTATCCCTGGACCGGGCGACCCGGCCTGCCCAATCCACCGGGCTGGGACGATATCCCCGGCGCGCACGGCTCTACGCCCGAGACAGAGGGGTTCCGCAATCTGCATGTCGGCTTCCAACAAGTGGGGGCTACCGTGTTCGGGCTGTCCACCCAGCCCAGCGACTATCAGCAGGAACTCGCACGACGCCTCGATGTGCCATTCGAGCTGGTCAGCGATGTCGATTTCGAGCTGACCAGGGCGCTATCGCTGCCGACCTTCGAGACGGGCGGCGTCACCTACCTCAAGCGCCTGACGTTGTGCCTGAACGACGGCTGCATCGAGCGCGTCTACTACCCGATCGCGCTGCCTGCCGCGCACGCGCGCGAGGTGTGCGCCTACCTCGGCATGAGCCACCGCACGCTTTAGTTGCTCGCGGTCCGTGCGTCCAAATGGGCGCGAATGGCGGCAAACACGTCGCGGAACATCTGACGCGTCAGGCGGCCGGTGTTGGTGTTGTAGCGCGAGCAGTGAAAGCTGTCGAACAGCACCAACGGCTCGCGCACCCTGTGCCGCGCCCCATGCGCAAACGCAAAGGCGGCCTTGCGCGCCGCAAACGCAGCCAGCGTGCTGTCGTGAGCGATGCGCCCGAGCGCCAGAATCGCGCGCGCGCTGGACGTGGCCGCAAGCCGGCTTGCCAGGAAGGCCCGGCAGGTGCCGATCTCGAGCGGCGTCGGTTTGTTCTCGGGGGGCACACAGCGCACCGCATTCGTGATCAGGCAGTCGAGCAACTCAAGGCCATCGTCCGGGCTGGCAGCATAGCGGCCGCGCGCGAACCCGAAGTCCAGCAAAGTCTCGTAGAGCAGATCGCCTGCATAGTCGCCCGTGAAAGGCCGGCCGGTGCGGTTGGCCCCGCGCAACCCAGGAGCCAGTCCGACCACGATCAGTCGCGCGTGCTGGTCGCCGAACGAGGGCACCGCCCCGTTGAACCAGGACGGCTCGCTGGTCGCATTGGCCGATCGGAATGCGACCAGGCGAGGGCACAGCGGACAGTGGCGGGGGGCCTCAGCCGGGACAACGGGGCGCATGCCTGAGCCTCGGCGCTATGCCGCCAACGGCACTGATCGAACGGCAAATCTACGGGTTGCCGTCCTCGTCTTCGTCGGGGAAATCGAGCGCCGTCGGAGCTGGCGCCGGCCGCCGGCCGCGCACGGCCGCCTCCCTGGGCTCGCGCACGGGACGCGAAGCTGGGTCGCGGCACACCTGGTCTTCCAGATCTGCCAGGTCGATGAACTGGTCGGCCTGGCGGCGCAGCTCGTCCGCCACCATCGGCGGCTGGGTCTGCAACGTGGAGATCACGCTCACCCGGCGCCCTTGCGATTGCAGCGCCGCCACCAGGGCGCGGAAATCGCCGTCGCCGGTAAACAGCACGACGTGATCCAAGTGCTCGACCAGGCGCATGGCATCGACGCACAGCTCGATGTCCATGTTGCCCTTGATCTTGCGCCGCCCAAACGAGTCCGTGAACTCCTTGGTCGGCTTGGTGACCATGGTGTAGCCGTTGTAGTCGAGCCAATCGACCAGCGGACGGATCGAGGAGTATTCCTGGTCTTCGGCCAGCGCCGTGTAGTACAGCGCCCGCACCAGTTGCCCCTTGCTGCGAAACAAGGCCAGCAACCGCTTGTAGTCTATGTCGAAGCCGAGCGCTTTCGCGGTCGCATACAGGTTCGCGCCATCAATAAAGAGCGCAATGCGCTCCGTGGGGTAAAAATGCATCCGGTTACCTTCAGCAGAAAAGCCGCGCGCCTCCGGAAATGGAGGCCGCTGACTGGTCAGACCAGTTTGATCTTTGATACTACAATAACCGGAACGGCAGAAAAGCCAAGCAAGAACCGCGTGCATGTGTGCAACGCCGCTATGACTAGTTGCATACGGTTAAAGAATAACCGGTGACAATCGATGCTAATATACAAGCATATGCCAGTCATTTGCAGGTAAGATGGCACCTGGACGAACCATCCTTCTGGGCATTGGCTCAAATTTGCCCGGAGCTTGGGGTCCTCCGCAGGCAACTCTTGCTCGGGCACGCGCTCAACTTACTGAAGCTGGTCTTCGTATCTTGGGATTTTCGTCGCTGTACATGACAACCCCGGTCGGCCTCGGCCGACAACCAGCCTACCTCAACGCCGTTGTCATGGTTGAGGGGCGCATGGCCCCGACCGCCCTGCTCAGAACCCTCAAACGCATCGAGCGCAACGCCGGGCGCCGGTTAGGCCGCCACTGGGGGCCGCGCCAACTGGACATCGACATTCTGGATTTCGGGGGCCGGCAGATCGGCAATCCACGCGGACGCCGGGCACGCGGGCAATTGCTGCTGCCGCACCCGGAAATGCACCGGCGGGCGTTCGTGCTACTCCCGCTGCGCGAGATTGCGCCCGGCTGGCGCCATCCACGCCTGGGAGTGACGGCATCGGTCTTGCTGGCCCGGCTCAGGCGCCACGAGCGTGCCGGTGTGCGCCGACTGCTTGATTCTCCAGCCAGAACGTGCGACAAGCAGCGCAAATGAGGCCGCGCCCGGAAGCTAGGATTTCCGGAGCGTATTTTTGCATGCTTGGCGTGCATTCTCCACCGAGAGGGATCAACGCATGGCGCGCGTAACCGTCGAAGATTGCGTCGACAAGGTGCCGAACCGTTTCGAGCTGGTGTTGTTGGCCGCGCACAGGGCGCGCTCGATCGCCAACGGCTCGCAAGTCACGGTCGACCCGGACAACGACAAGAACCCGGTGATCGCGCTGCGCGAGATCGCCGATCAGACCATCCCGCCGGACGACATGCGCGAGGGCCTGATCCACTCCATCCAGAAGAACGTCGAAGTCGACGAGCCAGAGGCTGCCGCGGCCCCGTCGCTGCCCCAGGACCGCCGCCCGACGCTCGGCCGCGACGACCAGTCCAGCGACACGGTGGTCGATGTCATCACCGAGGAGCAGCTGCTGCGCGGCATGGAGAGCCTGACGCCAACCGAGCCATCGGCCAACGGCGGCGGACGCGGCTGACGCAGCGCTGAGCGGTCTTGCGCAGACCGGAGGTTTTCTGACGCGCCCACAAGCTCATATCTTGACCCCTAGGCTGGTCTTGACCCCTAGGCTGGTCTTGACCCCCAGGCTGGCCTTGACCTCTAGGTTGGGTAGAGATGAGACGACCGCGCCGATGCGGATGCGAGGCGTGCCATGATGCGCCAGTACGAGTTGGTCGACCGGGTCCTGAAGTACGACCCAGGCGCCGACGAGGCCCTGCTCAATCGCGCATACGTCTACGCCATGAAGGCGCACGGTCACCAGAAGCGTGCGTCGGGCGATCCGTTCTTCTCCCACCCGCTCGAAGTCGCGGCCATCCTCACCGAGCTGAAGCTCGATGATGCGACCATTTCCGCCGCCCTGCTGCACGACGTCATCGAGGACACTGACGTCACACGCGCCGAGATCGACCAGAAGTTCGGCAAGGAGATCGGCGCCCTCGTCGACGGCCTGACCAAGATCAAGAAGCTCGACCTCGTCACCAAGAAGGCCGAGCAGGCCGAGAATTTCCGCAAGCTCCTGGTCGCTATTTCCAGCGACATCCGCGTGCTGCTGATCAAGCTGGCGGATCGACTGCACAACATGCGCACTCTTGAGCACATGCGCCCGGAGAGCCGCAGGCGCGTATCGGAGGAGACGCTCGAGATCTACGCACCGCTGGCGGGCCGCATGGGCATGCAGGGCATGCGCGAGGAGCTGGAGGCTCTGTCCTTCAAATGGGGCAACCCCACCGCCTATCAGGCCGTGCTCGACAAGCTCGAGGACATCCACAAGCGCAACTCCGGTCTGGTCGAAGAGATCAGCTCCGCCTTGAAGAACAAGCTCGCCGAAGCCGGGCTACGAGCCGAAGTATATGGCCGCGAGAAGAAGGCGTTCTCGATCTGGCGCAAGATGGAGAACCGACAGATCTCCCTGGAGCAGCTGTCGGACATCTACGGCTTTCGCATCGTCGTGCGCGACATCGACGCTTGCTACCGGGCGCTCGGCATCGTGCACGCCGCCTGGCGCGCGGTGCCAGGTCGCTTCAAGGACTACATCTCGACGCCCAAGCAGAACAACTACCAGTCGATCCACAGCACCATCGTCGGCCCGCGCCATCAGCGCGTCGAGTTGCAGATCCGCACGGAGGAGATGCATCGCGTCGCCGAATACGGCGTTGCGGCCCACGCCATCTACAAGGACGGCCTCGATCGCGCGCAGAATGGTGCGGCCCTGAACGGCAGCGCCACAGGCGCCCAGTTCAAGGAAAACCCCTACATCTGGCTGCGGCGCCTGGTCGACACCCTGCTGGAAGGCGATAACCCGGAAGAATTCCTCGAGCACACCAAGCTTGAGCTGTTCCAGGATCAGGTATTCTGCTTCACACCCAAAGGACGCCTGATTGCACTGCCGCATGGCGCGACGCCGATCGATTTCGCCTATGCCGTGCACACCGATATCGGCAACTTCTGTGTCGGCGCGGTGATCAACGGACGCCAGCTGCCGCTCACCACCCAGCTCAAGAACGGCGATGAGGTCGAGGTTCTGGTCGCGAAGGGGCAGACGCCACCGGCTGCCTGGGAGCGCATTGCGGTGACCGGCAAGGCGCGCTCCGCCATCCGCCGGGCCAGCCGCGACGCGGTGCGCAAGCAGTATTCGGAGCTGGGTCGGCGCTTGCTCGTCTCGGCGCTACGCAGGATTGATCAGGAATATTCCGACGACAAACTGAAGAAGGGCCTGGCACGCCTGACCCAGAAGTCGATCGATGAAGTGCATGCCGCCGTCGGGCGCGGTGAACTGCCGGTGTCAGACGTAATTCGCACCATGGTGCCGGAAGGCGAGCTTGCGCAGCAGACGGCCAAGCCGCGCAAGCCGACCCGCCGTCCGCGCAGCCAGGGCGAAGAGGGCTGGTTCAACGTCGCCAAGGTGATCGGGCTCAAGTTCCGTTGGCCGGGCAGCGGCACGGGCTCCGAGGAAGCCAAGCAGGCCCAGGTGGTGCCCATCCGCGGTCTGCGCAACGACGTGCCGGTCAAGTTCGAGGAAGGCGGCGCCGTCCCTGGCGACCGCATCGTCGGCGTGCTCGACGGAAAGGAAGGCATTCGCATCTTCCAGATCCACTCACCCAAGCTCAAGGACTACGAACACGAGCGCTGGATTGACGTGACCTGGGATGTCGACCCGGACAATCCCGAGCGCTTTCCTGCCAAGATTTCCGTCACCGCGCTCAACGAACCGGGCACCCTGGCGCAGATCGCGCAGCTGATCGGCGAGGTCGATGGCAACATCGACAATCTTCGCATGATGCGCCGCGCCGCAGATTTCACGGAGATGCTGATCGAGCTGGAAGTGTGGGATCTCGATCACCTCACCCAGATCATCTCCGGCCTGAAAAGCAAATCCGTGGTGAGCAGTGTCGAGCGTGTTTTCAGCTAGGATCGAAGGATGTCCGTGAGATCACACAATTCGCCGTCGCATCTGCGCCTTGGCGTCAACATCGACCACGTGGCGACCATTCGCAATGCGCGCGGCGGCCGCCATCCCGATCCCCTGCGCGCCGCGCATCTGGCCGTGGAAGCCGGCGCCGACGGCATCACCGCGCACCTGCGCGAAGATCGCCGGCACATCTCGGACCAGGACATTGCCCGGCTCAAGCGCGAGCTGACGCGGCCGCTCAATTTCGAGATGGCTGCGACCGACGAGATGCTGGCGATCGCGCTGCGCCACCTGCCGCATGCCTGCTGCCTCGTTCCCGAGAAGCGCGAGGAGCGGACCACCGAAGGCGGCCTCGACGTCGTGCGCGGCGAGAACCACCTGCGTCATTTCATCGAGGCGCTGAAAGGCGCCGGGATCCGTGTGTCACTGTTCATCGAGCCCGATCCGGTGGCGATCGCAGCGTCAGCGCGCCTGGGCGCCGACATCGTCGAGCTGCACACGGGGGCCTATTGTGAGCGCGCGCTGGAAGACGATGCCGCCGGCCTCGCACGCGAATTCGCACGCCTCCGGCTAGCGGCCACGGCCGGGGCGCAGGCCGGCCTGGAGGTGCATGCCGGGCATGGCCTTACCTTCAATACCGTGGGTGCGGTGGCGCGGCTGCCAGAGATCGTCGAGCTCAACATCGGACATTTCCTGATCGGTGAAGCAATTTTCGGCGGCCTCACCTCGGCCATCCAGCGCATGCGTGCCCTTATGGATGCCGCCCGGTCCGAAAGCGCCTCCGCCCCGAGGGCAGCACCCGCGGCGCCATGATCATTGGTCTGGGCAACGACATCATTGACATTCGCCGCATCGAGCAAACCATCGCGCGCTACGGCGATCGCTTCCTTGGGCGTGTCTTCACCGACACGGAGCGCAAGAAATCGGATGGCCGGACGGCCCGCGCCGCCTCCTATGCCAAGCGATTTGCCGCCAAGGAAGCCTGCGCCAAGGCGCTGGGCACCGGGCTGAGGCGGGGCGTGTTCTGGCGGGACATGGGGGTGGTCAACCTGGCATCGGGCCGGCCGACCATGGTTCTAACCGGCGGGGCGGCCGAACAACTGCGGCGCATTACCCCTCTGGGCTATGCCGCCCGTGTGGATCTGACCCTGACAGACGATTTTCCCCAAGCCCAGGCAATCGTTATCATCTCGGCTTTGCCCGAACGATTGGGCTAATACAGCACACCGATTCGCGACATCGGTTGAATTGCAGCGGGCCCTTTAACCCGTTATACGGTGGCTTCAGACGAGGAAGCCGGACGCACACCGGAGCCAGTCGCCTTGGCGTTCTGGCCGCTGCTTCCGCGCCGGAAGTGGCGGAAAGAGAGAGCATGAGCTTGAACACGGACGCCGAGAAAGCGGGGGACAGCGGCTGGCGCGAGACCGTCCGCATCATCGTTCATGCGCTGATCCTGGCGATGATCGTTCGGGTGTTCTTCTACCAGCCGTTCAATATTCCCTCGGGCTCGATGAAGTCGACCCTGCTCGTAGGTGACTACCTCTTCGTTTCCAAGCTTTCCTACGGCTACAGCCGCTACTCGTTCCCATGGAGCATCATTCCGTTCAGCGGCCGCATTTTTGGTGCCGAGCCCAAGCGCGGCGACGTGGCGGTATTCAAGTTGCCGCGTGATAACTCGACGGACTTCATCAAGCGCGTGATCGGCCTGCCGGGCGACGAGATCACCATGCGCAGCGGCGTGCTCTACATCAACGGCCAGGTCGTGCCGAAGGTGCGCAAGGGCGATTTCATCTCGCCGGAGGAGGATCGGCCGATCCCGCGCTACGAGGAGACCCTGCCCAACGGCGTCAAGTACACGGTGCTCGACGCCTCGCCGAACAGCCAATTCGACAACGCCGGGCCCTTCAAAGTCCCCGCCGGCCACTATTTCATGATGGGCGACAACCGCGACAACTCCACCGACAGCCGCGAGCAATCGCCGCGCTACGGGGTTGGCTACGTTCCCTTCGAGAATTTCGTGGGACGGGCCGAGATCATCTTCTTCTCGGCTGCCGTCGATGATCCCAATGCCTTCCGCCTGACCAGCCCATGGACCTGGCCCATGGACATCCGCTGGGGACGGATATTCAGCCTCGTTCGGTAACGGCGTGGCGGCGATCCGCAAGCCCACGGAGCTTGAGGGCCGCCTAGGCTACCGCTTCAAGGATCGCGCCCTCCTCAAGAAGGCGTTGACGCACGCCAGCGTCCGGCAGGCATCCGCCAAGCGGCGCGACAACGAACGGTTGGAATTCCTGGGTGACCGCGTGCTCGGGCTGGCCATCGCCGAGCTGCTGAGCGCGGCCTACCCGACCGCCAGCGAGGGCGAACTCGCGCGCCTTTACAATCGCCTGGTGCGCGGCGGTACCTGCGCCGAGATTGCACGCCAGCTCGATCTTGGCGGATCGCTGGTGTTGAGCGACTCAGAGGCCGGCAGCGGCGGACGCGATAAGGAGACGATCCTGGCGGACGCCTGCGAGGCGCTGCTCGGCGCGATCTTCCACGAGGCCGGCTACGAAAAGGCCCGCGACATCGTGCAACGGCTGTGGGCGGACCGCCTGGAGGCGAGCCTGGTCGATATGGCCGACGCCAAGTCCGCCCTGCAGGAATGGGCGCAAGGCCAGGGTCTCGACTTGCCCGACTATGTGGAAATCGCGCGCGAAGGCCCTGATCACGCACCCCGTTTCACGTCCGAGGTGCGCATCAAGACCAAGAAGCCGGCGCGCGGCGAAGGTGCCAGCAAGCGCGCGGCCGAGCAGGCGGCGGCCACCACCTTGCTGGCGCGCGAAGGTCTATGGAAGCTCGGCAAGAAATGAGCGAACCCGTCCAGGATGCGAGCGACACGCGGTGCGGCTTCGTCGCCGTCATCGGCGCCCCCAACGCCGGCAAGTCGACGCTGGTGAATGCCCTGGTCGGCGCCAAGGTGTCGATCGTCAGCCACAAGGTGCAGACGACGCGCATGCCGATCCGTGGCATTGCCATCGAGGGCAAGAGCCAAATCGTTTTCATCGACACGCCGGGCATCTTCAAACCGCGCCGGCGGCTCGACCGCGCCATGGTGCATGCCGCCTGGGGCGGGGCCGGCGACGCCGATCTGGTGGTGATGCTGATCGACGCCGCCAAGGGCACATCCGAGGAGGTCGAGGCGATCCTCGGCAAGCTCAAGGACATCAAGACCAAACCGCTGCTTGCCCTTAACAAGGTCGATCGTGTGAAGAAGGAGCAGCTGCTCGAGCAGGCGAGCGATCTCAACGCGCGCATCCCATTCGCCGCCACCTTCATGATCTCGGCGCTGAACGGCAGCGGCGTGGCCGACCTGAAGCGCTACCTCGCTGCCCACGTTCCGCCCGGCCCCTGGCACTATCCGGCCGATGAAATCTCCGACGCGCCGTTGCGCCTGATGGCCTCCGAAATCACCCGCGAAAAGATGTATGAGCGGCTGCACGAGGAACTGCCCTATCAGGCAACCGTGGAAACCACGGACTGGAAGGAAAAGAAGGACGGCGTACGCATCGAGCAGACCATCTTCGTGGCTCGCGACAGCCAGCGCAGCATCGTGCTCGGCAAGGGCGGCAGCATGATCAAGCAGCTGTCCATGCAGGCGCGCAAGGAGCTCGCCGAGATCCTCGAGAAGCCGGTGCACCTGTTCCTGTTCGTCAAGGTGCGCGAGGGTTGGGAGGACGACCCCGAGCGCTACCGCGAGCAGGGGCTCGACTTTCCTAAGGATTAGCCTTGAGGCGGCGCAGGCTGGCCTCGCGCCAGGCAATGTAGAAGGAGCTGCCAAATACAATGGCGGCTCCCACCCAGGTAAGGAAGTCCGGCACCTCGGCAAAGAAGATGATGCCGAGGAAGGTCGCCCACACCAGCTTCAGGAAGTCGAACGGCATCAGGGCCGTCATGTCACCCTGCTTGAGCGCCTCGGTGACCGCAAACTGGCCGATCGTGCCGACGACGCCGATGAAGACCAGCCAGACCCACATGTCGACGCTCGGCATCTGCCAGACGAGCAGGGCCGGTATCAACGTCAGAGGCGTCAGCAGCACGGTCACGTAGGCGGCGATGGTGCGGCTCGACTCGGTGCGGCCCAGCACCTTGATGTCGACCATCGCCACGCTCCACAACACGGAAGAGAACAGGATCAGCAGCGATCCCAGGTCGAGCACCTGCAGCCCCGGCCGCAAGATGACCAGGGCGCCGAAGAAACCGAGGAAGATCGCCGTCCAGCGCCGCCAGCGAAACACCTCGCCCAGGAACAGCGCGCTGAACAGCGCTGCAAACAGCGGGGCGGTGAAGGAGAGTGCCGTGGCGCGCGCAATCGGCGTCATCGACAGCCCGACGAAGAACGCGATCATGGAGAAGGCGTTGAGGCAGGCTCTGAAGACGTGCAGCTTGAGTTTCTCGGTGTAGAACAGGCGCGGCCCATAACGTGCCAGAACCGGCGCGATCACGATCAGGCCGAACAGGTTGCGAAAGAAGGCGACCTCGATCCCGGACATCCTCTGCGTGACGTAACGGATGGCTGTGTGCATGGCTGCGAACAGGAGCGTCGCCAGCACCATCAATAGGCAGGCCCGCACAACGGGGGAGAGCCGTCGGAAGCTTCTCGATATTGGATTGGCGCGCACAAGCGCGAAGAACCGCCGCATGTCCCCCGAGCCCTACCCTCTTCGCGGCACCTCAACAAGATCGCACAGGGTGCGGCAGTTGTGCAGCAAACGCATCCCGATCCTTCCGCACTTATCTGCAACGGCGCCTTTCGGGGAGAAGAATCGCGCGCTAAACCCTTGATCATGCAGTGGTCCGACGAAGGGGTGATCCTGAGCGTGCGCGCGCACGGCGAGGCCGGCGCGGTGCTGGAGGCGTTCACGCGCGAGCACGGCCGCCATCTCGGCCTGGTGCACGGCGGCCGATCGCGCAAGCTGCGGCCCATCCTCCAGATCGGCAATCATGTCGACGCCGAATGGAAGGCGCGCCTCGCCGACAACCTCGGCCACTTCACCGTCGAGCTGCGAAAGGGCTTTGCCGCGCAGGTGATGGATGATCCTAGCGCGCTTGCGGCCATGACCTCCATCGCCGCCCTAGCCCGACTGCTGCCCGAACGCGACCCGCATCCGAACCTGTTCGAGGTCACACTGTTCGTACTGGGCTTTCTCGACGATGCGCACGTCTGGCCGGCCCTGTTGGTGCGCTGGGAGCTGGTGCTGCTGGAGGAGCTAGGCTTCGGTCTCGATCTTGCCACCTGCGCCGCCACTGGCCGCAGCGAGCACCTTATCTACGTTTCGCCCAAATCGGGACGCGCTGTGTCCGGCGAGGCCGGCGAGCCCTACAAAGACCGCCTACTGGCCCTGCCAGCCTTCCTACGCGGCAAGCCTGCAGGAGACGTCACGCGACAGGATGTGGAGGCTGGATTCGCGCTCACCGGGCATTTCCTGGGGGCTCGGGTGCTGCAGCCGCGCGGACTGGAGATGCCGGAGGCCCGCGTCCGCCTCATGTCTTATCTTCGGCGGAATGCTTGAGTTCATTGCGAGCCTATGCTGCCACTGGGCATGCATGAGAGGTGAGTGATGGCTTCCGTCAGCATTGCAGCCATGGGGCAGCGTCCCGACCTGACGCTAGCCGCGTTTGGCGTCGTGTCGGGCATCCTATCGGCCACGCTGGGCTTCATGTTCGAGCCCGAATGGCTCAAGCCGGTCGCCAACCTGTTCTGGCTGGAGCCTGGCATGGTGCCGATCGGCGTGTTTTACGGGGTTGCCCTCGGCCTCGGCATCGCGCTGTGCACCGGACGGCAATGGGCCGCACCACTCACGCTAGTTGCCACCATGATTGCGTGGAGCGCCGCCATCCACGTCGCCATCGCCATCGTCAAACTAGGTGATGGCACTCCGGACGCACCGCGCAATCTGTTGGCCGGCGTAGCGGCGGGTGCCGTCGGTGCTGCGTTGACACATATCGGCGTGACACCCCTCGCGGCAGGGCTGCGCCGCTTTGCCAGCTTCGGCCTTACCACCTTGGCCGGTACGCTGTGTGGCACGCTCTATGGCCTGGAAGAGATGCATGTCATTCCGGCGCGCACACTCTACATCGTCTGGCAGCCAGCAGTCGCATGGTGCGTCGGCCTGGCCATCGCGGGTTCGCCGGCTGTGTTGGCCTCGGGCGCTACTTCCGTACCACGTCGACCTTGAACGCGTCACTCGCCGAGCCGGTTAGGACATAACGATCGCCATTGCGCGGCTCGAACCTCCTTTGCGCCGTCTGCACGCCATCGAAGCCGAGCTGCTGCAGGCTGCAATCCGCATGCGTTGCGATCGCACGCGGAGGCAAATCGTGCGCACGCGAACCCAGGTGGTAGCGCAAGGTGAAGCCTGAGCGGTTCTCGATCCGGAAGCTCACCTTCAGCGCCTCCGGCCGCCCGAATAATTGCACCGAAATGAACTTTGGATCGCGGTCCGGAGCACGCACGACAGCGACGCCGATGTCGGTGGCAGCCGCCTGCAGCAAATTGGCGCGATGGCCGGGCGACTCCTTCCAGCCATTCAGCACGTGTCCGGCGAGCTGGCGGGTCTGGAAACCGCGGCTGTCGAGATTGAGCGCAAGGTTCTCAGCCACCAGGCAATAACGGTAGCCCTGCGCCGTCGCTCGTTGCGCGGGCTCCCGGCCATCGGCCTCGTGCGCGAACTTGCCGGTCCTGGCGAGATACTCCGCAAACGCCCGGGCCGCCGCGGCGAGGGCGGCATTCGGCTTGACGTCGCCCAGCTTGTTGTCCTTGCGGAACGCGTTCGTCATCTCGACGATGGCCATCTCGGTCTGTGGCAAATCAGGCAGGTTGGGCACGGAACACTACCCTTGTTCAGGAGCAAACCGTCGCATGCGAACGCGACAGTATGGCGGGACAATGAGGCCTGGCGCAGCCGTCGCTGCATTCAACCTACACGAACTGCCGAGAATCCTCGCAAATTGGCGTCTTGCACCTGCTAACAACTTGCGCGCCGCAGTTGAGCGGACCAGCGTACTGGGCTAATCCCAGGCCATGGCAAAAACCACGATTCTCGAGCCGCCGGGACCGATCGAGCCCGTGAAACTCAAGGATGCGCTGGAGGAGCGCTATCTTGCCTACGCGCTCTCCACCATCATGCACCGGGCACTGCCCGACGTGCGCGACGGCCTCAAGCCCGTGCACCGGCGCATTCTCTATGCCATGCGCGAGTTGGGTCTCGACCCGGCCGGCGGCTACCGCAAGTGCGCCAAGATCGTCGGCGAGACGATGGGCAACTACCACCCGCATGGCAACCAGGCGATCTATGACGCACTGGCGCGCCTCGCCCAGGACTTCGCCGTGCGCTACCCGCTGGTCGATGGCCAGGGCAACTTCGGCAACATCGACGGCGACAACCCCGCCGCCGACCGCTACACGGAAGCCCGCCTCACCGAGGTCGCGGCCCAGCTGCTGGATGGCATCGACGAGGACACCGTCGACTTCCGCCCCAACTACGACGGGCGCGAGCAGGAACCGGTGGTCCTGCCGGCCAACTTCCCGAACCTGCTCGCCAACGGTACGTCCGGCATCGCCGTCGGCATGGCGACCAGCATTCCGCCGCACAATGCGGAGGAGCTTTGCAACGCTGTGTTGCACCTGATCAAGCATCCCAACGCGAGCATCGACAAGTTGGTCGAATTCGTACCAGGCCCCGACTTTCCCACCGGCGGCGTAATCGTCGAGCCACGCCAGTCAATCGTCGAGGCCTACAAGACCGGCCGCGGCGGCTTCCGCCTGCGCGCCAAATGGGAGAAGGAAGATACCGGTCGCGGCGGCTACCAGATCGTCGTCACCCAGATCCCCTACCAGGTGCAGAAGGCCAAGCTGGTCGAGCGCATCGCCGAGTTGATGGGCGAGAAGCGCCTGCCTTTGCTGGGCGACGTCCATGACGAGTCGGCCGAGACGGTGCGGCTGGTGCTGGAGCCCAAGAGCCGCACCATCGATCCGACACTGCTGATGGAGAGCCTGTTCAAGCTCACCGAACTGGAGGTGCGCGTCTCGCTCAATATGAACGTGCTGTCGGGCGGCCAGATTCCGGGCGTGCTGTCGCTGCGCGACGTGCTCAAGAAGTGGCTGGAGCACCGCCAGCAGGTGCTGGTCCGGCGCTCCGAGTTCCGCCTGAAGAAAATCGAGCACCGCCTGGAGGTGCTGGACGGCTACCTGATTGCCTATCTCAACATCGACGAGGTGATCAGGATCGTCCGCTTCGAGGACGACCCCAAGGCCAAGCTGATCAAGCGCTTCAAGCTCACCGAGGTGCAGGCCGACGCCATCCTGAACCTGCGCTTGAAATCGTTGTCGAGGCTCGAGGAAATCGAGATCAAGGCCGAGCACGACAAGCTCTCCAAGGAGCGCCGCGAGCTGAAATCGCTGCTCAAGTCGGACGAGCAGCAGTGGGAGCGCATCTCGGCCGAGATCAAGGAGACGCGCGAGCTCTATTCCAAGAAAACAGAACTCGGCCGCCGCCGCAGTTCGTTTGCCGATGCGCCGGCCATCGAGATCGACCTCGAGCAGGCCATGATCGAGAAGGAACCCATCACCGTCATCCTGTCCGAGAAGGGCTGGATCCGGGCCATGAAGGGCCACATCGAGGACACCACCAAACTCGAGTTCAAGCAGGGCGACAGCCTGAAGCGGGCGGTGCAGGCCTCGACCACCGACAAGATGTTGCTGCTCGCCACCAACGGCAAGGTGTTCACCCTCCCCGCCGATCAGCTGCCCGGTGGGCGCGGTCACGGCGAGCCGGTGCGGCTGATGGTCGACCTCGAGGAGAACCACGCGTTCGTCGAGATCTTCGTGCACCAACCCGGCCGCAAGCTATTGGTCGCGGCCACCTCCGGCCACGGGTTCATCGTGCCGGAGGACGAGGTCGTGGCCATGACCCGCAAGGGCAAGCAGGTGCTGAACGTCGACGAGCCAGCCGAAGCCTGCTGCTGCGCGCCAGCCGAGGGCGACACGGTTGCGTGCGTGGGCGAGAACCGCAAAATGCTGATTTTCCCCCTCGCCGAAGTCAACGAGATGACCCGCGGCAAGGGCACGATCCTGATGCGCTTCAAGGACGGCGACCTGAGCGACGTGCGCGTGTTCGCCAAGGCCGATGGCCTAACCTGGATAGATTCTGCCGGGCGCGCACACACGCGTCCACTGTCGGAGCTGAAGGACTGGGTGGGCCAGCGCTCGCAATCGGGTCGCATTGTGCCGAGCGGGTTCCCCAAATCCAACAAGTTCGGGCCCGCCTTCTGAAAGCCGTTCTGTAAAGCCATCTGCCTGCCGCCGGAGCAATCCGGCACCTTGCGCAATGGCTCCATCCGGTGCCATGGGTAAGCGCCGGAGGGGTGCGGAGGGGGCACATGCAGGCATGCGTTTGGCCGATTACCGGGCTCACCGCGGTGCTGCTGCTGGCTGCGTGTGCTTGCACCGAGGCGTCGGCGCAGGCGGCACAGTGCAGCAAGGGCGACTTCGAGGCCGTGGTCGACGAGGCCGCCGCCAGCCTGCGCGACCTCACCAGGCAACACACGCCGCAGTTCCAGGCCAAGCTGCGCCAGCTCAAGGACAAGCGCGCCTGGAGCAACGACCAGTTCATGAAGGAAGCCGAGCCCTTCGTGCGCGATGACAAGATCGCCGGCTTCGACCAGAAGTCGGAGGAGTTCCTGGCCCGCATCACCAGCGGCGGGCAGTCGCAATCGGCCAGTGCAAAGCCCGACTGCGCCTTGTTGCTGGAGCTGCGGGCGGCCATGCAAGCGCTGGTCGACACGCAGCGCACCAAATGGTCCTACATGTTCGACAAACTGGACAAGGAATTGGCCCGCTGACGGGCTCGGCCCGCTCCGGCGATGGCATCATATCCGCTGGCGCGGGTTGACAGGCCCGCGCGCGCCAGTCCACGCAGGCGCAGCGCGCCCGCGGACGCATCATCCAGGCGCCGGTCGCGCCTCCCATTCGCGCCCCAACAAATCGCGGTTGCAGTCTGGCGCCGCCGCTGCTCAATATCGCGCGCCAAACAATCCCCGGGAGCGCCCTCATGCCCAACCAAGCCGCCACTATCCCCACCTTCGCCGACGGCTGGCAGCAGGCGACCCGCTATCCCGACCCGGCCATCGTCGCCCTCGATCCCCGCTTCGAGAAATACTGGCTGAAGCTCTCCTGCATCGAACGCATAGCCACAGGCTGCCGCTGGGCCGAGGGCCCCGTCTATTTCGGGGACGGCCGCTACCTGCTCTGGAGCGACATCCCCAACAACCGCATCCTGAAGTGGGAGGAGGAAACGGGCGCGGTCAGCATCTATCGCAAGCCCTCCAATTTCGCCAACGGCCACACCCGCGATCGCCAGGGCCGCCTCATCGGCTGCGAGCATGGCGGCCGGCGCGTCTACCGCGTCGAGTACGACGGCTCCATTACCACGTTGATGGACTCATTCGACGGCAAGCGCCTCAACTCGCCCAACGACGTGGTCGTCAAATCGGACGGCTCGATCTGGTTCACCGATCCGACCTTCGGCATCCTCGGGGACTACGAGGGCTACAAGGCCGAGCCCGAGCTGCCCATGAACGTCTATCGCTATGATCCCGACGCGGGCAAGGCCACCGTCGCCGCCGAGGGCGTCCTCGGCCCCAATGGCCTTGCCTTCTCGCCCGACGAGAAGCTGCTCTACATTGTCGAGAGCCGCGGTGTGCCCAATCGCAAGATGCTCGCCTACGACGTCACCGACGGCGGCCGCAAGCTTGCCAACAAGCGCGTCCTGTTCGACGCCGGCCCTGGCGGCTCGCCCGACGGCTTCCGCGTCGACGTCGACGGCAACCTGTGGTGCGGCTGGGGCATGGGCTCACCCGATCTCGATGGCGTCATGATCTTCGCTGCCGACGGCAAGCCGATCGGCCGCATCGCGCTACCCGAGCGCTGCGCCAACCTCTGCTTCGGCGGCTTGAAGCGCAACCGCCTGTTCATGGCCGCCAGCCAGTCGGTTTACGTGCTGTACGTCAATACTCAGGGCGCTCTGGGTGGCTAGCAGTCTCGCGCGGCTCGCCCTGGAGATCCAGCAATCCGCCCACGCCGGCGCCGGCTGATGCATGGATCGCGTGCCTTAGGACCGATGACATCGAGAGCCGATCGAACATGCAATACACAACCCTTGGCCGAACCGGCCTCAAAGTCAGCGTCGCCGGGCTCGGCTGCGGCGGCAACAGCCGCATCGGCCAGGGCGCCGGCCTCTCCACCGCGCAGTCCGTTGCACTGGTGCACGCAGCCCTCGACCTCGGCGTCAACCTGATCGACACGGCCGAGGCGTACGGCACCGAGGAGATCGTCGGCGCGGCCATCAAGGGCCGCCCGCGCGATCAGCTCATCGTCTCCACCAAGGCCCACGTCACAACGGCCGGCGCGCCCAAGACGGCCGAGGCCATGGTGGCAAGCCTCGAAGCATCCCTGCGCCGGCTCGGCACCGACTACGTCGACCTGTTCCATCTGCACGGGCTGGCGCCGGCGCAATACGACCACGCCATCGCCGAGTTCGTGCCGGCCCTGCTGCGCGAAAAGCAGAAGGGCAAGGTGCGCCACCTCGCCGTGTCCGAGACTGGCCCGCGTGATCCAACGCACGCGATGCTGGAGCGGGCGCTCGGCGACGAGCCGCCCTTCGAGGTCGTGATGCTGGCCTTCCATATGCTGAACCAGAATGCGCGGCCGGTCGTCCTGAAGCGCACGCGCGACAAAGGGGTCGGCACGCTGTGCATGTTTGCCGTGCGCAACATCTTCTCCAAGCCGGGCCTGCTCGAGCAGACCATCGCCGAGCTCGCCGCCAAGGGCGAGCTGCCCGCTGCGCTCGCCGCCGAGCAGAATGCGCTCGGCTTTCTCGTGCACGCAGGCGGCGCCGAGAGCCTGATCGACGCCGCCTACCGCTATGCCCGCCACGAGCCTGGCATCGACGTCGTCCTGTTCGGGACCAGCAGCCCGGACCACCTGCGCGCCAACATCGCTTCCATCCTGCGCCCGCCCCTGCCCGCCGCCGACGTCGCCAAGCTCAACACCGCCTTCGCCCACCTCACCGGCGTCGGCCTCGACCTGCCCGGCCCCGTGACCCGTTGAAGCGCTGCCGCCGAGCGCGCGGCACTCTCGGCGGGCGCACCGGGCCATGCGCCGCTACTGGAGCCACACACTTGCCCGCAGCCGCGCAGCACTCTCTGCATCGGCCTGGGCAGGCGATTGCAGCTGGGTCTAGGCGGCGCGGGCCAAGGCTCCGCCGGGGAAAACCGGAGCCTTGCGCACGATCCACGCGCGTCTGCAGCAGTGCTGTCGACCTTGCTCGACAGAGCGCAAACAGGGTGCGCGGCCCCGCCATTGTGCACGGCGAGCGCTTCGCGCTTCATCTCGACATGGATTTGGCAGCCCACCCCGATGCATCACACGTTTTTCCGAGCATACGTGCATCTGGAATGCGGCCGGCGCCCGTGGCTGCGCCCCGTCCGCCTCCACGGTCAGCGCCAAGCGATACCGCATCCTTGCCGTCGCAACGCCAATGCCTCGCCGGCACAACGGCGCCACACCCATCGCCGGTGCCCAGTGTTGGATTGCCGGCCAAACATTGCCCGGCCATGACCACCGGCTGCCCTGCCCAAGGCTGGTTAGGCCATCTCTAACGCCGCATTGCCGGATGCGCGGGGGAATGCCACAAGGCAGGCAATCGAGGCACGCAAGAGAGACGACGCATGCGCATCATGGTCCTGAACGGCGCCAACATGAACCTGCTCGGCGTACGCGAGCCGCACATGTACGGCACCACCACGCTGGCCGCGGTGGAGGCCTCCTGCCGCGAGTTCGCGCAGCTGATCGGGGCGACCCTCGCTTTCCACCAGTCCAACCACGAGGGCGAGGTGGTCGAGTGGATTCACGCCGCCCGCAGCGACGCCGACGCCATCGTCATCAATCCGGCCGGCTTCTCGTTCCATTCGATCCCAGTTCTCGATGCGCTCAAAGCCTTCGCAGGCCCGGTCGTCGAGGTGCACATCACCAACATTCACGCGCGCGATGAATTGCATCGCCACTCGATCATCTCGACGGTGTCGAAATGCGTGATCTGCGGTGCCGGCACCTACGGCTACATCCTCGGCATGCAGGCCGCCGCGCACATGCTGGGCAAGCTGCCCGCCAGCCTGCCTGCCCCGCTGCGCCTTGGTCCGCAGTAAATCTCCCACTTGCCACGCCCACGTGGGCACAGGGGATGGCCCACCACTATTGCCTCGCCCAGCGCCCTACGCACCGCAACAGCTCCACCGCCTCGCGCGTTGGCTGCCGCTCGACCCGGCGATATTCACGGCCGTCCTTGGTTCGGGTGACAAGGTTATAGCCGAACATCTCGCGACGCAGGATGGCGTAGTCGCCGAACAGGTGCAGCGCCTGCAGCTGCTTGTTGATCTGCGCTTCGCTGAAGACCTGCCGCGGCTCTAGCCTTGACCACAACACCCACAGGCAAAGCGCCTGTTGACTGACCTTCGCGGGCCAGCGCACCAGCCGCCCGTCGCGGTCGAAATGCCGGGCGGCTTGCTCGACCCGTGCGTGGTCGACGATGGCGGGCACAGCCTGCGGCTGCTCGAGCCGGTCTTGTGCGGTGGCCGCGGCACGGAAGTGCTGGAAATTGCGGAAGCCGGCGCCACGGGCGAGCATGTTCAGGAGCTCGACATGGCCAGGCTTGGCGTCGCGGGCCCCGATCTCGGTGTTCAGCTTGCGCGCCAGCGCGCAGATATCGCCAACGGCGAACGGAAAGATGGTCCTTGACATCGCTTATCCTCGACGACGTGCCTGCCGGATCAGGTCTGTCGATGGTCGCCGTCTTACGACTCGGCACGGGATAAGGTGTCGAAGACACTTTTCTGTGTGGCAGGTTTAGCTCCCCTCGCGGGGCGGCGACGCCTGGGTGAACTGCCGACCGGGACGGGACAGCTACAGCTGCCTGTCCGGCAACGCAAGGCATTTGTTTGCCGTCATCCCGGGCCGAGCGCAGCTCAGACCCGGGACCCAGTTGCAAACGCGACCCGCAATTGATATCGCCGGATCGGAAAACGCGTCATGCTCGAAGCATACCTAAGCATGCCTTCGGCATGACACGCGTTGACAGCACGCTACTCGGCAGCGTGCTTGTGCTCGGCCAGTACGTTGTCGGCCAGCCGGCCGGTCAGCTCCGCCAGGTGGTGGAACTTGGCCGTGTAGGTGCCGACGCCGGCCGTCGCTGAGCGCAGCTCGACGATCAGGTCGGCCATCTCGGACTCGGGCATATGCGCCTTCACCACGTCCCAGCCGGGCCAGCCCTCACGTGCGTCGAACCCCAGGATCTGCCCGCGCCGCTGCGGGATCATGCCGTTGACGCGCGCGGTGGCCTCCGTGGGGATGGCGATCTCCACCTCCATGATCGGCTCCAGCAGCACCGGGCTGCACTTCGGCATGCCCTCGGCCATGCCGATGCGACCGGCCTGGCGGAAGGCCATGTCGGAGGAATCGACCGAGTGATACGAGCCGTCCGTCAGCGTCACCGAGACGTCCACCACCGGGAAGCCGCCGAGCGGCCCCTTCTGCAGAAAGTCGGAAACGCCAATTTCCACCGAGGGGATGAACTGGCGCGGCACCACTCCGCCGGTGATGGTCTCAGCGAACTGGAAGCCCGTGCCGCGCGGCAGCGGCTTGATGTCGAGCACGACATCGCCGAACTGGCCGTGCCCGCCCGACTGCTTCTTGTGCCGGCCGCGCACTTCGACGCCCTTCTTGATGGTCTCCTTGTAGGGCACCTGCCGGCGGTGTGACTCGGCATCGACGCCGTACTTGCGCTTCAAGCGTTCGAGCGACACACGCAGATGCATCTCGCCCTGGCCCCACAGCACCATCTGGTGGGTGTCCCTGTTGTGCTCCAACCGCAGTGACGGGTCCTCCTCCATCAGCTTGGCGAGCGCACCCGTCAGCTTCACCTCGTCCTTGCGGTCCTTGATGCCGATGGCGATGCCGTACACCGGGTCCGGCGGCTGCGGCGGCTTGACCTGCGTGCCGCCACCCTTGTCCGCCGACAGCGTCTCGCCGGATTGGATCTTGTCCAGTCGGCCCAGCGCCACCGTGTCACCGGCCTTGGCTGCACCGCGCTTCTTGGCCTCTTGTCCGAGCATGGAAAACGCTGCGGCCGCTCGCTCCTCGGAGCGGGCACCCTGCAGAACCGTGCCCTCGCCGAACTCGCCGGCGAGAACCCGCACGATCGACAGTTTGCCGCCGTGCGAAGAGTGCATTGTCTTCAGCACTTGCGCCGCCGACTTGGCATTCTCGAGCTTCAGTCGTCTTGCCGTCTTGTCCACGAACGGCGCCTCGTGACGCAGCGCCTTCATCAGCCGCAGGATGCCGTTGCCGTTCTCGGCCGAGCCCAGCAGCACCGGCACGATCAGGCCGTCCTGCACCTCCTTGACGAGGTCGGCGAACACCTTCTCGCGTGTCGGCTGCACGTCCGACAGCAGCTGCTCCATCAGCTCGTCGTCGTAGTCGGCGAGCTGCTCCAGCATGTGGAAGCGCGCCTGGTTCTCGCGCTCTTTCACGCTGGATGGCATCTCCATGACTTCGGCGTTGGCCTGCTTGCGGTAGACGAAAGCACGCTCCAGCGCCAGGTCGACGAAGCCGGACGCGACGCCGTTCTCCCAAATCGGGATCTGCCGCAGCACCAGCGGTTTCGTGCTGGCAGGCTGCAGCGTCGGCAGGATGTCGCGCACGTGCGCGTCGAATGAATCGATCTTGTTGAGGAACAGGAAGCGCGGGATGCCGCGATCCTCGAGCTGCTTGAGGATCAGCTGCAACGCCGGCACCCGCTTGGGATCGGGCTCACACACCACGATTGCCGCATCGCAGCCCGTCAGCGCCAGCGCGCCTTCGTGCTGAAATTCTATCGAGCCTGGACAGTCGATGAAGGTGAAGGTGTCGCCGAGGAAATTGACGTCGGCCGCATTGAGCTCGACGCTCATGCCGTGATCGCGGGCTTCGGGGGACGCATCACCGACGCTGTTCTTGTCGGTTACTTTGCCCTGGCGCGTAACGGCGCCGGTGCGGGCAAGAATTGCTTCGAGGAGTGTTGTCTTTCCGGAAAGATAAGGCCCGACCAGTGCGATGCAGCGGGAGCTGCGGCCGGCCGAGCCGACATTCTGCCCCATGTGTTCCTCCTGATCAGCTCAGGACAAACGGACGCGAAGCTCGCGCGCCCCGCGCCTGAGCTTCATGGGGCGCGTAACAGAATGGTGAACCCCTCGCTGCGCGAGTGCAAGGCCAAACGCAGTACTTGCGGTTGTTTGCACCGTCCGTCACGACGCCCCCTGCACCATGCGTCGAGCGTCGGCGCTCACCTGACCGAATGATTTCCGCAGCGCAGCAATGATTGCGCTGATGCGAAGCCAGCGATGCCCCGATCACAAAGTGTTTCCCGATTTCTCTTGACCTGCCGCAAATCGGCCGCGCTAATAAGTCATTAGCAATGTCGTGCAACGCTCCAGCTGTCTGCGTCGAAGAGAAAATCCAGCGCGGACCATTCCAGGGGGGAGCCTGGGAACGCTTTGCTTGAGCCGCGAGTTGATGCGCCATGGGAATGGAAACACTAAATAGTGCCGCGCGCGCCGCAGGGTTCGCGATGGCTGTGTCCGACGAGACCCCGGCTGCGGCCGAGCCGAAGACCGAGGCGCAGCCTTGGCGCTCCGCTGAGCCGGTGCTTAAGCACCCTGTGATCGTCCGCAGGGACGAGCCGTCCAGGATCGGTCACCCGGTCTGGGTAAAGAGCCTGCTCAGCCTCCTGCATCGTCGCGCGCCGGCCTGACGGGTCGGCGTCGCCTCAGGAGGCCTCCTGCAGATCGTTGCAACAGCAGTGCGGCGCGATCGCTGCCGGCCGTACCTGTGCGTTTAGGCCTGGAACGTTGTCGAGGCCTGCGCCGCCGCCATGCTCGGCAGCCTGTCGAGGCATAGGCGACGACAGCCCAGCCGACGCGCCTCAGCGCTTGCCGCTACCGCCAAAGTGCGGCCTCCGGCCAGCCCCCCGAGAGGCCGCGCGCCCATGCAGACGCTAGATTTCGCGCTGGGGGTCGGGAGTTTCGCCCAGGTCGGGCGCGTTCAGCACGGGGCGGCAACGCTACGTATCGAAGTGCTTCCTCACCATGACGCGGCCTGGCCAAGAGTAGAGCGCCCTTGCCAGTCGCATCGTCACCGGCTGGCAGGGCCTCGACCTCGGCTTGGAGCCCCGAAAGCACAGCGCGCTGCAGGGCTCGCGCAGATCGGCGCAACAGCACGGTTGCGGCGGCCCTTGCACCGCAAGTCGTCTGCCAGGCGACGGCACTCTGCACGCCAACAGACCGGTAGGATCACCGGTGCGCCGGTCTGGTTTTTATGCGGCGCGTCTGGCAAGATCGCCGCAATCGCCATGCGAAAAGCCATGAACGTCATCCCATTCCGCCCCCGGCAGCGGCTCGGCCCGCCGCTCACGCCGCCGGCGGCGCTTGGCCATTTCGCCGGCGCATCGGCGCACACGGACGACGACGACCCGGCCGCTGACCGGCTGCGCATGCAGCAGAACCTCGGCGCTCTGATCGCCGTTTTGCTGATTGTCGTGCTGGGCGCATGGCTGATCGATCGCCTGACCACCTATTCGCGCACATTGGCCTGCATTGAGGCCGGGCACCGCAGCTGCGCAACCCTCGACGTCCAGCAGCCGCGGCCATGGTAGCCGGCGGCTGAACGGCGCTGCCGTGGCAAGAAAAATCCTAAGCACGACGAATCAAGAAAACGTGCGCGTCCGCCTCTTGCCACTTCCAACCCCCGCGTATGATCTTCCCCACTCGGAGGAACAGCACAATGTTCCTTTGGAGGCCGGCGGGGAACCTTATCGGCACTTTGGGAGAACCATCATGATACGCATTTTTGCCGCGCTGGCAGCCATCGCCATCGGCGCGACAGTCGTCTACGCGCAGAACGCCGACGCCATCGCTGCGCGCAAGGCGACCATGAAGCAGTTCGGCGGAGCCATGAAGAACCCAGGCGGTATGATCAAGGGCGAGGCGCCCTTCGACCTCCCCACGGTGCAAGCTTCGCTCAAGACCATTGAAGAAGCCGTCGCCAAGTCCAAGACGGTATTCCCAGACGATTCCAAGACTGGCGAGACGGATACGTTGCCCGCCGCCTTTGAGAAGAAGACCGACCTATTCGCCCGCTTCGACAAGATGGGCGCGGACGTCAAGGCCGCGCACACTGCCATCAAGGACGAGGCCTCCTTCAAGGCCGAATGGCCGAAGGTCGCCGCCAACTGCGGCGGCTGCCATAAGGAATACCGCAAGCCGAAATAGTGAGCCGAGCCGTGGCCGGAGCGCCTGCCAAAGTGCGCGCGTGGGATCTTCCCACGCGCCTCTTCCATTGGCTGCTGGCAGCGCTCATGGCAGCAGCCTGGGCCTCCTGGCAGTACAGCGAAGCCCTCGGCGACCCGACGCTCAGCTACCACCGCTGGATCGGCCACGCCGTTCTGGTGCTGATTGTATTCCGTCTACTGTGGGGCTTTGTCGGCTCGAGCACCTCGCGATTTTCCGCCTGGTTGTACTGGCCGTGGACCGCCGCGGCATATCTCTTGGGCCTCCTCGTCGGTCGCTCGCAGCGCTATCTCGGCCACACGCCGGTCGGCTCCTACATGATCCTGGCGCTGCTTGCCGTCACGACCGCGCAGGCCGTGCTGGGGCTCGTCACCGTAGAACACAACGACCTCACCGCCGGGCCGCTCTATCGTCTGATCGCGCAAGATCGCCAGGAGCAGATCACCAGCTGGCATCGCTGGATGTTCTATTGGGTGATCCTGCCCCTCATCGCCATCCACGTCCTGGCCAACCTGCTGTACGGCCTCCTCAAGCAAGACCCGTTGATCACGGCCATGATCACCGGTAGCAAGCCGGCGGCCGACTATGCCGACGCTGACAAAGCTTCGATCGCCGGCCGGACCATGCTGCGCGCGGTCGTGTGCCTCGCCCTAGCCGCGGCAGTCGTGTTCGGCATCATCCTGGCGCTCGGCGGCAAATACCTCTGAGCGCTGGCGGGGCTCTGGCGCGATCACTGCTGCAAGCCGCTGCCCCCTCCCGTGTTGTCGCCCGGGCTATGCCAAGTCCTCTATCGGTTAGGGCTCGTGGCTCATGCGTACCACCGGCCCGCTCGGGGCGCGGCCTGGGGATACAAGACTTGTTTCACTCCCGGAGTGAGCGGATGATTCAACTAGCGGTCTGATTCGCTAGCGAATTCGTGGGGAGGGGGGCACATGGGTGCGTTGCGCACGCAGGCAATTGTAGGTGCTGCACTGTTGGCATTGCTGGCTCAAGCAAATCCGGCCAGCGCCGACGGTCCGGTCGGCAATCCCGCCGATCCGTACCGCTACACGCCCTACGATCCAGCGCCGGCCTTCCTGGTGTTCAATTGGAGCGGCTTCTACATCGGCGGCAACGTCGGCTGGGGCTACACCAACGCCCAGTCTACGTTCCAGGTTGATAATGCGCTCACCGCCGCTCTCGATATTACCGACTCCCAGAACTACGGGCAGGCCGCATCGTACCTCACCGGCGGCGTGCAAGCCGGCTGGCAACGGCAATGGAATACCTGGGTGTTCGGCATCGAGGCCGGCTACACGGCGACTCGCTTCGACACCAGCGAGTTCGCGCCGGACCTGATCACATCGGCGGCCGACCTGTCGCGCTCGGTCAAGGTGAGCGACATCTTCACGGTGACGGGCCGCATTGGCTACGCCTACGAGCAATGGCTCGCGTACGCCAAGGGCGGCTGGGCCACTGCGGATGTCAGCGCCACCTATACCCAGGTGAGCACCGCAAACGTGCTGAACACGGTCAGCAGCCGGCAGAACGGATGGACGGCGGGCGTCGGCATCGACTACGCAATCCACCCCAACCTGTTTCTCGGCGTCGAGTACAACTACTTGTCCATCCGGACAGGCCTCATCCCCCCGACTTTCACCGTCGACACTTTCAACGTTCTGGTCGGTGCAACCAACACGGACACCCAGAACGTCGTGATGCGGCTCAATTACCGCTTCGGGGGACCGCGGCCCTAGCTTCGCTCGAGCAGCGCCGGCCCGATCTGCCGGCGCTTACTCCAGCTGCTTGATGTCCAGCTCCTTGATCAGGGCGGCGGTGTCGCGCAGCGTCTCGGCGATCACGACTGACATCTCCTCGGGCGTCGAGGCTAGCGGAATGGCGCCCGAGCGCTCCATCACCGACCTATAGTCGGGCGAATTCACCGCCGCGACGACCTCCTTGCTCAGCTTGTCGAGCACGCCCTTCGGCAGGCCGTTAGCGCCGCATACGCCCCACCAGCCGTAATTGGTGATCGGCACACCCTGCTCGGTCAGCGTCGGCAGGTTCGGCGCGGCGGCCAGCCGCTCGGAGCTGGTCAGGCCGAGGATCTTCACCTGCCCGCCTTCATGCAGCGGCAGGCTGAGCGCCAGCGGGCCGACCATGAACTCCAGCCGGCCTGCCGCCACCTCCTGCAGCGCGGGTCCCGTGCCGCGAAACGGCACGCCGACCATGGAAATGCCCGCCACCTTCTCCAGCTGCTTGGCCAGCAGCTCGGTCACCGAGCCGCTGCCGACACGCCCATAGTTGAGCTGGCCTGGCCGCGCCTTGGCGTGGGCGATGAATTCCTGCATGTCCTTGGCCGGCAGCGCGGTCGGCACCGTGAATGCATAGTAGGCCTTCGCCACCAGGCTGATGGGCTGCACGTCCTGGAGCTTGTAGGCGACGGTCTTGTAAAGCAGCGTGTTGGACGCATCGAGGTAGGAGCACAGCAGCAGCGTGTGCCCGTCGCGCGGCTGCCCTAGCATCTCGTTGAGCGCGATCATGCCGGCGGCACCGGTCTTGTTCTCGACCACCACCGGCTGGCCCAGTGCCGTCTGCAGTTTCTCGGCGACGATGCGAGCCGGAATGTCGCTCGGCCCCCCAGCCGGGAAGCCGACCAGCAAGCGGATCGGCCGGTCCGGATAGGTCTGCGCGACGGCATCGCCAGCCGGCGCCGCCATGATCAGGCCAGCCACCAGCGCGCACGTGCCCAACATATGACGGACCACAGTTCCCTCCCTCGGATTGTTTGCCCCGTGCGAATGAATGATCTTGGTCGGCAGTATACGGACGCGCGCTCGACCGAGCGAGCCATGGGCATCGCCCCACGCGCAAAGGGTGCCGGAGAGAAATCTGCGCCTAGCGCCGCGGATCGGCCACGTCTTCGATGACGAGCTCGCGCTTGTCGCGGCCGCCCCAGGTGTCGCGGCGCAGGTGTCCGGCCACATGTAGCGGCATGCCGGCTGCCCCCAGCAGCACCGCGCCGACCGCCTGGTCGGCGGCGCGGAAGGCTACGGCATCCAGCCGCGAGCCGTCACCTGCTTCCAGCACACAGCGCACGTGCACCTCACCCACCACCTTGGCGAACTTGACGCGATGCGCAGGGAACGCGAAGCGTGGCTGGGGATTGCCCTGGCCATACGGGCCGGCGCGGTCGATCAGCCCCATCAGCTCGTCGGTGACGCTGACTGGCGTCAGTGCGCCATCGAGATCGAGCGCCGCTGCGGTGCGCGCCACACCCGTACTCGCCGCCAGGCGCTGGCGCAAGAACGCCTCGAGCGCCGCGAACTGCCCGCGCGCAACGGTTAGGCCAGCCGCCATGGCATGGCCGCCGCCCTTCCTGAGGTGGCCAGCATCCACGGCCGCCCGCACGGCCGCGCCGATATCGACTCCGTCGATCGAGCGCAGTGATCCGGTGCCTTCATCCTTGGCGTCCCAGGCGATGGCACAGGCCGGGCGGCGGAACCGATCCACCAGCCTGCTCGCGACCAGGCCCACCACGCCCTTGTGCCAACTCTGCGAGCCGAGCAGCAGCAGCGGCACGTCCGGGTCGGCCTCCACCAGCCGGTCGGCCAAGGCCACCGCCTCGTCGAGCATCTGCGCTTCGACCGCCTTGCGCTCCCGATTGAGCTTGTCGAGCACAACAGCGATGCGTGCCGCCTCCATCTCGTCTTCGGTCGCCAGCAGGCGTGCGCCCAGCGCCGCGTCGCCGATCCGTCCGCCGGCATTGATGCGCGGCCCCAGCACGAATCCCAGATGATAGGGCGTCGGCGCCACCGCCAGCCCGGCGGCGTCGGCAAGCGCCTTCAGCCCCATATTGCGGCGCTGGCGCATGACCTGCAGGCCGCGTGTCACGAAGGCGCGGTTGAGCCCCTTCAGCGGCACCACGTCACAGACCGTTGCCAGCCCGACAAGATCGAGCAGCGCCAGCAAATCGGGCGCCGGCTTTTGCGCGGTGTAGTACCCGTTCAGGCGCAGATGCCGCGAGGTCGCCACCAGCAGCATGAAGGTGACGCCTGCCGCGCATAGATGCCCCAGGCCCGAGAGATCATCTTGCCGGTTGGGATTGATGATCGCCGCCACGTCCGGCAGCCGTTCGTCGGCCTGATGGTGATCGACCACCACCACGTCCGCACCGAGCGGGCCCGCCACTGCCAGCGGTGCGATGCTGGTCGTGCCGCAATCCACCGTGACGATCAGCTTGGCGCCATCCTTGGCCAGCGTCTCGATTGCCGCCCGATTGGGGCCGTAGCCCTCAAACAGCCGATCGGGAATGTAGATGCGTGCCTCGAGGCCGTGCGCACCGAGGAAGCGCTGCATGAGGGCCGACGAGCATGCACCATCAACGTCGTAGTCGCCGAACACGGCAATGTGCTCGCGCCGCTGAATGGCATCGGCCAGCCGCGCCGCGCCCTTATCCATGTCATGCAGCGTGCTGGGATCGGGCATCAGCACCTTGATGCTGGGATCGAGCACCACCGGCACGTCGTCGACCAGGACGCCGCGCGAGGCCAGCACGCGCCCTAGCAGCTCCGGCAGAGCATGGCGCTGGCTGATGGCCGCGGCCGTCTTGGCGGCGATGGGATCGAGCCGCTCACGCCAGCGCATGCCGCGCGCAGACGCCTCGACGCCCAGATAGGCGCCGCCGGCACCATCGGCTGGCCTCAGTTTGCGGACTGCCCCCATGTGCCCCCTGCCGCTGCCCTACGGCGACACTACGCCGTGCGGCCCGGCAGGCACATCGATTCGGGGCGCTCTTCCACAGATTGGTGCGCGCCCGGCCACCGATGGATCGGGCGTCCCAGGACGCCAGATCGGTTACTTCGCATGAGCTTCGATGAAGCCGAGGACGTCTGGTCCCCAGACATCGGCGCCGCGCGCACAAAAGCTGTGACCCTCCCGGGCGCTGGAGCCATAGGCCGGGTAGACCTTGGCCTCCACCGGCTTGCCGGCAGATCTGACCTGCGCGCTCAGAACGCGGTTCGGCGTCAGATCATAGTCGTTTTGAGCTTGCAGAAAGAAGACAGGCATGGCCGCGCTCCGCGCGGCGGCGATCAATCGTCGCTGCAGATCTGGAGCGTTGCCCCAAGTTTGCGCAGCTCCCGAGCAATTCACGGCGACCCGGTATCCTTACCCTCGCTCGGCCGCCAACATGGTTTGAATGCCACCAAAAGAAGATCCCATCACCGCCAGCCGTTGCGGATCTACGAACGAGAGGCCTTTCAGGTAGCTAAGGGCGGCCAGTTGATCGCGAAGCTGCACCTCATGCAGCTTGACGAGCATGCGGCTGCGCTCTGCACGCGAACCCGCCGCACGCAATTGATCCATAATATAGGGGCCTGGCGATCGCCCTTGGCCACGCCGGTGAGGCACAAGGAACACATAGCCGCGCGCCACGAAAAACCGGGCAACGGGATGGACGGCTCCTGGTTTCTTTTCGCTGCCGTGGTTCCAGAGGGGGGCGGGAAAAGGACCAGCACCCTCCGGCTTCCAAATGAAGCCCTTGAGGTCGAGGTCACCACTCGCAAAAGCAAAGAGTTCCGGTTTGAACACCAAATCCTGCCCCGCGACGGGCGCGATTGCAGCTGTGAGCGATGCGATCAACCATGCGACCAGGGCCATGCGCTGCGCCACCAGCCACACACGCCCGTCCATGCCGCAGTTCTCCCACCAGTAGGCGCCGCCCGCTCAACGAGCGGGCCGATGCTTATGGCAGAGCGAGCGGTGTCCGGCATCACCCGATCGGCTGACCCCGCCGGCTTTGTTGCTGATGGCGCGCGCCGGCCGCAGCCGGCACGTGGTCGAGATCGCGGAACGCCAAGCCGGCTCAAATGCCCGGGGTTGCCTTGGTGCCAATCATGCGGAAGGTAGTTTTGATGCGGCGTACCGTGCCGGTCTTGGAGCGCAGGACAACCGTCTCGGTCTCGGCAAAGCCCTGTCGGAAATGCACGCCATCCAGAAGCGAGCCGTCGGTCACGCCGGTCGCTGAGAAGATCACGTCGCTGGAGGCCATCTCCTGCATGGAGTATTTGCGGCGGATGTCCTTGATTCCCATCTTGGCGGCGCGCTCGATCAGGGCCGGCCTCTCCTTTTCCGAGTGCAACTCCGGCGCCAGCCGGCCCTGCACCTGCCCGCCGATGCAGCGCAGTGCTGCGGCCGCCAGCACGCCCTCCGGCGCCCCGCCCGAGCCCAGGTAGATGTCGATGCCCGTCTCCTTGGGATCGGTGGTCCAGATTACGCCGGCGATGTCGCCGTCCGGGATCAGTTGCACACCGGCGCCAGCGCCGCGCACCGCCTTGATCAGCTCCGCATGGCGCGGCCGATCGAGGATGCACGCCGTGATCTCGGAAATGCGCGCGCCCTTGGCCTCGGCCATGGCGGCCAACACCTCGGCCGGCGGCTTGTCCAGATCGATGATGCCCTCCGGATAGCCGGGGCCGATGGCGATCTTGTTCATATACATATCCGGCGCATTGAGCAGGCCGCCGCGCTCGGCAATTGCCAGCACCGCCAGCGCATTCGGCATGGCCTTGGCACAGATGGTGGTGCCTTCCAGCGGATCGACAGCGATGTCGACCTCCGGGCCGTCGCCCATGCCGACCTCTTCGCCGATGTAGAGCATCGGGCTCTCGTCCATCTCGCCTTCGCCGATCACGACGCGACCGCGGATGTGGACCTTGCCGAGCTCCGTGCGCATGGCATCAACGGCCGCCTTGTCGGCTGCCTTCTCGTCACCCCGCCCGCGCAGGCGCGCCGCCGCGATGGCTGCCGCCTCCGTCACACGCGCCACCTCGCCGACCAGGACGCGCTCGAGCCCACCTTTGCCGCTGTCGCTGCTAGCCATGCTGTGTGCCTCCGTCCCCGGCCAAGAGATCCACGCTCCTTACATCGGCTCAATACGTATCATCTGCGGCGCCTCGGACACCACACTCCTGTCCTTGTGGATGGCGTCGAGGGCGCGACGAATGGCCTCTTCCGTCGTCTCATGGGTAATCAATGTGACCGGTGTCGGAAGCCCCGGCTTCGGCTTGGCGTCGATGCCGGGCCGCGCACCGCGCGGGCGCCGCTGCACCACGCTTTCCAGCGAAACTTCCCGATCCCCCAGGTGCTTGGCAATGCTGGCCATGGCGCCCGGACGGTCGAAAACCGACAGCCGTACATAATAGGCACCCTGGTGCTGGCCTAGCTTGGCGCGCTTGTAAGGCTTGAGCTTGGTTGCCGGCACGCCGAACGGGAACGACTTGGCGCCGCGGGCGATGTCAACGATGTCGCTGGCCACGGCCGACGCGGTGGCGCGCGCGCCGGCACCGGCGCCGGCCAGCAGCACGTTGCCGGCGAAGTCGCCGTCGACAGCCACGCAGTTCGTGACGCCGGAAACCTCGGCGATCGCCGAGTGCTTGGGCACCATGGCCGGATGTACACGCTGCTCGATGCCGCTCTCGGTCTGCAGCGCCACGCCCAGCAGCTTGATACGGAAGCCGAGTTCGTCAGCAGCCTCGATGTCAGCCTGCGTGATGGACTGGATGCCCTCGACGTCGATCTGGTCGAAGGCCACGCGCGTGCTGAACGCCAGGCTGGTCAGCAGCGCCAGTTTGTGCGCGGTGTCGAACCCGCCGATATCAAAGGTCGGATCGGCTTCCGCGTACCCCTTGGCTTGCGCTTCCGCGAGGACATCCGCGAACTGCCTGGCCTCCTCCTGCATCTTGGTGAGGATGTAGTTGCAGGTCCCGTTCAGGATGCCATAGACGCGCCGCACCTGATTGCCGGCCAGCGACTCGCGCAGCGTCTTGATGACCGGGATGGCGCCCGCCACCGCCGCCTCGAAGTTAAGGGCCACATCGTGTTTCTCGGCGAGCTTGGCAAGCTCGGGACCGTGATAGGCGAGCAGCGCCTTGTTGGCCGTCACGACATGCTTGCCGGCTTTGAGAGCGGCTTCGACCGCCTGCCTGGCCACACCCTCCTCGCCGCCGATCAGCTCGACGAACACATCGATGCAGGGATCGACTGCGAGACGCTCAGCCTCGCCGAACCATTTCACGTCGTCCAGGGACACGCTGCGCTTTTTGGTCCGGCTGCGCGCCGACACGCCCTCCACAACGATGGCGCGGCCGAGCATCTGCGTCAGCCGCTCGCCGTGCTCCTTGAGCAGGTTCAGCAATCCCGCGCCGACCGTGCCGAGCCCGGCGACGCCCAATCTCAGCGGCTGGCTCATGTGAGACGCTAACGCGATGCCTTGTGTGGGATGGGGATCACGTTATGCATCGTTTCCGGCGGACGGGCGAGGAACTTTTTGATATTGCGCGCAGCCTGCCGGATGCGGTGCTCGTTCTCCACCAGGGCGATGCGTACATAGCCCTCGCCGTACTCGCCAAAGCCCAGCCCCGGCGACACGGCCACATCGGCCTTCTCGACCAGCAGCTTGGAGAATTCCATGCACCCCAGTTCGCGGTAAGGCTCGGGGATCGGGGCCCAGGCAAACATGGAGGCGGCGGGCGCCGGTATCTTCCAGCCCGCTCGGGCAAAGCTGTCGACCAGACAGTCCCGGCGCGTCTTGTAGATCTTGCGGATGTCATCGACGCAGTCCTGCGGGCCGTTCAGCGCCGCCGCAGCCGCCACCTGCACCGGCGTGAAGGCGCCATAGTCCAGGTATGACTTCACGCGCGCCAGCGCGGCGATCAGCCGCTCGTTGCCGACCGCAAAGCCCATGCGCCAGCCGGGCATGGCGTAGGTCTTGGACAGCGACGTGAACTCGACGGTAACATCCATCGCGCCCGGCACCTGCAGCACCGAGGGCGGCGGATTGTCGTCGAAGTAGATTTCCGCGTAGGCGATGTCGGACAGGATGATCAGGTCGAGTTTTTTGGCGAGCTGCACCGCCTCCATGTAGAAGTCGAGGCTCACCGTGGTCGCCGTCGGATTGGACGGATAGCTCAGCACCATCGCCAGCGGCTTGGGGATGGAGTGCTTCACGGCCCGCTCCACGCCGCGCAGGAACGCCGTGCCCGGGTCCTGGGATTCGGGGCGCACCTCGCCGATCCCGGTCGGGATGTGGCGGATGGAAGCGCCCGAGATGATGAAGCCGAACTCGTGGATAGGATAGGTCGGGCTCGGCACCAGGATGACGTCGCCCGGCGCCGTGATGGCCTGCGCCATGTTGGCAAAGCCTTCCTTGGAGCCGAGCGTGGCCACCACCTGGGTCTCGGGATTGAGCTTCACCCCGAAGCGGCGCGCGTAGTAGGCGGCCTGGGCCTTGCGCAGGCCCGGGATGCCCTTGGAGGCCGAATAGCGGTTGGTGCGCGGCTTGGCGACCGTCTCCACCATCTTGTCGACGATGTGCTGGGGCGTCGGCATGTCAGGGTTGCCCATGCCCAGATCGATGATGTCGGCACCCCGCGCGCGGGCCGCAGCCTTGAGACGGTTGACCTCGGCGAACACATAGGGCGGCAGGCGCTTTACGCGGTGGAATTCTTCGATCACGTGACTAACCGTAGTGGCTGTGGTTGAGGCGGAGGCTGCATGACGAAGGCCGCAGGCGGCCTACTTGCCTTCGATCTTCTTGGCTGCCTCGGCCCGATGGGTCTGGCCCTTCTCAACCATGTCGTTAACCTTGCTCTGCTGCTCGTCTTTGCTTAGCACTCTTTCGGGCAGCTTGTAGAAATCCGGCAGTTGGGCAAGCGGCATGGTCTCGGCACAGCCCGCAAGAGCCGCCAAGCCGACCAGCGCAACGGCTATTTTGCAACGCATTGCCATCTGAACCAACGCCTTCCTCAGCGGACGGGGTTCTAGCACTAGACCCCCGGATTGTCTGCAGGTACTGGGCCAGTCGCTATCCGATTCTTCCGGGCGGCGGCATGTATGCATAGGTATTTTTGGCTTAGTTGCGACCCGATCACTAAATACGGCTTATGGTGCGCCGGCGTGGTGCCATTGATTCGAGCGGACCGATGCAGAAAAAAGCCCCAGACACAGCAAAGCCCGTCCCAGTTGCCGTCGACTTCTCGGCCTATCAAATCAGCAACCCGGAGGAGTTCGGCCGCAACATGCTGCTCCT
>DASTOW010000152.1:0-8668 GCA_035762425.1 Hyphomicrobiaceae bacterium | reverse complement strand
CCCGCGATCAGATCAACGAGAACACGGTATTCGTTGCGGGCGGCAGCCTGGGAGCCACCTACAACTCGCTTGCCAACGACATCGGCATCGTCACCAGCGACGACAAGCTGCGCGTCGTGTCCGTTACGACCAGCACCGGCGTGCAGAACGTGCGCGATCTCGTCTACCTGCGCAGCATCGACCTGGCATTCACCAACGTGCGAGTCCTGAATGGATTTCTGGCAAGCGGAGAGCTCGGCAACGACCTCAAGCGCCAGATCGTGTACATCGCGCCGCTTACCACCGAGGAAGCGCACGTCCTGGTGCAGCCGGACATCAATTCGATCGAGGAGCTGAAGGGCAAGCGCGTAAGCTTCCATATCGCCGGCAGCTCCAGCGCCATGGCCGGCGCCTACATTTTCAAGGCGCTCGGCATCGACGTGAAGGTCTTCAATTTTCCGCAGCCCGATGCCATCGAGAAGATGCGCCAGAAGGAACTCGACGCCACGGTGTGCATCTGCCCCAAGATCGTTCCGGCTTACGCCTCTATCAGACCGGAGTCGGGCTTCAAGTTCGTCGAGGTACCCTACCCGCAGGCACTGGAAGCTGAGCTTCTGCCAAGCCGTCTAACCGGCGAGGACTATCCGACCCTGATTCAAAAAGACAAGCGGATACAGACGGTTGGCATGAACACGATCCTGGTCACGCTGAACTGGCCGAAGGGGTCAATGCGCTACAACCGCAACGCCAAGTTCGTCGATGCCTTCTTCGGCAAGTTTCCGGAGTTTCTGAAGGCGCCCCGGCAGGCCTCGTGGAAGACCGTCAACCTGGCGGGGACCGTGCCCGGCTGGACACGCTTTGCACCGGCCCAGGAGTGGCTCGACCGGCATCGCGAGCAGACGGCCGCCGCCATGCGTACGCGCTTCGACCAGTTCCTGGGCGAGCAGGCCAAGCGCGGCGACAATCCCGCCGACCGCGAACGCATGTTCCGCGAATTCCAGGAATGGATGCGGAAGAACTGAAGCGCGAACCATGCGCGCCGCGCAGGCGGCGCGCACCTCAGGGTTGGCGCGCAGTCAGCAGTCGCCTGAGCGGCTCTTCGGCTTCATCGGCGCCAAGTTCGCGGGCGCGCTCATACCAGCGCTTGGCAGCCGCCGGATCCGGCCGCAAGCCACCGACGACCTGACGGCGCTCCAACCAATCGGGATCGAACGTCGCCGCCAGCGCCAGCGCCCCTCGCGCCAAACCCAAGTCGGCCGCGCGCTCGTAGAACAGGCGCGCGGCTTCAACATTGCCGGCGGCCATCAGTTCCTCACCCTTGGTGACGAACCCCTGGGCGCGCTGCCGATCCTGCGGCGTCAGGCCCGGGTCGCGACGTTCAGGCGGCGCTTTCGGCGCCGACGCCGCGGTACTGCGCACCACCAGCGTCGATTTCGCCTCGGCCAGCACCGATCCGTCCAGGCCGACCAGCGAGACCACGATGTCGGCGCTGCCGGTCACGCCGGCGGGTACCAGTATTTTCAGGTTAGGCAGCGCGTTCAAAGCGATAGCCCACGACCCAGGGGAGATGGTGTGGCCCTCTGACAAGGCCGCCATGGGCGGCAGCCCGCGCACCTTGACGAAGCTGTCGCGCGGGATCGACGAGGGAGGGCCGACGCGAACGGGGAACGGAGCCTGCATGGAGGCCTCTGCGGTCACCGTGGCGGCGATGCTGACAATCGGCCGATCCAACGACTGCGCCGTCGCCGGCGATGCCCCCGTCAAGCCCAGCGTTGCATCCGCCAACCCAGCCGTGACGAGGAGATACAGAGGAAGCAAGCGTCGCTGATCTCTTGCCCGGGGTGGTGCCGCATCAGTCACCGCTTCCCTCCCATCCACGTCACTGCGTGTCGAGTCACTCACGGTTTGGCAACGTCGACACGATAACATTCACGGCGCCGGAGCCAGGCTCATGCCAATCAGGCGCATTCCAATGCTGAACAAATCGATTGCGGCTCGATGGAGCACCCTCACGTCCGCTGCCGCATCGATGCGTAAGCTCGCGCGAGCCGCTCAAGCACTTCCTGTTTGCGCGAAAGAAGTCGCTGAAGGCATCAACAACAACGCCCGAGTCGAGCAGGACAGCGAAGAACTGTTTGCTTGCGCCGCATTCCGCATCGCCGACTTGGTCGTGATGCCTCCTACGCGCAATCCCTCACGCAAGTCCCGCAGTTGCAAAGTACAACCGAGGCATGTCGCCCGCAACTGCTGTCTACATGAGGAGCGCGCTGCTCACAGCAAGAAGCGGAGGAGAAGCGAGCATGTCCGAGCATTGGACGCGCGTGATCGCGCGATCGTGACTAGCAAAGAACAGGATGGGACGTGGCGTCCTAACGACGAGCCGAGGTGGCGCGATAGGCGGTTGGAGTTTTGCCCGTGAGGCGTCGGAAGCGTCGATTGAAGCTCGACAGGTCATTGAAGCCGGCGGCGAACGCGATTGCGCCAATGTCCTGCTTCGACCGGCATAGCTCAACCGCCGCCCGATGCAGCCGGGTGTGCAGGACGAACTGATGCGGCGTCATTCCGACAACGGAGCGGAAGCTGCGCAGAAAGTGATACGGGCTCATCTGGGCCTCGCGCGCCAGGCCGAGCAAGGGTAGGGCGTCGTGCGCGTCGCTCTCGATGCGCCGCACCACGGCCGAGATGCGGCGTTGGTCGCGGCGGCTCGGTGCAGGGGGCGGCTTGCCGGCGTCGACCAGCGTGGCCGAGACAACGCCGGCGAGCGCAACCGCCTGCTCCTCGAGCCGCGCTGCGTCGCCGGCGCCGCCTGCCGCCTGCGCCGCTGCGATGACTGGTATCAGCGATGGCAGCGGCGGCAGCCGCGGCACGGGAAAAGCCAACCCCCGCGCACCCGCCACCGATGCCACCACGGCTTCGAAGAACTCAGGCGTGAAGTGGAACGACAGGCAACGGTCGCCGACGCCATGCTCGTGGCCGCACTCGAAGCAATGGCCGGCATTGCCGAGCAGCAGCGCCCCAGGCACGAGCATCGCCGATCCTTGACCGGTACGGTACTGAAACGATCCCGCCAACACCGCCGCAATGCATATGCTGTCGTGCCGCTCTTCGAACGAGCGGTCGCGCGGGCCGGCGCTGCAGACGACATCTTCGACGCGCCAGCCGGGGCCCTTGGCGAGCAGGTGCGAGGTGGTGGTCATGCATCGAGCCTCGGGCAGGATTGCGTGGGTTGAATGCCTGGGTTGAATAACGTGTCTCGATCGAGGGCGGCCGCATCTCACTTTAGCAATTTTTCCCAAGCGGCCGCGACCCGTTCGGGTCTAGGCAGAAGGTAGATCGCCAGCGACGGAGGCCAGCATGACTGCCACCTCGTCATTCACCACTGCCCTGCACAGCACCGGTCCAGCTCCCGACCGTGCCGCCAAGCTCAGCCTGTACGGCTGGCTGATCGGGCAATGGGAGATGGACGCCGTTGTCCACGCCGACGACGGAACTGAGCATAAGGGAACTGGCCAGATTCATTTCGGCTGGGTGCTTGAAGGCCGCGCCATCCAGGACGTCTGGATCCTGCCCGGTGTGTTCTACGGCACGACGCTGCGCATCTACGATCCCGGCATCGATGCTTGGCACATCCTGTGGAGCGATCCGCTGCGCCAGTTCTACACGCGCCAGATCGGTCGCGCGCGCGGCGATGACATCGTGCAGGAAGGCAGGAACGATGCGGGCCATCTCGTGCGCTGGAGCTTTACACGCATCAAGCCAGACTCGTTTTGCTGGCTCGGCGAGCGCTCGCAGGACGGCGGCACCACCTGGCATCTGCAGGCGCAATTCCTGGCACGCCGCGTCCAACATTGACACCCGCAACCTTCTCAGGAGCTCACCATGCTTGACCACGTTTCAATCGGCGTCCGTGACATCGCCAGGGCAAAGCGCTTCTATGACGCGGCGCTGGCGCCGCTCGGCTACACGTGCCTGAGCGAGGCAGAAGGCTCGCTCGGCTATGGGCGCAAGGCCGTCACACTGTGGATCAGCGCCGCCGAGCGCCCTGTGCCGGCCGATGCCAAGTCGGGCCTGCATTTCTGCTACGCCGCTCCGACCCGCGAAAGCGTGGATGCCTTCTATGCGGCGGCGATGCAGGCTGGGGGGCAGGACAACGGCAAACCCGGCCTGCGCGCCGACTACGGTGCCAACTACTACGCCGCCTTTGTGGTCGACCCCGAAGGCTACCGGATCGAAGCCTACTGCGGCGCATTGCGGACGTAGTGTCCATCAGCTTTTGGCGCCTGTCGACCTCACCGTTAGCGCCGCGCGCGAAATAGGGCTAGCTTGACCGATCACCTGGGGGATTGGTCAGGCAGGGCACGTGGGCAGATGACTTCGATTCGCCGCAAAGGCATCGAACAATGCTGATTCGTGGCAGCCGGGTGGGGGAACAGCTGCATGTCTTTGGCCGCGAGCGAGCCTTTTCACGACGACCCGTCAGGTCTGCGGGGAGTACGCGTTCTGGTGGTGGAGGACGGCTGGCAGGTCGCCGACGCCCTGCGACTGTCGCTTGAGAAACTCGGCATGCTGGTAGCCGGGCCGGTTGCCACCACGGAGGCCGCCCGCCAGCTGGTGCGCGAGCGCAGTCCCGAAGTGGCGCTGGTCGACGTCAACCTCAAGGGCGAGATGGCCTATGCGCTGATGGAATGGTTGCATGAGCGCGGCATTCGCGTTGTCGTGATCTCGGGCTACCCTGACCTGCCGCAGTCGCTGGAGAAGGTCACCGCCACGCTGCACAAGCCGTTCACTGCGACGGCGCTGCAGGCAACTCTGCAGCGCGTGATGAGTGCAGATCAGGCTCACTGACAGGTTGCGTGGCCGTTTCGGCTGGCAGCAGCCACTTGGACGGCAGCCGCATGCGACAGCGCACGCCATCCGCCTCATAGGCCAGATCAACTGAACCCTCGAGTTCGTAAGGGATTAGATTGCGAATGGCGCCGGTACCGTATCCGACCTCGGCGGGGGCGGTCACGGGGGGCCCTCCCCTCTCCGTCCACTCCAGCACGAGGTCGGGCTGGGCGCCGTTTTCCGGCAACCGCCAAAGGATGGCGATGCGGCCTTCCGGCGTTGTCAGCGACCCGTACTTGGAGGCGTTGGTTGCCAGTTCGTGCAGCACGATGGCGATCGGCTGCACGGCATCCGCCGACAGCAGCACGGCCGGACCTTCGACCTCCACGCTCGAGCCATCGACGCGAAAGGGGGCGAGCGAGTTGTTGATCAGATCTGCCAGGCTCACGCCCTGCCAGTGACTGCGGCTCAACAGCGCCTGCGCGTTGGCCATGGCGTTGATGCGCCCATCGAAGACCTGCAGGAATTGATCCATCGAGCTGCTGCGCTCGCGCGTGCGTTGTGCAACCATGGCAACGGTGGCCAGCACGTTCTTGACGCGATGATCGAGCTCGCGCACGAGCAGCAACTGGCGTATTTCGGCGCGCATGCGGTCGGTGATGTCGCGCGTCAGGCCTCTGAGGCGCAGGTAGCGGCCGCTGGCGTTGAATTCGGCCTTGCCGGTCTCCTCGAGCAGCACTTCGCGGCCGTCTGGTCGAATGAAGCGGAAGGTGGCCGAGTAGGAGGGATTGCGCGGGGAAAGGTTCTTCACCTGGGCGGCGAAGCGCGCGCGATCATCCGGGTGCAGGCAGGCCAGAAAATCTTTGCCGCGTCGGCGGTCGCCGGCCTCCGGGCCAAAGCCCAGGACCTGGGAGGCGTTGCCGCTGCGATGTGAAAAACCGCTGGCAGGGTCCCAGGAGAAGGCCACGACCTTGCCCGCCGCCAGCGCCTCCTGCAGCCGCAGGCCGCGCTCCTTGAGCGTAAGATCGGCCCGCGTGCGGTCGTTGATTTCGCGCGTGATCTTGCGGATCAAAGCCAGCAGAAAGCCCCAAAAGCTCAGGGCCAGAATGCCAAGCAGCAGGTAGCCTCGGCCATTGAGGAAGACCAGGCATTTGACGGCGCTCGGCAGGAGAATGCCGGACATGTAGGTGATGGCGGCCGAGGGCAATGCCGAGAGCAGGATGGTGCCGCTGGCAGCCATGCCGACGCCGAGCGCCACCAGGATCAGCTCCTCGTCGGCTGCCAAGTTGCCGAGGTACATGACGGCAACCGCACTCCAGGGCAGGGACAGAAACAGCGCGTTGACGGTGGCCCTCCTGGCGGCGTGACGAAAGTCGCGCGCCACCAGGCCGCGGCGACGCAAGTGGCGAAAGATCAGCACCAAGGCCACGCCGTATGAATAAGCACACCAGACCATCAGGTGGGTCGGGGGGACCGAGTCGGCGAGTGCAAGCGTCAGGACGGTGGTGTTGAGGATGTGCCCGAACATGGCGACCGGCGTCACGCCCGTGACCACGCCCAGCTGATTGCGCTGAAACTCCGTCATCGAGGATTGCATCGAACTGCCCCGCCCCCGCGCCGCCTGGCCGGCACGCCAAGTCTTTGCGGCGTCAGCATACATCGTCTCGGCCGACTGGGCGTCGATTCCAGCAGCGCCCGCGGGATCAGGCGGACCAATGATCCAGGAATGGCTGGCGGTGGTGTGCATTTGTGCAGCGCAAAAAACGAAGGCCCGGTGGTCCCGCTTGCCACCGAGCCTATCCCGCACGCAGCGGGTCGGGCGTTGGCTACAAAATGGGCCGCGACCCGTCATGAATGTTAGATGGCGCGATGTGCCTTGCCTATCTGGCGTCACGGCTTGGCCGGACGACCTAGGTCGATGGTCAGGAGCGGGACAGACCTCCCTCAATCGGCGATGACAGCGGCCGCGCACCCCGCATATGGTGCGGCGCTGACCTTTCGGGTCCGCTCCCGAACGCTTTGACACGGCGCCATCGAGGTGGACTGCCCATGGCTCAAGATCGCGACAAACCGGCATCGATCGCGCATATCTGGGCACAGGCCGCGCATGACCTGCGCCAACCGGTGCAAGCAGCGTTGCTGCTGGCTGGCGGACTGGATGCCAGCGCCGCGCCTGCCGAGTTGAATCGCAACGCCAAACACATCGACAGCGCGTTGCGATCACTTGATGAAATGCTCGAGATTTTGATCACGCTGTCGCGCATCGAGGCTGGTGTGCTGATGCAGACCGTGCGCTTGTGCGACGTGGCCGACGTGCTCGAGCCCGTCATGCAGGAGGCAGCGCAACTTGCCGAAAGACGAGGCCACCGGCTGAGCGTCGGCAAGATCGCAGGCAAGGTGCGCAGCCATCCCAAGCTGCTGGCCGTCGCCGCTCGCGGCCTCCTTATCACTGCCATGGAGTTCACAGACGGGCCCGAGATCGGCTTCACATGCCGGCGCGGCGGTGACGGAGTTAGGCTCGAGGCTGAGTTTGCCGGCGCCCGCATTGATGCGCAGGTTGCCAAACGCGCCTTTGTGCAGCTGGCTCCTGCGCGCGGGAATTGCATTGATGATGGCGCGCTCGGCCTCGGTCCCGTGCTTCTGGAGCACGTGTGCCGGGTGCTCGGACATACATTCGAGCATGGCGAGCCTGCGCCAGGGCGGCGCCAGCTGGCCCTGTTGCTGCCAGCCAGCAGCTGAGCGAAAATCTTAGCCGATCAACTGTTTGCCGAGCGCGGCGGCGTGCGCACGATTGGTCGCGCCCAGCACGCGATAGAGCGCTGCCAAGTGCATCTTGACGGTGCCCTCGGCGACATTGAGCCCCTTGGCGATTTCCTTGTTCGACTTGCCCTCGACCAGGCCCTTGAGCACCTGGTGCTGGCGGCTCGACAGCTTCTTGGTCAGGCGCTGCTGCGGCGCCTCCGGTGCTGGCTGCTCGGCCAGAATCGGCGGCACGTAGATCTCGCCGGAAAGGATATAGCGCAGCTTGTCGATCAGCTGGTCGGTGTGCTGCGTTTTGACGATGTAACCGTGTACGCCGGCCCACAGTGCCTGCAGAATATCTTCCCGCGCATCTGATCCGCTCACGACCACAAGCTGCAGATCGGAGCGCTGCCGCCGGATGCGCACGAGGTCCTTGACGCTCGTCATGCCATCCAGGCCAAGATCGATGATGACCAGCACAAGCTCTGGATCCTTCAGGTGGCCGGCCACCTCAGAAAAGGTCTCGGCTTGCAGAAATCTCTTTACCTTCAGGCTGCTGCGCAACAGTTGCACCAAGCCCAGGCGAAACACCTCGTGATCATCGGCGATCAGCACCGTGCCTGAAAAATCGCGCTGCGCGGTTGCACGCATGCCTTCGAGTTCCCTCTCTCTGTTCCGGCTTGTGACTATTGCGCCGCTATCGTCCGCTGCCAACACGCGTGTGCAGGGGCAACTTGCAATTCTTCGCTTAACGTCGTAGTCCGAATGATATATATCGTATGGTCATGTGGCATGGCCACTCGAACTAGCTGAGGCGGCAACCCCGCAGCTTGCCTCAGATAGCAGGGGCCAGTCTCGGTTCCTTTCAACGGGGGACTTCAGGCTGGCCCCACATTTTTTGTCGGTAGCCCTTGCACGTTTTGTCGGTAACCCAAAGGGTTGCCCCGCTGTCGTGGAATTGTGACAGCATCTGGCAATGCGTTTTCTCGGCACAATACGCTGTCTCGGCGCAGACGCGCCTTCTCCGCACAATTCGCTGTCTCGGCGCAATACGCTGTCTCGGCAGTGTCTCCCCCGCGGCGCCACCGTCGTTGCGGCGAGCACACGATTGGCTGTCTGT
>DASTOW010000151.1:0-2570 GCA_035762425.1 Hyphomicrobiaceae bacterium | reverse complement strand
GGAACTCGTCCGCCAGATCGCCGCCGTGATGAAGGAGCAGGAGCTGACCCAGACAGCAGCCGCCCGCCGCCTTGGCATCGAGCAGCCCGATGTCTCCAAGATGCTAAGGGGCCACTTTCGGCAATTCTCCGTCGAGCGGCTGATGCGTTTCCTGGTGGCGTTGGGCAAGGACGTCGAGATCGTCGTTCGCCCCGTGTCCTCCGCTCGCACGAAGGCGGCGCAGCTTATCGTCTCCGCCAAGCATTAGACCGAAGTTCCCCGGGGGCCAATGACGGTTTGCCTTGCGCTTCAATCGGTTGAGATCGAAGCGGGACGAAAGCTACTGGCTACACGGTGATGGCGGCGATCAGATTGAGGGCCTGTTGCTGTTTGGCGTTGGGTCGCGTGGTGAGGGTGAAGGTGGCCTCGCCGGGGCGCGCGCTCTTGGGGCGCAGGGTGTTGCGCACGATCGTGGCCAGATGCGCCAGCAGGCGCTTGAGGCTCATCGCCGGCGTGCCGTCCGCCAGCGTGCGCGTGTGCACCTTGGCGAGGGCCGCCTGCGAGCGCCGGGCCGGGGCGACGGGATCTTTGAGGCGCGCGGCATCCGCGCCGGCCTCGTCCGCGAAGGTGAGCGGCTGCCAGGCCTCGATCATGTGCCACTGCACGTAGTAGGCCAGCATGCTGAGGAAGATGTGGGCCCGCACGCGCGCCTCGAGACGGTGGCGGATCGGGCGCACCTTGAGATCGACGCCTTTGAACGTGAGGAAGGCGCGCTCGACCTCGGCCAGCCGCTTGTAGTTGAGCACCGCCTGCTCGGCCGTCATATCCCCTTTGGCGACGCTGGTGCGGATCACGTAGAGCCCGTCGAGCGCCGCCTCGGCTGCGACGCGCTCGGCATTGACCTTGAAGGCGAGCGAGCTGTCCTTGATGGTGAGGTCGAAGTGCTTGGCGACCTTGTATTTGCCGACCACCTTGCCGACGCGGACACCAATTTTGTCGGCGCCCTTGAGCCGGCCGGCGGCCACCATTTCCACGACCTTGTCGAGCTCGCGCACCGTGGCCGCGATCAGGTCCTGGCGTTTCTCGGCTCTGAGCCTGGCAAGCGCGGGATTGCGGCACGCGATCAGGCGTTCGCCTGGATAGTCCTCGTGCGTCAGGCTGATCAGATTGCGTTCGTCGAACAGGTCGAGCTGCAGCTGCCCGGCATCGGCAAGCTTGGCGATGGCGCCGCTCTTCAGCGCCGTGATCCAGTCGACGCCGTCGAGCTTGCGCATCGCCTCGATCTGGACGTTGGAGATCATGCCGCGGTCGCCGGCCAGCACCAGCCGGTCGAGGCCAAAGCTCGTCTTCACCTTCTCGACTTGCCCCAGCAGCGTCTTGGGATCGGCCACATTGCCCTCGAACACCGAGACCGACACCGGGCGACCGCTCCCATCCGTCAGAAGCCCATAGTTGACCTGCAGCGTGCCGCGCTTGTCGTCGCGGCTGTAGCCGATCTTGGCGAGTGGGCAGGTGACGCCCTCGAAGTAGCTCGATGTGAGATCGAACAGCACGAGCCCGCCGTCCTTCAGATGACGCCTGGCCAGTCGCTTCTCGATCGCCTCCTGGCGCTCAAGGAGCCAGTCCATGGCCGCGTACAGTTCGTCCTCGTCAGCATCGGCGACACCCATATCCTCCGCCAGCGTGGTGTCGGCCCAGGCCCGCGTCATGCCGAGCTTGCTCGCCTCCGGCGCCACGATGCGCTCCGCCACCATCGCCATCACGAGATCACGCTCGCGCGAGGCCCGCGTGTCGATCAGCTTGTCGAAGCCGAGCCGGCGCATGGCCGTGCGCACCGCATCGACGTGGCCGTGGGCGAGCGAGCGCACCACCTCCAGGGTGTCCTCGATGGGCCCGAGCTTCTCGCCCTTCAGGATGCGCCGGATCGCCTCGATCTGCTCGAGCGGAAGCGACGACAGATTGGCCAGCGTCCGCTTGCGCACGTGTTTGCCTTCGCGCACGCTCTCGCGCAGCAGATACGCCGGCCGCGAATTGCGGTTCGGGATGGTGTCGATGTGCATGACGCATAGAAGCCATGATTCGCTCACATCTCAGCTGAGTCATAGCGTCGCATACATGACTACATTTCACTGTGCATTCGGGCGCGCATGCCGGCGAAAAGCCTTTACCCTCCACCAGTTGGCCGCCACCTCCACCTCCCCTACACAGGAACTTCGGGTTAGGCCCGAAGGGCCGTACCCCAACATTGACAAGGAAGATGTTGGGTTACGCGCTATCGCGCTAACCCAACTTACCCCGCTCACTCCGCCGCCGACGCGCTGGCGGCGATCAGGTCGAAGTCGCCGCCGAGCACGGCATCGAGGCGGCCGGTGCGCCAGGCCCCGTTCATGTTGCGCACCAGCGGCGCCGGCGCGCTGCGGTAGCGCCGCACCACGGCATGCGGCCTTGCCCCGCGCTCCAGGGCCTCAATGAGGGCGCGGCGCAGCCTCGCGGGCGGCAGGTCGCCGAGCGGCGCCACGGCGAGGCGCACGCGCGCGGTCGCCCGGTTGCGCGCCTTGTCGTCCTCCGCCTGCTCCAGGACGTGCAGGCCG
>DASTOW010000150.1:0-4616 GCA_035762425.1 Hyphomicrobiaceae bacterium | reverse complement strand
CATACGTTGCCGGTAGCTTTGACAAGGCATCGCTGATCGGCTTGTGCTCGAGGTTGACAAGCTCGCTTGGACCCGAGATGCGCAGGCTCGGCGGCTTTAGGGCCACCAGCACGATGCCGGAGATGAACACCAACACCACCGCTGCGCCTCCGATCAGCACCTTGCGATTGATGCGCGTGACCGGCTGCGGCCGGGCGCGCAGCTCCAGGGATTCCGGGGCAACCTTGCCCGCGCCATCGGCCGTGCCGGTCGCATCGCGCGTCGTCATGGCTGTGTCTCGCGCCACACGGCATCGGTGCGGATGATGCGGACCACGCGTTGCGGCGCTGTCCCGAGCCGCAGCTCGGCGGCGGCAAACAGGCGATCGACGATGTAGGTGGTGCCACGCACGCGGTAGTTCACGAGCGCGGACTTGCCGTCCGCGCCGATGACGAACAGCGGCGGCGCCTCGCTTTGGCTCAAGCCGGACGGAAATTGGATGTAGACCTTGGCACCGTCGTCGAACACCTGTCGAGGCTTCCACGGCGCGTCGCCTTCGATCGTGTAACGGAACCGCAGCTGCTCGAGGTTCACACCGACATCGGCCAAACCGGTCGAGGTCACCTCGACCTCCGCGCGCTGCTTCTTGAGCGCCAGAAGCTCGGATGCCGGATAGGTCCACGACACCGAAGCCATGTAGGTCGACGGCGAGGACCGCATCTCCAGGTGATAGGTGCGCCGGTCGGTGGTGATGACCAGGTTGGTCTCGAGGTCGGCGCCGATCGGCTTGACGAGGATATGGACCTGCGCATCCTTGCCCTCGCCGCTGGTGGTGTCGCCCACCACCCACCGCACCGTGTCTCCGGCCGAGACCGAGACCAGCTTCTCGCTGGCCTCGAGCGCGATATCGGTTACCTGATTGACCGCCGCATAAAGCTGATAGAGGGCGCCCTTGCTATAGGGATAGACTTGCATGGCATTGATGAAGCCGTCTTTGACCGGCTCGATGCGCGCCGCGCCATTCGCACCGACCACACGCTCCTTGGCCGAGCGCGCATCTTTCTCTTTGTCGCCAACCTTGGTCACCGGCTTCAGCTGGCCCGGCAGAGGCAGCGGCTTTGGGATCTCGACGTACTTCACGAGTGGCTTTGGCTCGGGCTCGCGCTTGGCAGCCTTGAAGGCGTGGTTGTCGAGCACCGGGATCTCCGGCACTTGCACGCGCGTCGCGCACGCCGCAAGCATCAGCGTAAGAGCCGCAATTGCTGCCACCGAGCCAGAGCGGGTCATTTCGGCTCTCCCGCGTTAATGTCCTGCGACCAGTTGAAACTGTGCACGTAGATGCCGAGCGGGTTTTTGCGCACGGCCTCCACCGTCCGCGGCGGCGCGATGAGGATGGAGAACAGGCCGGTCAGGCGCTTGGTGTCCTTGAGGGCGCCGCCCTCGAAGGTCCGCTCCAGCCAACGCACCTGAAACGAAGTGTCCGAGGCGCGTACCACGCTGGTGACGTCGACGGCCACGGTCTCGCGTCCGACTTTGGCGAACGGGTCGTTGTCCCTGGCGTACTCGTTGAGCGTGATGGCCGCCCGGTCGGTGATGAAGTCGTAGGCTTTGAGCCAGTTCTGTCGCACCACGACGGGATCGATCGACAGCGAGCGCACGTTGTCGACGAAGCGCGCCAAGTGGAAGGCGATCTGCGCGTCGCTCGGCTTGTACACCTCCGCCGCCGGCCCGATCGCGCGCGCGCCCCCCTTGGGATCGACCTCGACGATGTAGGGCGTGGTCGATCCGGACCGCCCGATCCACAGCAACAGCCCCGCCAGGATCAGCGACAACCCCAGCGAGCCCAGCGCCATCAAGCGCCAGTTGTGGGCCTGTACACGCGCGCTGCCGATGCGGTCGTCCCAGACCTGGGCAGCCTTCTGGTAGGGGGTGACCGGCTCGGGCGTCTCGCCGTAGCGCAAGGTCGAACGCTTGAATGACATTATATATGTGCCTCCTCTAGCTCTTGTCCTTGAGATCGGGCCCTCCGCCGCCTGCCGAGCGGTCGCCTTCGCGTATTGCCCCCGCTGCCAGGAGGCCCGCCTGCGTCAGGCGCTGGCGCCGTGCCAAGCTCTGGGCCCAGGCTGGAGCCTCGGACGATGGCGAGCCACCGGGCATGGCACCCGAGCCGCCGTCGGATGAACCGGGACCCGATCCGGCGTCGCGGTAGCCTTGTGCTGCGCCTTGCCGGTAAGCGTCGCGGACCGGCGCGCTGCCGGACGCGATCAATCGCGATGCCGGTGCCGTCACGGTCGTGCTGGCGACGCCGCGTGGTCCGCCGGCCTCGTAGGCGGCACCGACCCTCCCAGTCAGCGCCGCCGCCGTCTGCACGCTTGCGCCGGTGGCACGCCCGGTCAGGCGCGCGGCCCCGCTTGCCAGCATTGCCCCTGCGATGGCCGTGCCGCCGAGCGCCGCCGTGGTGGCAACGGCTGCGCCGGCTCCAAGCTGGGGAGCTCCTGATACGAGGCCCGCGGCAAGTGCGGGGATGAACACGGCGAACCCGAACACGGCGATGGCCGCCAGGATGCAGGACGCCGCCTGCGTCAGCGTGATCTCACCGGCGGGCCGTACAGCCACACCGAACAGCGTCGTGCCGATACCGACGACGATGGTCAGCACCATCAGCTTGATGCCGGACGAGATGACGTTGCCCAGCACGCGCTCGGCCAGGAACGCGGTGTGCCCGAACAGCGCGAACGGTACCAGCACAAAGCCCGCCAGCACCGTCAGCTTGAACTCGATGATGGTGATGAACAGCTGCACCGACAGTACGAAGAACGCCAGTAGCACGATCAGCCAAGCCAGCATCAAAACGACGATCGTCACAAAGTTGGTGAAGAACGACGTGATGCCGACCAGTTCGCCGGCCTTCTCCAGCAGGGGCCGCGACGCGGTGAATCCCGTCGATGCCACGAAGCCCGGCCGCATCAGGTCGGCCGCCGTCAGCGAGGCGCCTGATGCCTTCAACCCAAGGCCGGCGAACGACTGGAAGATGATATCGGCCAGGCCCTTGAAGTTGTTGAGCAGCAGCGCGAAGAAGCCGATGTACAGCACCTTCTTGATCAGTTGCGCCGGCACGTTGTCCTCGCCCATCAAGGCCCAGAACAACCCGGCAAGCGTGATGTCGATCGCCACCAGCACGCTGGTCAGGAACGCCACGTCACCGGCCAACAAGCCAAAGCCGCTGTCGATATAGCGGCTGAAAGTTTCGGTGAACCGATCGATGATCGCCAAATCGTCCATGCAATCCTCAAGGCTGCAGACAAAGCTTCGCTATCAGCGGCAACGAGCCATGCCGCGGGGCTGTCAGCGGTGGAGATTGAAAAAAGGAGCGCCTATCGCCGTCGTCGAAGCGTGTGCCGTTGCAGGCGACGTGCGGTCGAACTCATCGTTGCCTCATCTTTTTGCTGTGTAGGGTGAGCCCGTCCCGACGAAGGACTTGAAGCGTTGCCGGGCTTCATTGTCGATGGCCAGGTCCCGGGCCTTGCTCAGGGTTTCCGTGCGCAGCTGCGCGCTAAGCAGGCCTTGCAGGGCGAGCGATTGCTTGACATGCAACGCCACGAGCTCGTTGCCGGCTTGAGTGGCTTCGAGAATGCCGACGGCGTCGCGCGAGCGGGTCATGGCATCGCCGAGCAATCGCGCATCGATGTCGATGCCGTCGGCAATCTGGCCTTGCAGGACGGCGGCGCGCTTGAGCGCGGCGTATTCTTCGTCCCAGCGTGTCTTGGTAGTGCGCAGCACCTCATCGGACGAGATGGTGGCTGAGACGTGCTGCGGGAACAGGTGCTGGTAGCCGTTTTGTGTGGCCTCAAGGCGCAGCGCCAGGCTTTCGCCGGCGCGAAGCTGGGTTTGGATCTCAGCCAGCGTGCGCTGGAGATCTGGTGAGATGCTGGAGCCGAGCTGCGTCAGGTTCTGGTCCATGCGCTGGATCACCAGCACCTGGTTCTGCAGCTGACGCACCTGATTGTTGATTTGCTCGAGCGCACGGGCGGCCGTGAGCAGGTTCTGTCCGTAGTTGGCCGGGTCGAACACGCTCAGTTGGGCAACGGACGGCGATGGGCAGCTGGCGAGCACGCCGGAGGCAATCGGCACGGCCATCAACATTCGGCGCAAGCTTGTCATCGCCCGCTCCTCTTCGACTTGGCCGGCGCTACCCGAAACGGCGACAGCCGCTCGGGCATGGGTGGTCCGCCGGGCAGACCAGGCAGCGGCGCGGTGTCGGTGCGGGGTACGACGGCCCGCGCCGCTGCCTTCGGCGAAGGTGAGCCGCTGTCTGGGGGTGCGGCTGATGCCGCCGGGCTACCTTCGGCCGGATCGATTGGGCGAGATGTGGTGGGGAGCGCTGGCGCAGTTGTTGGCCGCGGCCACCGCTCCAGCAGCTGCGAAGTCCAGGCCAGCCCTTTGGCGGCCAGAAAGCGCGCCGCAAATGCATCGCGTTCGCCGTCCGCCACGCACCTGTCGATCATGCGTTGGTCGTCAGGAGAGGCGCTGCCGCACAGCGCCAAGGCGATTGGCCCGAGGCCCAGCTCGAACAGCCGGTTGCCGCGTGCGGTCTGGGCGTAGTAGTCGCGCTTCGGCGCGGCTAGCCCCAAGATCTC
>DASTOW010000149.1:0-4045 GCA_035762425.1 Hyphomicrobiaceae bacterium | reverse complement strand
GTCGAAGTAGGTCTGCGCAATCAGCTCGAAGTGGCGCAAAGCGCGTGCATGCGTGTCGCCATAGCCCTTGATCAGTTGGGCGCATTGCGCGACCGCGAGTGCCAGCCCGAGATCGCGCCGCGCCGCCTGCTCGACCGCGCGCAGCCACCGCTCAATTCTAGCCTGCTCGTCCTTGAACCGCATGGAGTGGGGTCGCCACCACCGGAGACCGGCGAGCGAGCGCATCAGTAGAAAGCCGCTGGCGCTCGTCGTGGAGATGTGCAGCCCGACGTTCCAGCGGGACACCACACCGCGCCGCCGTGCAAGCGCGAGCATGCGCCGCCCGAGCGCGGCCGGTAGGATCGAGCCAAACTCATCTACGCCGGGCTTCAGATAGTCCACCACCTGCACGATGTCCCTATCGCCGGCCCGAACCTCCTTGCGCACGCGCGCAAGACGCTCGCGCCGCGTCTTGAGATCGGCGACGCGGATCACGTCCTCGTAACTCATCCACAGCGCCAGGTAGCGGGCCACGTCGCGGGTCAATGTTCCCGCTGCGTCGTCGCGATGGGCGCTGGTGTTCATCAACGCGCTGGGCGGTGCTCGGTCTCAATCTGCTGATGGGCTTCGCCGGCCAGGTCAGCTTGGGCCACGCGGGCTTCTTCGGCCATCGGCGCCTACGCCGTCGCCCTCGGCCCGACCTATCTTGCAACACCATCCTGGGTGGCTGTGCTTGGCGGCATTGCCATCGCCGGCCTGCTGGCCTTCGTGGGTCGGACCGCCCATCCTCCGCCTCAAGGGCTACTACCTAGCCGTCGCCACGCTCGGCATGGGCCTCCTCATCGCTATGGTCTTCACCAACGAGACGGCCATCACCAATGGCCCCAACGGCATGCCCGTGCCGCGACTGGAGCTGTTCGGCTGGCGCCTGAGTAGCCCCGTGACTCAGGCCGGTTTCCTCGAAAGTCTCGCGCACGCCTGCCAGCGCCAGCGCGCGTGCAAACTCCGGGCTCGGCCGCCCCACCCGCCGCATCAACTTGGCCTCGATCTGCGCATGCAGCGGGGTCGCAATCGACATCGCGCCGTCGCACGCATCGACGCTGCCGCCCGGAACACGAACCTGCCTGGCATGAAGAAGTGCCGGCTGTGCCGCTTGCCAAGCAGAACCCGTGGTTCGGGCCACGACCGATCGACCACGATCATGGTCGCCGCGTCTTTGGGCATGCACGCTCTTGCAGACGCGTGATCGATGCGTGGCACAGCGCTGTGTGACCGCCTACTTCCGGCGACCCCGCGCCGGAGCCTCATGGCGCGGCTTGGCATCGGCCGCCAGCAGACCCGCGAAAATGGAATCGAGCTGAAACTTAATGTAGCCGTCGAGCTCGGTGACCTCCATCACCTCGCGCGTGTGCAGCGCCAGCATGTGCGCGACCATCATCATGTCGAGCGCGGCGAGGCGCACCGGAACGTTGCGGAACACGCCGGCCTCCACACCTCGCTCCACGATCCCCTCAAAGAAGGTCACCACGCCCGACACGGTGGCCAGCACGTTCGAGCGCAGGTCCGGAGGCAGGAAGCCGACCTCGCGATACAGCAGTCGCACCTGCCGACGATAGCGGTTGACGATCCGGCAGTAGCTGGCAAAACCGATCTCCAGCGACCGCACGGGCGAGTCCGGATCAAGTATCGTCTCTGACAACTTCAGCGAGATGTCGTTCATCAGGTCCTGGGCGACCAGGAACAGGATGTCTTCCTTGGACGACACATACATGTACAGGCTGGCGACGTTGAACGAACAGGCCCTGACGATGTCGCGGATCGACGTGCCGTGGAAGCCCCGCTCCAAGAACAGTTTGGTGGCAACCTCGACCAGCTCGTTGCGCCGATAGGCGACCCGCTCTGGGTTCTTGATGGTGGTGGGGATGCTCGAGACTTCCGAAATGCGGCCGCCCTTGGCTTTTCGCGTGGCCGTCGCTGCCTTGCCTGCCATAGAGGTGCCTTCGTAGCTCGATCCCTGGACGCCTCGACGCCCAGGTTGTACCCGCGCTCGGACTTGTGCTGAGATAGGCGGCGGAGTGCCGGATTGCATGAATTCCTCAGATAGAACACTATTCTAGAAATTTCAATAAAAGCACAACCAGCGCGATGCAAGAGACGTGCACGCATGACGGAGCTTGTGGCCCAAACGCCGCTCAAACATGCGGCCGCAGCTGTTGACAACTCTCGTGACGGACCCGTAAACTGGAACACTGTTATACCAAGAAACAGCCGGCCAACCCGAGCTGGCGGGAGGATGCAGCATGGCTAGCGCAACCAAAGCCACCGCAGCCGAAGGCCAGTTCGACATTGCGCCTGCGCCGGTGCTGGGATCGTCCTTGGCGCTGAATACGGGCGCCGCCGGCCGCTATCTGGGGGCCGTGGCTCAAGGCCTGCAGAAGCTTGGCGCGCCGCCTGATCGCAAGGCCGATGCCCGCGGGCACGCTCAAGCCCTGAAAACCAAGGCGCACGAGGTGCGGGAAGCTTTCTTCCGCCGCCACGCCGCCGAGATGTACGACAGGCTGACCAGCGGCTGCACGGTGCCGCTGCGCGTCGCCGACCTCGTCTACAAGGCCGCGGACCTCTACCCAGGCCTATTGCCGACCCGCGCCGAGATCGATGCGGAGCGAGCGCTGAACCGGCAGTTCGCCAAGGAAGGCAGGGAAATCGATCAGGGACAGTTCATTGCCTACGTGCTTGCCGATGAGCGCTGCGGCCGGCATCTCGTGCACGCCATGCTCAAACCGAAGCGGGCGGCGGAGCAGCGGCTCGCCGAATTCCGCGGCTCGGGCAGGATCGATCTCGGCTCGGCCGTCGTTGAGCGCCAGGACAACCGAGGCATCGTCACCCTGACCAATCCGAAATTCCTCAATGCCGAGGACGATGCTGCGGTCGACGCGTTGGAGACCGCCGTAGACCTCGTACTCCTGGATGATGCGATCGAGGTCGGCGTGCTGCGTGGCGGGGTGCTCCAGCACGCGAAGTACACCAACCGCCGCGTATTCAACGCCGGCATCAACCTGACGCACCTCTATTACGGGCAGATATCGTTCGTCGAGTTCATCCTCGAGCGCGAGCTCGGCCTCCTCAACAAGATCTATCGCGGCCACTGGATGTCCGCGAGCTACGACGAGCAATTCGAGGACTACGTCGAGAAGCCGTGGCTGGCGGTGGTGGAAGCGTTCGCCATCGGCGGCGGCTGCCAGCTGTTGTGCGTGATGGATCGCATCATCGCCGAACCAGGCTCCTACTTCAACCTGCCGGCCAGCAAGGAAGGTTTCATCCCCGGCTCGGCACCTCTGCGGCTGCCGCGCCTGGTTGGCGTTCACCTGTCGCGGCAGGGCATCTTCTTCGAGCGCCGCTTCGTCGCCGACACGCCTGAGGGCATGATGATCTGCGACGAGGTCGTGCCCTACGCTGAGATGGATCAGGCCATCGTTCGCAACACAGACCAGATGGTGCGTGCCGGCTTCACCAGCACGGTGAGCAACCGCAAGGGGCTGCGCGTCGGCCAGGAACCCTTGGACGTCTATCGGCGCTACATGGCAACCTACTCGCGCCAGCAATGCCTGTGCCTCTACGACCAGAAGCTGATCGACAATCTCGAGCACAGCTGGGAGCCGCAGCGGCGGCGCATCTGAGTTCGCCGCTCGGTCAGTCGTAGGCTCGAACCGGCGCAGTCTCAAACCGGGCAGAACACTCATGGCGTCCTTTGACACTCCGCAAGCGCAACCCTCCGACGGCGTCGGCTCCACCCTTAGACAAGCGGTCACCGTGCATGAGGCCGACACGGTCGGTGCCGTACTGCCCGGCATGCCGCCGGTCGCCGCCACGCCATACCTGGTAAAGATCGCCGAGGTCGCCTGCTTTCGCATGGTCGAAGACCTGCTGCAGCCCGGCCAGATCACCGTCGGCAGCCGGGTGGTGATCGATCACCTGGGACCCAGCAAGGTCGGAGCCGTCCTCACCATTGAGGCCACGCTGAAAGAGCGCGAGAAGAACCGCTTCCGCTTTGCCGTGCGCATCCAGG
>DASTOW010000148.1:0-7549 GCA_035762425.1 Hyphomicrobiaceae bacterium | reverse complement strand
AGCTCGCCAGCCTGCAGCCGCTGCTGCCCGTGCTGGAGGCGGTGGTGCAGACCGGCAAGCCGCTGCTGATCGTCGCCGAGGAAGTGGAAGGCGAGGCCCTCGCCACCCTCGTCGTCAACAAGCTGCGCGGCGGCCTCAAGGTGGCAGCGGTCAAGGCTCCGGGCTTCGGTGATCGGCGCAAGGCCATGCTGGAAGATATCGCCATCCTGACCAACGGCCAGGTGATCAGCGAGGACCTCGGCATCAAGCTCGAGAACGTCAGCCTCGACATGCTGGGCAAGGCCAAGCGCGTGCGCATCGAGAAGGAGAACACCACCGTCATCGACGGCGCCGGCAAGAAGAAGGAGATCGAGGCCCGCGTCAACCAGATCAAGGCCCAGATCGAGGAGACCACCTCCGACTACGACAAGGAGAAGCTGCAGGAGCGTCTGGCCAAGCTCGCCGGCGGTGTTGCGGTCATCAAGGTCGGCGGCGCCACCGAGGTTGAGGTGAAGGAGCGTAAGGACCGCGTCGACGACGCGCTCAACGCCACCCGCGCCGCAGTCGAGGAAGGCATCGTCGTCGGTGGCGGCGTGGCGCTTCTGAAGGCCGCCCAGACCATCAGCGTCAAGGGCGAGAACGAGGACCAGGACGCCGGCATCAACATCGTGCGCAAGGCCCTGCAGTCTCCGATCCGCCAAATCGCCGAGAACGCCGGCGTGGAAGGCTCGATCGTGGTCGGCAAGGTGCTCGAGGGCCGTGCCGGTGCGTTCGGCTACGACGCGCAGAACGACGAGTACGGCGACATGTTCGAGAAGGGCATCATCGACCCGGCCAAGGTCGTGCGTACCGCCCTGCAGGATGCCGCCTCTATCGCTGGTCTGCTGATCACGACGGAAGCTGGCGTCGCCGAGGCGCCGAAAAAGAAAGAGGCGCACAGCCACGGTCACGGCGATATGGGTGGCATGGGCGGCATGGGCATGTAAGCCGCACAGTCACACGCTAAACACCGCGTTGACGGGCGTGCCATCGGCGGACAACCGCCGGGGCACGCCCTTTTTGTTTCCCGCATCGGGGCTGCCGTTTGCGGTCTGTAAACGCTGACGCCGCCGGCCGACACCATGCCTCTGGTCTAACTCATTGAAGACACTAATTCTTAAGGCACTTGGCTGACGCTCGAGAGCCCTCCTGGCGTTCGACGGGCTGGGCGGTATACGTCGGGCTGGGCGGTATACGTCGGTCACGCGGGTCATGCAGAGTATCGTTTTCGACGACAGTGGCGAGGTCTTGGACGGCCAGTCCTACCGCCTGGCGGAGATGCTGCAGGCATCTCTCTACGGCGAGGACCTGCTCAACTACTGCGTGCGCAATCTGGGCTTCGTGGTCGTCAACGACGGCCAGGGCTCGCTGCGCATCCGCATGCGGCCCAAGGTCGTCTCGCCGATGGCCTTCAGCGGCCTGCTCTACTGGCTGCTGGAGCGGCCGGTGGATCGCGTGCTCTTGTCGATCATGGAGCAAGGCGGCTGGTCGCACGAAATGTTCGGCCAGAAGCAGGATGCCGTGAACCGGCTGCTGCAGTATTGCGGCCCGACCTACGAGGACCGGGCCGGCGAGTTCCTGCGCAAGCGCCGCGATCCAGCCCACCTGCCCTCCAGCAGTCCTCTGCGCGGCCTGCTCAACATTTGGTCGGAGACCTTCCATCTCGATCAACGCGAACAGCTGTGGAGCATCACGCGCGAAGCGCTGAAGGGACGCTACGCGTTGCTCGAGTCGACCGAGAGATCGCCCAACCTGGTGTTCCAGGAAATCGGTCCGGGCTTCCTTAGCTTCAACGACACTTGGCTGTCACAGGCACCCGGACTGCGGCTCGAGGATCAGATCGATTTCGCATACGGCAAGTGGCTCGCCTCCACCTACAAGGACGCCATGAGCGTCGGCGGTCCATGCCTGGAAGACGTGGATGCCATCATCAATCGGCCAGACGGCGGGCGCCGCCGCGTGCGCTATCGCCGTCTGATTCTGACTGGGCAGAAGAAGAAGGGCCCGCTGTCAGTTCTGAGCGCGTCGATTATCGACGACAGCATCGACCTGCGTGTCGAACGTCTCAAGGAAGTTGCGCAGGTCTGAGATCAGCTCGTCGGGCTGCATCCACAAGAACGCCAGGTACATGTCTCCGAGCGGCGTGTTGCGCCAATCCAGCACCCATTCGATGTTGCTGTAGCCGCAGCGCTTGTGGAACCCGCCGTTGACGACGCCTTTGTCCATCACCGTCGTGGTAAAATCGGAATTCCACCGCGTGTAGGCATAGGCGCGCGAGATGCGCGGCAAAATGCCAGACAGCCAGCGCTTGCGGAAATCCGGGCGATACCAGCCGCCGCCGGAAAAGACCACGCGCCCCTTGACCAACTTGGCGGCCTCGGCCGTGACGTTGCACGTCTCGCCGGGCAGAGCCTGCGTCTCGGGATGGTCATAGAACAGCCGCAGGCTGCGCGCAGCATCATAGAATGACGAGTTGGGCCACTCGTACAAGCGCGCAGCCTGCGTCGCCACCACCTCACCGGCGCGGTTGCGGCCGAGAATGCAGAACGAGTGCTCGGGGTCGAGGTCGTTGTGTCGCGTGCTGAACAAGGGAACGAGCGGCTTCCAGGTCTCGCGATTGCGATCATTGATGTCCTGCAGCTCGTGCAGAGGCGCAAACGACAGCGTGACGCCGCGCTCGCGCGCAGCCGTGTCGGCCTTTAGGAAGAATTTGCCAAGCACGTCTGCCGGCCCGTGCTCAACGGTGATCTCATCCAGAAAATTCGGGCGGGCGAGGCTGGGTTTTTTGGCAACGGTGACCTTGGCATGCGACGGCACAGGACTACGCTTTACTGTTTCCAAACTCATGTTTCATGCGTCCTTAAATGGTTCAGATATTGGTATGTCGCGTAAGCATATAGTAACCAAATGCGGCGGCGTCGAACGCAAAACTGCCGCGCCTTGGTTGTATGGGACGTGTAATTGCGAGGATGGTTTATGCCGAGCCGCCGTCGTCTGCTGAAGATGCTTGCTGGCGTCACTGCGGTCGGCGCAGGTGGCTGGGCGCTGCTGCGCGGCACGCGCGCCAACGCCTATTACCAAGGTCCCCTATCGGACCACTTCGACGGCACGCAGTTCTTCAACCCGAACGGCGTGTATCCGAAGGGGCCGGGTGCATTGCTGAAGTGGCGGCTCGGGCCGCGCAACGCGGCGACGTGGCCGCAGAGTTATCCAAGTTCGTTGCGCGATAAGCCGCCGGCAACGCATGCCGGGGAAGGCGTGCGCGTTGCCTACGTCGGGCATGCCTCATTCTTAATTCAGGGGCGCGGCCGCAATGTCCTGATTGATCCGGTTTGGGCTCCGCAGGTCGGTCCTGTATCCTTTATAGGACCGCGGCGTGTTAATGATCCCGGCATCATTTTTGAGGACCTGCCGAAAATAGACGCGGTGCTCATCACGCATAATCATTACGACCACATGGACACGCAGGTCGTCGCTCGGCTTTGGCAACGCTTCCGCCCGCGCGTCATTACGCCACTCGGCAACGACACGATCCTGGCGCGCGAGATACCGGGCCTCACGGCAACCGCCGTCGACTGGGACGATGCGATTGATCTCGGCGATGGGCTCGTGGTGCACGTGGAGCCGACCGTGCACTGGTCGGCACGTGGCATCAAAGATCGTCGGCACGCCCTGTGGGCGAGCTTCGTGCTGCAGACCGGCGCACACAAGATCTATTGCATCGGTGACACCGGCTTCGCCGACGGCACGACCTTCCGCCGCGTACGCGATCGTCACCCGGCGCTGGCGCTGGCGCTGATTCCCATCGGCGCCTACGAGCCGCGCTGGTTCATGCGCAACAGCCACATCAATCCGGAGGAGGCTGTGCAGGTGATGCGCCTGTCTGGTGCTCCGCGTGCGCTCGGGCATCACTGGGGCACATTCCGTCTCACCGACGAGGCCGTCGATCAGCCGATGCTGGACCTCGCCGCTGCCCGTGAGGCGCACGGGATCGCCCCGGAACTGTTCCCGGCGCTGCGGCCGGGCGAGGTGCACATCATTGGCTGATGCACCGCCTAGCTGGCGCCGCAATCACGCGTCGCGCGCCGACAGCTGGGCAAGCAGGATGCCGGAGATGACCAGCACCAGCGCGATAAGGTGGTACATCCCGAACGGCTCGCCGAGCAGGACCACCGCCAGGATCGCCGTGAACACCGGCACCAGGTTCATGAATATCCCCGCCCGCCCGGGTCCGATCAGGTCGACGCCGCGCATGAAATAGAGCTGCGCCAGGCACGAGGGAAAGATCGCCACAAACGCCGTCACCAGCAGCCCCTTGGTGGTCGGCAGCTGGATGCCGGTGGTGAGCGCCTCGACCACGATCAGCGGCAACGAGGTGACGGCTGCGATCAAAGCCAGCAGCGTAAAGAAGGCCGGTCCCGGGATCTGCGGACGCTTGCGCAGCGCCACGGCGTAGAATGCATAGAGCACGCAGGCCAGCAGCATCAGCAGATCGCCGCGATTGAACTCGATGGCGAACACCGCAAGCGGTGTGCCGTGCGTGGCTATCACGAGCACGCCAACCGAGGTAATCAGCACGCCGACCACCTGCATCAAGGTCACGCGCGTGCCATGCGCAAGGAAGGCGCCGACCATGACGAAGATCGGCAGCGCACCCTGCAGGATGCCGATGTTGAGGGCAGTGGTGTAGTGGCCTGCCACGTAGAACAGGAAGTTGAAGGCGGTGAACCCAAGCGTGCCCATCAGGATGACGCTGGTCAGCTTCGGCCTGATTGCGGGCCAGTGCGCCCGCACCTGCGCACCGTACACGGGCCACAGCACGCTGAGCACCAGCACCCAGCGCAGGAACACCAGCGACAGCGGCGTGATCTGTCCGACCGCGAGCCGGCTGGAGATGGCGTTGCCAGCCCAGAACATGCCGCACAGGCCGAGCAGCAGGCTCGGTGACTCATAGAGGCGGTCGTTCAGCGACCTGAGTGTGCTGAGCATGGGAGCCTGCTTGTTGGGCGCTCTGGCCGCCGAGGTGGGCACGGCGCGTCATGTGGTGTGGACGCGCGATATAGAGCACCGAGGTTGGCCGTAAGGTGGGTCAGCGTTTGCAGCTGGCGAGCTTGCGCTCGCGATTTTGCGCCTGAGCCTTCCAGCTATCGGGGCTCTGCGTCGCGCACCAGGTGAGATGCGCCGCGCGGTCGGCGCTCCACTCGGGTCCGTTGAAGCCGCATTTGCGAACTTCGTTCTGCTGCTGTTGCTTGATAGCCGTGTCGGCATACCAGCCGCAGTTGCTGGCCTGCGCAAGGGCGGCGTGCGGCACCGCCAGCATCACTGCCAGGCCAGCGACAGGCGCGAGAGCAGCAACAGTCTTGAGGGATCGCATGGGCAGGTCCTTGGGGTTGAGCCTCGCTCGCACCTTGTCGCTGCTTGGTGCCAGATCGCTGCTTGGTGCCAGACCATTGTGCATACCCCGCGGCCAAGCCAAACGGCAAATGTTTCCGCCACCGCAGGTGGGCCGGCTATTGACTGGCGCTTATTCCCGGATGGCACCGGTATCAGGCGCCGAGCCTGGCCGCGATTGAGCGGGCGAGACGGTCGAGGTCGGGGCTCCAGGCCGCGGCCTTGGAGGCGATCAGGTTGGCCTGCGACTGCAGGATGACGCCGTCATCCAGCACCTTGAGGCCGTTGGCACGCAGCGTCGCGCCGGTGGTGGTGATGTCGACGATCAGTTCGGCAAGGCCGGCGGCAGGCGCGCCCTCGGTGGCTCCCAGGCTCTCGACGATGCGGTAGCCCGTGACGCCGTGGCGGGTAAAGAAGCGGCGCGTCATGTTCATGTATTTGGTGGCCACGCGCACCTGCCGGCCGTGCGCGCGGCGATAGGCGAGCGCCATCTCCTCCACATCCGACAGGCGCCGCACGTCGAGCCAGCAGGCAGGCACGGCCACCACCACGTCAGCGCGGCCGAAGCCGCAAGGCTTCAGGAACTCGACGCGCTGGTCGGCATCGGCGATGGTCTCGCGGATCAGGTCCTCGCCGGTGATGCCGACGTGCGCGCTTCCCGATTTGAGGAACTGCGCGATCTCCGAAGAGGAAACGAAATTCACCTCGACGTCCGGCAGACCGGCGATCTCGCCCTTGTAGCCGCGCGCGGGGCCGGCCTTGGCGACGGTGAAGCCCGCTTTGGCGAGTGCGGCGTTGCACTGGTCCATCAGGCGGCCCTTGGAGGGCAGCGCCAGCACGAGTTTGCCGCTCACGGCCGGCCTCCCTCGAGGACGGCGAGCAGACGCTCGGTGTGGATGCACGAGCCGACCGCCGGAACCTGGCCCGGCGCGCCGACCTCGGCCAACAGGCTGTCGTAGCGGCCACCGCCCGCGACCGCGCTCTTCGGCCCGAGCTGCGGTGCGATCAGCTCGAACACGAAGCCAGTGTAGTACTCGAGGTTGCGGCCGAACTCGGCGTCGAACTCTGCCTCGTCGAGATCGATGCCGGCCTGGCCCAGCAACTCGAGACGGCGGCGGAAGGCATCGAGGCCGCCACTGAGGTCGAGCTTGTGGCCGCCGATCAGCTCCTCGATGCGGCGGGCCGCCGTCTTTGCCGAGCCCTTCACAGCAACGTAGCTCTCGATCAGCGCGGCATCCTCAGCGGCAAGCGGGGTCTCGCGGGCGTCGGCGGCTTGCGCTACCAGCCGCGCAGCGATCTCGGCCAGCGAGCGGGTGCCGATCAGCTCGATGCCCGACTGGTCAAGGTAGTCGCCGACCATGTCGACAGCGTTGCCTGGATCGGTCGGGTCGAGCCGGTCGGCCAGGTCCGCCGGCAGGGCCGGTGCGGTCAGTGCCTCCTTCGAGGTCAGCCGGGCCAGCTCGGCGCGAAATGCGTCCGGCCGCCAGAACTGGTGCTTGAGGCGGCGGCGCCAGCGCGCCGGCATGGGCAGCGCGTCGAGCAGGGCGTTGAACAGGCCGAGGTCGCCGAGCCGCAGGGTGACCTGGGCCAGGCCCGCATCGCGCAGCGCCTCGGCGATGGTGGCGACCACCGCAGCATCATCCTGCTCGCGGTCGGCGACGGCAAACGATTCGATGCCAGCCTGGCGGAACTCGCGCGGATGGGCCTTGTCGGCGCCGGCCGGCTGATAGCGGAAGGCCGAGCCCGAGTAGCAATAGCGCGCCGGCACCTTGCCGTCGGCGTAGCGGGCAAGATGCAGCCGGCAGGTCGGCACCGTGAGGTCCGGCCGCAGGCACAGCTCCTCGCCGTCCGGGTCGGTGAACACGTAGGTGCGTGCGCGCAGGCTCTCGCCGACCACGTCGAGGAACAGGGCGGCCGGCTGGATGACGGCCGGCGCCACCGGCTCGTAGCCGGCGCGGGCGAACACCGTCATCAGGCGCTGTGCCTGCGCCTGCAGGGCCTCGAACTTCTGTGCGGTCTCGGGCGGCATGGGTGCTACCTCGCCGCGACAGCTTTGCCTCCCCCTTGAGGGGGGAGGTTGGAACGCCACGGGCTTAGCTCGCCAACACTGCGCGTGCCGGCCACATGGACCGGCGAGCTA
>DASTOW010000147.1:0-17576 GCA_035762425.1 Hyphomicrobiaceae bacterium | reverse complement strand
CCTCCTGCAGTTCTTTAGGCAGATTCAATCACTTCTGCTCACGAAGGAGAGACCGTCAGACGGCTCACAATTGATTGATCAAACCTGAGCGCGGGGCGCTCCGTAGCTCTTATCGGCGAGGTCTGCTCGGACGGGGAGTTCAGATGGTCAGTGCGTACGACGTGCTCGGCGTGGCATCTGGCTCGGATCGGGCTGAGATCAGGGCTGCCTATGTCAATCTGGCAAAGCAACTGCACCCGGACCAGAACGCGGGCAGCCTGCAGGCCGAGCAGCACCTGCGGGAAGTCAACCAGGCCTATGAGCTTCTCAAAGATCCGGAGCGGCGCGCGATCTACGACCAGCTGCTGCAGCAATCGCGAGGCCAGACCAGCCAGCGGCGCAAACGGGCTGCGGCCGTCATGGTGGCGAGCTTTGTCCTGACTGCCGCCGGGGTTGCTTTCGCGCTGATGCTGGCGCGGTTCTCTCTTCTAGATGACACCGTGCAGGCGGGTGGCAGCAGCGAGGTGGTCTGGCGTTCCGAGGATCAAGCCTCCGCGCTCCGGATGGCGTCGCTTGACCCTGTGGTCGGGACGCGCCGCGACCCCGACGTGCGGATCAAATCGCCGGCGCAGGACATCCCTGCGCGGTCGCCAACCGATGCATCAGAGGCGCAAACGCTGGTCGCACAGCGACTAGCCGCGCTGCAGGCGCAAGATCAAGCCGGCTGGGAGCCGATTGACCCGGCAGCGCAGCACGAATGGATCACCTACCACAACGATCGCTTCGGCTTCGTCATCGACTATCCAGCCGACGTGTTCGTGGCCGACGACCGAACGCTCGGCGACTTCTGGCGCCTGTTCGTCTCGCGTGATGGCAAGGCGCGGCTGCTGGTGACGGCCGGGTTCAACAGCAAGCGGCTCACCACAGCGGCCTATCGCCAGTCCGTCCTGAGCGAAAGCTATCAAGCAGCCTTAGTCGAATACGCACCGCTGCGCCCCACCTGGTTCGTCCTGGCTGGCAACAAGGGCGAGGAGGGTTTCTACGAGCGGGCCACGTTCGCATGCGACGGGCGCATCATTCACCGCTGGCGACTGACGTACCCGGTGGGCGAACGCAACTTCTACAGCAAGATCATCGAGAGGATTCACCAGGGCTACAAGCACGTCCGAGGTTCCGGCCCGCATTGCGGTTGATGCACTCTTTCCACGAATGCGACAACTATGTTGACATGAGATTATTGTCTCATTATAGGTCTGCGATATCAAGCGCAGACCGGAGATGATTCATGTCGCTCACCCCGCAGCAGATGGATGCGAAGATGGACGAGCATTTCGCCTTCGAAAGGCGGGATGACGTGGAGGGGGTGCTGGCGACGCTAACGAACGATGCCGAGCACGACATCGTGGGCTGGCCGCTCGGGCCGACGCACGGACGCGATGCCGCGCGCCGCTTCTATGAGACCATGTTCGTCGATCTGACCGACAGCAAGGTGCGGACCGTCAAGCGGCTGTACGGCGACAACTTCATGGTCGACGAATCGCTGTGGAGCGGGAAGGCGCCTGGCCGCCCGTTTGGCATCGAGGGACGCGGACGGCCGCTGGAGTTCCGGCTGTTGCATGTTGTCGAGTTCTCGCAGGCCGGCGACATCAAGCGCGAGAACGTGTGGGTGGACCTCGCAGCCATCATTCGCCAGTTGCCGCAGGACTGATATGGCGGCGGCCGGAGACACGGGACGTCCGAACCAGCGCTCGCGCACGCGCAAGGATCTGCTGCGCGCGGCGGCCAGACTCATGAAGCAGGGGCAGAGCCCGACCCTCGAGGAGGTTGCGGCGGAGGCGCTGGTGTCGCGCGCCACGGCCTATCGCTACTTCCCGAGCGTCGAGGCGTTGCTGGTGGAAGCCTCATTCGATCTCTCCGTACCGGAGGCGGACGACCTGTTCGCCGGGGACGCATCGATTGATCCAGTAGCGCGGCTGCAGCGCGTCGATACGGCCCTGCACGATATGATCCTGGCCAACGAGGCCGCGCTGCGCACGATGCTGGCGCACACGGTGCAGCGCGGCCTCAAGGGCGACGACGGCGACCACCCCAGACGGCAGAACCGGCGCACGCCCCTGATCGAGGCCGCACTCGAGCCGGCGCGCATGCAGTTCACGGCTGCAGCACGCGCCACGTTGAGCAAGGCCCTCGCCCTGATCCTGGGTCCGGAGGGCGTCATCGTGTGCAAGGACGTGCTGCAGCTCGATGACGCGGAGGCACGCAAGGTGAAGCGCTGGGCGATCCAGGCGCTGGTGGAGGCGGCGAAGAAACAGAGAGCGCGCCACCGATTCGAATTGCAAACGTAACGATTGGAGAAACGACAATGCTTCGCACGAGAAACTCTATCGCCGCGTGCGCAATCGCATGTCTGGCGTTTGCCATGCCGGCGCTGGCGCAAACCAAGAGCACGCAACCGCGCGGCCAATACCTGGCGCGCATCATGGACTGCACGGGCTGCCACACGCCGGGCGCGCTGATTGGCAAACCGGATCAGGCGCGCTACCTGGCGGGTGGCGACATCGGCTTCCAGATACCGGGTCTCGGCTATTTCTGGCCGCCGAACCTGACGCCAGACAAGGAGACCGGCCTTGGGGCGTGGAGCGAAGACGACATCGTGCGCGCGGTGCGCACCGGCTCTCGGCCTGATGGGCGAATGCTGGCGCCGGCGATGCCGTGGCACTCCTATGCCGCTCTTACGGACAAGGACGCTCGCGACCTCGCGCGCTACCTCAAGAGGATGGTACCGGTTCGCAATGCCGTGCCGCCGCTGGCGGGGCCGGATACCACGCCGTCGGCGCCGTACCTGACGGTGGCGATGCCGAAGACATGACGCAGCGTTTGCCGAGGTCACCAGCCTAAGTGCGGATGCATCGCCTCCCCCCTCAAGGGGGAGGCGAAGCACGCTACTCGAACGGGAGACCGACGTAGTTCTCGGCGAGCGTGGTCTGGCCGGCCCTGGAGCTGGTGATGTAGGCGAGTTCGGCCGCCTGCGCGCGGCGCTCGAAGGGGCTGGCGTCGGGGAAGCGGTGGGTGAGGCTGGTCATCCACCAGGAAAAGCGCTGCGCCTTCCAGACGCGGGCGAGGCATTTCGCCGAGTAGCCGTCGAGCAGCTCGGAGCTGCCCTTCTTGTAGTGAGCGACTAGCGCCTCGGCGAGGAAGCGCACATCGGCCGCGGCAAGGTTGAGCCCCTTGGCGCCGGTCGGCGGCACGATGTGGGCGGCGTCGCCGGCCAGGAATAGGCGGCCATAGCGCATCGGCTCGGCCACGAACGAGCGCAGCGGCGCCACGCTCTTCTCGATCGACGGGCCGGTGATGAGGGTGCTGGCGGCGTCGGGCGGGATGCGGTTCTTGAGCTCGGTCCAAAAGCGGTCGTCGGACCACTGGGCGGCATCTTCCTCGGCGGAAACCTGCAGGTAGTAGCGGCTGCGCGTCAGCGAGCGCATGGTGCACAAGGCGAAGCCGCGCTCGTGGTTGTTGTAGATCAGCTCGTGACTGACGGGCGGCGTTTCCGACAGAATGCCGAGCCAGCCAAACGGATAGACCTTCTCGTAGCTGCGCAGCACGTCTTTCGGGATGGCTTCGCGGCTGACGCCGTGGAAACCGTCGCAGCCGGCGATGAAATCGCACGCGAGTTTGCGGCTCTGGCCGTCCTTTGTGTAGGCCAGGTGCGGCGCCTGGCCGGTCAAATCGTGCAAGGTGACGTTGTCGACCTCGTAGAGGATCGGCGTGCCCGCCGCCTCGTGGGCGTTCATCAGGTCGTTCTGGATCTCGGCCTGGCCGTAGATGGTGACGGACTTAGCGGACAGCGCCTTGAGGTCGATGCGGCGGCGCTTGCCGTCGAACGCCAGCTCAACGCCGTCGTGGACGAGCTTGTCGCGATTAAGCCGCTCGCCCACACCGATTTCGTTGAGCAGGTCGACGGTGCCCTGCTCGAGCAGGCCGGCACGGATGCGAGCACGCAGATACCCCGGCGTGCGGCGCTCGAGCACGACGCAGTCGATGCCGGCCAGGCCCAGGAGCCGGGCGAGCAGCAGCCCGGACGGTCCTCCGCCGATGATACCGACTTGCGTGCGCATGTGTGTGCTTTGTCGATCCACTCGCGAGCGTAGTCCACCCGCACACACCCTGCCAGCACGTTGGTTTGCCTGTCAAACCAATAGCGATGGCAATGGGGATATTCACCATCGCCGGCAAATGCGTGCGCGTCCCTGTCCCCGCGGAGTCGGGCCATGGGACACTTCGCTCACCTGGCTCAACAAGGGGGCCCGCTCGCGAGGGGCACCTTGAGAGCGAAAGCACGGGCCGGGGCCGCGCGACGGTGACACGGTTCGAACCCGTGCACCCGGGCCGATGGGAACTGGACCAATCAGCCGGTATCCAGCGCGACGGCGAGGCTCAGATGGCCGCGCAATTTCTTACAACGGTCCGGCGGCTGTCTGACCCCGCGCTCTCATTTGGAACGTGCTGACAGTCGCGCAGCGGTTGTCAGCAGCTCACTGCGCGTGCGCGTGTGGATGACCGGCGCGAACTGCCGCCGGGCGCGCGCTTGCGCGCCGACCTCGCTACGCTCGCTGAGTGACGGTGTCAGAGCCTCTGGGTCTGATACGTTGGACACGGTGGCGAGATGATATCAGACCCGGAGGGTCTGATATCTCCACCCACGATGCCAACATTTCGCCGTTGATGGGGTATAGCGGCACCGGCCCCGCCGGCAGATAAACGGCGGCGAGCACAAAATTGAAGAAGAGGAGATTGCATCATGGCCGGCCCGGAGGTCATCGAGACGGGCTATGCGCCGATCAAGGCCTGGATCGAGGGCGTGCCCGTCGAGGACGCGGCCCGCCGCCAGCTGTTCAACATCGCCGCGCTGCCGTTCATCCATCACCACGTCGCCATCATGCCGGACGTGCACTTCGGTAAGGGCGCCACCGTCGGCTCGGTAATCGCCACCAAGGCGGCGATCGTGCCGGCGGCGGTGGGCGTCGACATCGGCTGCGGGATGATGGCGGTGCGCACCACGCTCATGGCGGGCAACCTGCCCGACAGCCTGGCCAAGCTACGCCTCGGTATCGAAGCGGCCGTGCCGCATGGCGGCATCGGCATCAAGGGCGGCTGGAAGGACGGCGTGCCGAATGCCGTGTCGCGGCGATTCAGCGACAGCGGACTCGCGGAGGGGCTGCAGACGCTGGAGGACAAGCACCCCGCCATCCGCGAGGCGCAGAGCGTGACGCACCTCGGGTCGCTCGGCGGCGGCAATCACTTCATCGAGGTGTGCCTCGACGAGGCCGACCGCGTGTGGGTGATGCTCCATTCGGGCTCGCGCGGCATCGGCAATCGCATCGGCACCTATTTCATTGCCAAAGCGCGCGATGCCCTGGAGCGGCGGCAACTGACGCGACCGCTGCTGGACCGCGACCTCGCCTGGCTCGAGGAGGGCGAGCCGTTGTTTGTCGACTACGTCGAGGCGGTGGCCTGGGCGCAGGATTTCGCGCGCCAGAATCGCGAGGTGATGATGGCGGCAACGCTGCGCGTGCTGCGCGAGCAGCTGCCGCCATTCCAGATGGAGAAGCAGGCCATCAACTGTCATCACAACTACGTCGAGCGCGAGCGGCACTTCGGCGAGCAAGTGTGGGTGACGCGCAAGGGTGCGGTGCGGGCCGGCGCCGGCGATCTCGGCATCATCCCGGGCTCGATGGGGGCGAAGTCCTACATCGTGCGCGGCAAGGGCAATGCGCAGAGCTTCCACTCGTGCTCGCACGGGGCCGGCCGGGCGATGTCGCGGGGCGAGGCTAAGCGGCGCTTCACACTGGCGGACCATGCCGCGGCGACCAAAGGCGTCGAATGCCGGAAGGACGTCGGCGTCATCGACGAGACGCCGATGGCTTACAAGGACATCGATGCGGTGATGGCCGCGCAGACGGACCTGGTGGAAGTGCTGCACACGCTGCGGCAGATCGTGTGCGTCAAGGGGTGAGGCGCAATCGGGGTCAGACCCAATGGCTTGCCCTGCGACCGAGGCGACGTCGCGAATGAAGGGTCTGACCCCATCGCTGCGGCGTGTTTCGCAACCCCTCACCCCATGCCGGAGGCATGGCTCCGCCATGACCCTTCCCGTAAACACGGAGACAGGGAGAGTTACCGCTTCGGCAGTCGCTCGAAGCTTGGCAGGCCGTCGGGGATCATGTGGAAGGGCTGCCTATCGACGGTGTAGATCGCCATCTGCGGCGTGCCGAACATGCTCGGGTCATCGAGCGTGCCGACCTTCAGGATCACCGGGGGCAATCCCGGCCGCCGCGTCACGAGATGGGTGCCGCACTCGGCGCAGAATTCTCGCGTTACGGGCTTCTCGAGGTCGCTGCGCGTGAACTGCTTCGGCGTGCCTTTGGTGTAGCGAAAGCCATCCGGCGGCATGAGCACGAACATGTTTGGCGCGCCGCCGCTGATGTACTGGCATTCGCGGCAGTGGCACTGCGCCTTCAAGGTCGGCTCGCCCTCGGCCAGGTAGCGAACCTGGCCGCAATAGCATCCGCCTTCCAGTTGCATGGCTTCCTCCCGATGCTGCCTGTGCTCGAGCACAGACTACGAGCATCGGGCGATCGGCGACAGTACGCTCGGCGTGAGAGCGTCCCGGTCATCCAGCCTTAGGCGGCCTTCGACATCCAGGGACGCTTGGAGCGCGGAGCCGACGACGTGCGGGCGCGGGTGCCCTTGGCGGCGAGGTGCGCGCGCACGCAAGCGATGAGATCGCCGACGCTGGCGAAGCCGTCCATCTCCTCGTTGTAGCGGATCTGGATGGCGAAGGCGTCCTCGATGTCGAGCACGATCAACGGCAGGTCGAGCCGATCGATGCCGAGTTCGGAGAAGCGGGTCCAGGACGCGATCGGGAAACCGAGGTCGCGGCTGTACTGGGAGAGGATGGCGGTGATGCGGGCGATCGGGTCTTGCATGGCACTCTCGCGTGGTGGCGGTGAACTCGTTATGGCCGCACCCTACGCACGCGAGATAGGCCGCGCTGTTCCCGCGGGAACGCTCGTCCGCAAACGGAAATCCCGGTCCTGAGGGGCGCAGGGCCGGGATCAGCTTCATGATCATTCTTATTAGTAGGCGAAGGGGTCAGGCCCGCATGCGATCTACGGGTACGTCCCAGAAGTTCCGATTGGCCTCATTGAAGGCGCGGCCCTTGTCGAAGCCGACATCCTGCAGGGCGCGGTCGTCCAGGCGCATCAGCATGCGGCGCTCTTTGCGCACCTGCATGGCGAGCCCGATGGTCAGCGCGAGGGTCGACAGGCGAGTGGCGAAGTGCGTAAGCCCCGTCCAGGGCCGCAGCGCCGCCGATGCAATGCTGGACATCGTTTTGCTCCGTGTTTGGCGACAACGGCGGTGGTTTACCCTTTCCTCTTGCATAACTAAATCGAATGTTATTTATGTTCTGCATCACGACCGCTTAATCAGGAGGGCTTGGCCAGCCATGCGTCGCGACATCGATATCGCCCTGCTGCGTGCCTTCGTGGCCGTCGTCGAGACGGGCAGCGTCACGGGCGCCGCCAACCTGCTCAACCTCACGCAGGCGGCCATCAGCCAGCAGGTCAAGCGCCTAGAAGAGATGTTCGGCGCCGAGCTGTTCGAGCGGCATCACAAGCGGTTGACGCTCAAGCCGAACGGCGAGCGGTTGATGGCGCACGCGCAGCGCATGATCTCGCTCAACGACGAGGTATGGGGCGCCATGACCGCACCGGCCTACGAGGGCGAGGTGCGCCTCGGCGTTCCGCACGACATCGTCGGCCCCTACCTGCCGCCCATCCTGCGCCGCTTCGACAAGGCTTGGCCGCGCGTGCGCGTATCGCTCGTTTGCACCACCACCCCGCAGCTGCACGAGCTGCTGCGGCAGGGCAGCATCGACCTGACGCTCACCACCGAGGAGCGCTGCGGCCGCAACGGCGAGACGCTGATCGAGGACGAGCTGGTCTGGGTGGGCGCGGTGAGCGGCATGGCGCATCGGCGCAACCCGCTGCCCGTTTCGATCGGCGATGAGAAGTGCGAGTTCCGCCGCTCGGTGCTGAAGGCGCTTGCCGATGCCGGCCGCGATTGGCGGTCGGTGTGCGAGGTCTCCAGCATGGAGCCGCTGCTCGCCACCATCGAGGCCGACCTGGCGATCGGGCCGCTGCTGAGGCGCACGATTCCAGACTACCTGCAGGTGATCGACAGCGAGGCACGCCTGCCGCACCTGCCGATGTACCTCGTCAACATGTACCTGCCGCCGGTGCAGCAGAACGACATCGCCCTGGAGCTGGCGCGGCATATCCGGCAGGAGTTCGCCCAGCGCTTCCGCCGCCATGACGGCCACGAGCCGGCCCTCAGGGCGCGGCGCAGGCTGGACACGGTGCCTGCCCTGGTGCGCTGAAAACCGAGAGGCGCTGCGGCTGTCTCGCCATGGCCAGTCTGACCGAGAGACTTGCGACAGCCTGGCGCCGGCGTTGGTGGCGGCCTGACCCGGTGGCGCTGGCAGCCTATGCTGGCCAGCGGCCGATAACAGTGATCACCGGTGCATCCGGCGGCATAGGCATGGCGCTGGCGCGGCAGTTCGCGCGCGGTGGGCATGATCTGCTGCTGATCGCTCGCAATACCGAGGCGCTGTACCAGGCTGCTACCTCCATCAGGGCCGATGCCAAGGTCGAAGTGGGCACACTGGTCCTCGACATCACGGCACCCGACGCGGTCGGCCGGATCGAAGCCGAGCTGACCCGGCAGGGTGCCTACGCCGACGTACTGGTGAACAGCGCCGGCATCGGCCTCGCCGGCCCGTTCCTCGAGCAATCGCCGGATGGGATCGATCGGCTGGTCGATCTCAACATCCGCGCACTCACGACGCTGACCCGGCACTTCCTGGTCGGCATGCGTGCTCGCGGACGCGGCGGAATTCTCAATCTGGCGTCCCTGGGGGGCTATGCGCCCGGCCCCTACCAGGCGGCCTACTACGCCAGCAAGGCGTACGTGATCTCGTTGAGCGAAGCGCTGTCGGCCGAGACATCAGGGGAAGGTGTACGCGTATGCGTGCTGGCGCCGGGGCCGGTGGCCACACCGTTCCACCAGCGCATGCAAGGAGAGACAGGGCTCTACCTCCGGCTGCTGCCGGTCTCCAACCCGGACGGTGTAGCGCGCGCTGGTTACCTCGCCTTTGCACTCGGCTGGCGCGTGGTGGTGCCGGGCCTGTTCGCGCCGATCCTCGCACTCGCCATGCGTTTAACGCCGCACAGGATTCTCGTTCCGATTGTGGGGTGGCTCCTAAAACCGCGCGGGCCAGAACAAAATTGAGCGGCTGTTGTCGATTTTGTAACGCGAGGAAGGCTTATATATCGGCAAGCGACGGGATCCTGTTTTCGCGTACCCGAACGCTCCGTGCGGCCAGGCGGCGTGGAAACGTGATGTTTCGGCCGCCTGGCCGCACCGGTGTTTGCCCTGCCCCCCATCACTCCCGCCACAATCCGAACTACAGTCGTGCAATTATTACGGGCGTGCGGGCGATGGTGGTGGTGAAGCTCGGCATCGGTGGGCTGTTGGGCGCTGTAGCGCTGCTGATCAGCCCTTGCGCGTCCGCCAGCGATATCGCCTTCGGTCCCAATCTGGAAAAGGCCGGGTGGACGGTAATCAGCTTTCCCGGCATCGCCCCGGCCTCGTTCAAAGCGATGGGCACCTCCGGCCTTGAGATTTCCACCGACGCAGCGGCGGGGCTGCTGAGCCGGACGCTGGAGCGGTCGCATTGGCAAGTGCGCAAGGCGCGGTGGCGCTGGCGCGTTCGCCAGGGCGTGCCGGCAACAGACCTCACCCTACGCGGGGCCGACGATCGCGCACTCGGCGTCTACTTCGTGTTCGGTACGGCCGAGGATGCAAACAAGAGCCCCATGAGCCTGCTGCGCGCCGCTACGGTGACGGCGCTCGTCTACGTGTTCGGCGGCGACAAGCCGCGTGGCCGCATACTGGCCAGCCCGCACATGGGCGAACGCGGCAAGTTCATCGTGCTACGCCCTGCCGATGCGCAAAAGTCCGCTTGGCTCGACGAGGAGGTCGATCTCGGCGCCGACCATGTGCGCGCGTTCGGCCGGCCGGCGTCGCAGCTGCTGGCGGTGATCATCATGAGCGACTCGGACGACACGCGCACGCGCAACCGCGCCGATATCGAATCGCTGACGCTCAATTAAGCGCCTTGATGGCGCATGCCCGCGCCTTGAGCGCAATGGAGGCATCCGCCTGCCGTGGCAGGATGTCCTGCAGCCGCTGCTGCAGACGTTGGCGCGCCTCGGGTTCGAGACTAACGCAATAGCCGGCCACGCCGCCCGGACGCACCACGCGCTTCATCTCGAGCAGCGCCTTGAGCTTGTCGGGCACGAAATTCAGGACCAGCGCAGATACGACGATGTCGGGACTGGCTCAGTCGAGCGGCAGGACCTGCGCATCTCCCACGCGGAACTGCGCGCGCCGATCCGGCAGCTGAGCCTTCGCTGTTACGACGAAACCTTCGGAAGGATCGACACCGATCAGGCTCACGGGATTGCAGCGGTCCAATACTGCCGCGGACAGCCCCCGGTTGCGCAAGCGACATCCAGGCATTCGAGGCCAGATGCGGGTCCGCGCCAATCGAGAAAACGCGGCGCGAGCTGGCGGCTCCAGCGCCCCCTCGTACATTTCGTAGCGGTCGCCTGCCTGCCAGGCGTCGTGTCGGGAGGACACTGCCATTGGTCGCTCCGCCGGTTCACTGCTGATCGGCAGAATCTACAGGCCGGGTACGACCGAAATCAGGCCGAGACGAACCGATCAGTTCTGCTTCGCGCGCGGCTCCGTGGACTGCTGGATCCTGAAGCGCGCGCGCTCGGCCGCAACACGCCGGCAGGTCCGCTCCCACTCCATCCGGGTCATGTGGGTAGACACGTCCCAGTCCTTCGCGCAGTCACTGAAGTAGGTGTCGGCGAGCTGCTGCTCCTCGACGGTGAGAGCCTGCGCGACCGCCGTGGCAATCGTAGGCAGTCCCGGCATGCACAAAGTGCCGAGCATCGAAAATGCAAAGAGCGCGCATGAACGGAGCATGTGTTGGCCTACCCTCTGTTGCCGATCCAACCACGCGCACGCCCGTCACGTCGCGCGGATCGACGAGTGGAGGCCACCCGGTGTGCCGACGCCATCGGGACTAGTGCTGAAAGTTCGGCGGAGCTCTGCCGAGGGCGCCGGAGCGCGTGGGCTGCGCGGCTCAAGAAAGCGTGATCGCCGAGGCGAAACCAGCGTCTATGCCGGCCGTAACTGCAGCACCGATCAACTCGCAAGATGCGGAGGTTGTCGTGTTGCGTCGCCTAGTCGCCAAGCTGAGCATCGGGCTGGTGGTCTGTGCGATGGCTGCCGGCCTAGCGGTCGGTCTGACCGATCCGACCGCTTCCGAGTCCGGCCGCGCTGCCACCGCCGGAACCCTCAGCCGTTAGTCACGGCGGTCGAAAACACGGTCCAAGACGTCGCGGCATGCCGGCGATGTCGTGGCGGCGCGGCGGAGAGGCTGGCCCTCCGTCTGGTCTCCTCGCCGCCGCTGCCGCTCACTTCGATCTTCGATCCGCACATCACGCCGCCAGCTATCCACTCTCGCCATACTTGCGTGGGGAGAGAGAAGTAGCCCGACGCCCCAATCGCAAGATGCGCTGCGCGGCCAAGCGATGGCGATGCAGCGCACGTATCGATCATCACATCGGCGATACCACGAAACCTTCCTCGCAGCGGCCCGTAGCTGCGAAGCTGGGGAACAACAGCGAGGAGTTGCCAAATGAAAATGCAGTCCATCGTCTCGGCGGGCCTGGGTGCGCTTGCGCTCGCCGCGCTCGCGTCGACCGCGCAGGCGGCACCCGCCGCCGGTCTGGCAGCCGCGATCGATCGCGAAGCGACGAGCGCCATCGAGCAGGTGACGTGGAAGTACCGCCGCCACTGCTACTGGCATCACGGCTATCGCTATTGCGGATGGGGGCACCATCACTACAAGTGGGGCTACCGTCCCTACAAGAAGTGGTACGGCTACGGCGGCTACGGCCACCGCTACCATCGCTATTGGTAAGCCGGAGCAGTCGCCCCGGTCCTGCCTCGGGGTGAGATCGTTCTGATGGAAGCACCTGGCTTCCATCAGAACGTGAAGCTCACGCGACGCGCTGCAGGATCGACTGGATCAGTGCTTTGGCATGGGCGTAGATGCCAGGTGCCTCGCTCTCGCGCGGACCGCCGATACCGAGCGTCATGTGCGGGCCGAACCGCTCGCGCTGGGCCTTCAGCCAGGTTACGGCGTGGTCGGCCGCTGCCGGCGCGCTCGCCTGCACGACCAGCAGCGGCTTGGCGTAGCGATGCGCGCAATGATGCGCGCGCATGGTTCCGATCGACACCGACAGGCCGTCATGATCGGTGATGATTAGCGTGGCGTCACTGTCGCGCACATTCCAACGCGTGCGCTGCAACGGATGCGGCAGCGGCGTCTCCCTGAGCTTGGGATACTTGGCAAGCAGACCCGGAGGCTGGGACAGGTCTTCGGCCCAACCGCCCTTCGGACACCAGCCGCCCCACGCCATTTGCCGCTCGATGGCCACATCAAGCGCCGCACGGTCCACACCGGTCTGGCCGCCGCTGATGATCTTCATGAACCATCATGGCCGACCCGTGGGGCGCATGGCAATGCCCCGCCAGCGGAGCATCGCAGCAAATCCACACTGGTGTGCGCCGGGCCGGGCTGGTCGGGCCGGGCTGGTCGGACCGGGCTACGGCTTCGGGCGGGTCTCCTCGAAGGACGGCACGAGGTTTGCGAAACGGTCGAGCCACGCCACCAGATTGGGATGACCGGCGCGCCATTTGCCTTCGTGGCGGATATCGAGATAGCCGAGCGCCGCCGCCAGCGTCACGTGCGCGTAGTCCGGGTTCGCCCCCCAGGCGGGCGGGGCGGGCTCCAGGACAGCCAGCGAGCGATCGATCTTGCTGCGCTGGCGGTCCATCCAGGGCTCGTGCCACTTCTCTTCGGGGCGGAACCGCTTCTCGTACACCAGCAGCAGCGCCGCATCGAGAATGCCGTCGGCGAGCGAGGACAGCCGCAGCGTCTGCCAGCGCTCGGGTCCGGCCTTGGGGAACAACTGGGGAGATGGCGTCAGGCTGTCGAGGTACTCGCAGATCACCGCGCTGTCGTAGAAGCATTCCCCCGAATCCAACACCAGCGCTGGAATCTTGGCCAGAGGATTGGCGATTGTGATCTCGGGATTGGCCGGGATGTTGGTGTCGACGGTGACGACCTCGACCTTGTCCTTCAAGCCCTTCATGGCCAGCGTCATCTTCACCTTCCGCCCATAGGGCGAGAAGGGGTGCGAGAGCAGCTTCATCATGCGTCAGCCTCTGGGGATAAAGGGGCGTGAGTGCCAGCGAGCCCGGATCGTGCCGAGGCGCACCGCCGCAGGCAACAAAAAAGCGCGGCCTGACGGGGACCGCCCGGAAACGTCAAAGAGCCGACCTGTCATGTCCGGCAGACCCGATGGCCCTCGGTCGTCGGAAGCAGTTTCCCCGCCGAAACCGCCGCAACAGGCCGGCTCCTCTATGCGCACCCTCTTAGCCGCCGGTGCGGTTTCCGCCCAGGACTGGATCGCGCCCACGATCCGGTCGGCGGAGTCGAATGCAGGGAACGGTCAACGGTCAATTTCCTGCACAGCATGCAAGGCGAGGCCATCCAGATGTCGATCCTCCGTCTGGTCCCGCTGGTCTCGCCTCGGCCCTCATCGATGGATCGGCGCCAAACACCCTCTAGGCTTGGCCTCGACAAAGGCGCTGCCAGAGGCGATCCAACCGTGGCGACTTTCGGGCGAGACGGTGGCACGCGCGGCGAAGCCGATCGCGTGTGGCCCATGAGCCCCGTTCATCGCTGCAGCTCAGCCATCACGCAAGCATGGCGCGATACTCGAAATGAGCTCAACCGGCCACGACGGGTCGCAGGGAATCGACGAGCAGCCTCTGCTGCACTTCGCCATCAGAAATGGCGAGCTGAGCGGCGAACCAATCCTGCACGAGCTGGCACACTTTATCGGGGGCTGCACGCGCCAGTGCACGCTCATCGGAGAACAGCTGCATATCGGCCTTGGTCCAGCCGCGCTTGCCAAGATCCGCTGCCAGCAGGTCGTAGTCCGTCTGCCGCGGCGGCGCGTAGACGCGGGGCGAGCGCCGGCCGTCCGAGATTGCCTCGAGGACCGCCACCATTTGCGTCTGCAGGGACACGACGTGTTCCGAGCCCTGCAGCAAGCCCACGATGACCGGGCTGGGCTCGCCCTGCGAGATGAAATTGTAGCAGGCGTCGGCGTTGGCCTTGCGCAACCTTTCGATGTTGTCGAGGAAGGCGGTAGCGACGCGCTTCAGGTTGGACACCCGCGCAGCCAGCGCATTGTCGACCTGCTGCCGGCGCAGGGTCACCATGGCACGCGCCAAATGCTGACCGATGGTGGCATCGTCCCTGCCCGCGGACGACATCGACTCGATCTCCTTTAACCGCTGCGCATACCAGTCGGGAAATTCGCGTTTGACGATCCGCCACACGGCCGCTTCCTGCATGGCCGTGTCGATGGCCTTGGCGTCGCCCTTGAACCCGGCCAGAGGCGGCGTCTCCAGGCTCTTGCGGTCGACCGGCGTGCCGCCATCTGCGCCCCCTCCCGGCACCCAGGAGCCGGCCAATTCCAAAAGCGCGTAGCGATGCGGATAGGCCAGCCAGCCCCCAGCACCCACTGCAGCGAGCAGGATCACCGCCACGGTAATCTTGCGCACAGCGTCAGCGAATGAACGGCGCGGCTCGGCTGGCTCTGCCGCGGGCATGGCCTCGGGCGGTGTCAACGGCTCCAGGCGCGCACGGTCCGCCGCCGGGCGCTCACCGCCCAGGCGCGGGGACGCCGGCCCACCGAGGTCGAACAGTGGAGGATGCTTAACGGCGGGAGCCGGTTTGGGCTTCTGCGGAAACACGACCAGGGCGGGGCGCCAATCGGGGAAACCTTCGCGCCATAGCAGGTCGTTGGGCTGCAGGTGGCCGAGCTCGACAAGCTTGGCAAGCTCCCCCTCGCTCAGGGGTCCATACTGCTGACCCTCGCGCGCGAGATACCACTGGATTTGTGAGGCCGGCGCCGTCATGGGATAACCCGGCTCGAATGCCGCTCGAAATCTCTCGGTGCTGTCGCGCTACTCTGGGCCACGCGGAAGTCATGGCACAGCTGGTGGCAATTCTCCAGCACGCCAACGAGTTAGCCGCCACTTGCGGCCACGCCAAGGCACCTATTGGCAATTGTGGCCGGGCCGGCCCGTTCCCATGCCTTGAAGGGGCTTGCTGCCACAAGCTATAACCCGCGCCACAGCAAGGGAAAATGCATTCCACGGAGCACGGGATGGCCATCGAGCAAACTTTCTCCATCATCAAGCCGGACGCGACGGCGCGCAACCTTACGGGTGCAATCAACGCCGTCATCGAGAAATCGGGCCTTGCCATAATCGGCCAGAAGCGGGTGCGCTGGACCAAGGCGCAGGCCGAGACCTTCTACGAGGTGCACAAGGCCCGGCCGTTCTACGCAGACTTGGTGGCCTTCATGACCTCGGGCCCGATCGTCGTGCAGGTGCTGCAGGGCGAAAACGCTGTTAAGAAGTACCGCGAGGTGATGGGCGCCACCGACCCGGTCAAGGCCGACGCCGGCACCATCCGCAAAGAGTTCGCGGAGAGCATCGAGCGCAACTCGGTGCACGGCTCAGACAGCCCGGAAAACGCGGCGACCGAGATCGCGCTGAATTTCCGCCCAGATGAACTCGTAGGCTGACAAGCGCGGAGGATCGTCCGCCGCTGGCAGAGTGTGTCGGCGCATCTCATCACGTATTCATTCGGGTTGGGGGTGCCATGCATATTCTTGCCATTCTGGGCGCGCTCGTCGGTGTCCTGCTGTTCGCGCTGTTTCGCATGCAGCAGGCTGCCAACGCCGCCCGCGACATCGTTGATGCTGCCGACGAGGCGCGCGGCGTATTGCGGCGCTGGAGCTGGCGCAGAAAGCACATCACGAATCCGCTCGACACGGTCGATGATGCGCGCGAAGCCGCTGCGGCCATGATGGTGGTGGTGGCGCAGTCGGACGGCGGCATCACCGAGCGCGAGCGCACTGCCATCACGCGCGAGATGATCAAGCGCTTCGGCGCCACGCCGGATCAGGCCGAGGCGCTGTTTGCTCGCGCCCGCTGGCTCGTCAAGGACAGCGCCGACGCCGGGGAGGTGTTCCGCCGCTTGACGGCGGTGATCCAGCGTACCTGCGGTGCGACGGAGCGCTCCGACCTGATCGAGATGCTGGATGCGGTGGCTCGCACAGACAGCCCCGCCGATGATATTGTCATCCAGGACATCGCCCGCTTTGCTCGCGTATTGAAGTCCTGATGATCACGCCCGAGTACGCACGGACCATGGCGGCTTACAACCGCTGGCAGAACGGCTCGCTGTATCGCGAAGCGGATGCCTTGTCCGACGCCGAACGCAAGCAGCAGTGCGGCGCCTTTTTCGGCTCCATCCACGGCACGCTCAGCCATTTGCTGTTTGGCGATCAGATCTGGATGCACCGTTTTGCCGGCACGCCAGCGCCAAAGGCGAGCTCGATTGCCGAAAGCGTCGAGGCCGTCCCGGCTTGGGACGACCTCAAGCAGCAGCGCGCGGCTTTCGACGACGTCATCATCGGCTGGGCGGGCCGACTTGACCCGCAGTGGCTGGCTGGCGACCTGACCTGGTTCTCAGGCGCCCTGGGCCGCGAAGTGACGATGGCCAAGGCGCTGTTGGTGGCCCACATGTTCAACCATCAGACCCATCATCGCGGCCAGGTGCACTGCCTGCTCACGCAGTTTAAGCGCAAGCCGGACGCCACCGACCTGCCCTTCATGCCAACTTGACGCAGGCTCCCGGCCTCACGTGAGGATCGCGCGCGGATCGCGCATTTGCGAGCCGGGATCACTCTTAGTCACCCAAGCGTGAGCATCGCTTGTGGCCTCAGCGGGCCGCGACCATCTCCCGGTTCGTGCAGAGAACTGCACGACAGAACAACCTGGAGATTGATCATGCAGACCATCGTTTCCGCCATCGTCGCCCTGTCGGTTCTGACCGGCGTTGCGGCCTCGGCCAATGCTTTTGATGCGAAGAGCTTCTACCAGCAGTTCGAGCACAACAGCACCCGCTAACAAGGTCCAGCAAGGACCACTCTCAGAAATAGGAGACTGATCATGAAGACCGTTCTTTCCACCATCGTTGCTCTGTCGGTCCTGACCGGCGTCGCAGCTTCGGCCAACGCGTTCGATGCCAAGAACTTCTACCAGCAGTTCGAGCACAACAGCACCCGCTAACAAGGTCCAGCAAGGACCACGCTCACAAACAGGAGACTGATCATGAAGACCATACTTTCCACCATCGTTGCTCTGTCGGTCCTGACCGGCGTCGCGGCTTCGGCCAACGCGTTCGACGCCAAGAACTTCTACCAGCAGTTCGAGCACAACAGCACCCGCTAACAAGGTCCAGC
>DASTOW010000146.1:0-25543 GCA_035762425.1 Hyphomicrobiaceae bacterium | reverse complement strand
CATTCGCGACAACATCCCGATCGGCCGCTTCGGCGAGCCGACCGAGCTTGGCAACCTGGTGGCGTTCCTGGCTTCGCCGCTGGCGAGCTACATCAGCGGCGCCAACATCCCGGTCGACGGCGGCAGCGTGCGCATCGGGATTTGAGCGTGGGCGATACCGCGCCCTCCTGTCCTTTGTTCATGGGGAGAGGTGAGGGGCAGCTTCAGAGCGCGGCGCAAGCTTCTGCCCTCCATATCCTCTCCTGGAAGCACTGCAAGAGGGATGAGGCGCGGCACCGTCCAAGTTCACCAATCCGCTGCAACGTGGGGGGCGAGGCCCGCTGTCCGCGGACCCCGCATACTCGCGTCATCGCAGCTCCACGCAGGGGGTCGTCGCATGCGAAAGGCCTGTCACGGGGAGAGCGGGCGCCGGCCGCCGGCCCTTGGAAGTGTTTTGACTAGCGGGCCGCGTGCGTCAGGAAGAAACCGCGCATGCGCACGTGGATGGCCGACCAATCCGTTGCCCGGCCTCCGCCTGATCTGCGCTACTTGTCCTCGACCGTCTCCAGCATGCTACGCACCAGTGTCAGCAGCAACTCACGGGCGCGCGGATTGACCCTCGTATATTCAAGCCAAGCCGTCTCCTGCGCGATCTGCAGCCAGCTGAGGTAATCGTCCTTGCCCATGCGGCGCACCGTCACCCCCGCCGTCTGCAGCGTCGTCAGCAAGCGCCGCTCGACGTCGCGCTGGGCCCAGGCGTAGTAGGAGTCGGTGATCGTTGCCGCCTCTTCCACCGCCGCCTGTTGCTCCGCAGTGAGCCGCTTCCAGGTGGTGAGCGACATCACCACCGGCGAGAAGCCCATGAACAGAGACTGCCCGCCGATGGTGGCGAACTTCGCCTGCTCGTAGATCTTCAGCGACAGCATCGTCTCGTAGGTGGTGACGACAGCGTCGAGGGCACCCGACTGCATTGCTCCGAAGATCTCGTTGGAGGGCATGGTCGTCACGGAAGCGCCGGCGCGCTTGAGCATGAGGCCGAACATCGGGTCGGACACGCGCATCTTGAGGCCGTTGACGGACTTCGGTTCGGCAATCACGCGATCTTTCGACAGGAAGCCGCCGGGGTTCCACAGCAGCGCCAGAATGCGAATGCCGTGCTCCTCGGCGATCGATTGCAGCATCGCGTAGATGTCGGAGGTCTTGAGAGCCTGCGCGGCCGCGAAGTTCGGCACCAGTCCGGGCAGGCCTGCGAGCGAAAATTCCGGCACTTTGGGCACCGCGTAGACCAGCGGATATACGGCCATCTCGAGCTTGTCCTTTTGCAGTGCCTCGAGCAGGTCGCCTGGCTTTATGCCGAGGGCCGAGTGTCCATAGACACGAACCTTCAAGCCGGGGGCGCGCATCTCCGCCTCCTGTGCGAACACGCGCGCGGCACGGTCGCGGGCATCGGTCTGTTCGGCCCACTGATGCGAAATGCGGATTTCTTGGGCGGTGGCGACGCTTCCTATCAGCGTACACGACACAATCAGCAGCAACGCAAAACGGGAAAACTGCACGATGCCCCTCCCACTCTTTTTTCTTGGTCTATTGCTCCCAAGGTCAGTTTACCAACAAATCGGCTTGCTGGGCAGCCGTCAGCTGCCTGACATGGGGCGCAGGATGGCCTCCTCTAGGCGGTGCCGTCGAGGAGGCGGTCGACGTACATGGGAACGACTTTGCTGGCGGGGCCGTGGTGGACCTCGGCGAACAGGGAGGCGCCCTCGGACGGCTCGAGGTTCAGCTCCACCGTGTGAGCGCCGTGATTGCGTGCCTCGGCGACGAAGCCGGCCGCCGGATAGACATTGCCGCTGGTGCCGATGGAGATGAACAGGTCGGCATCGGCGAGCGCGGCATAGATCGTATCCATGTGGTAGGGCATCTCGCCGAACCAGACCACGTCGGGACGCAGGCCACCCGCCTTGCCGCAGGCCGCGCAGGCAAGATCGAGCGCCAAATCTGGCGAGCAGGCCCCCCAAGGATGGCGCGCCTGACAATGGTTGCACAGCGCCTGGCGGTGCTGGCCATGCATGTGGATCAGGTTCTTCGTGCCGGCCGCTTCGTGCAGGGCGTCGACGTTCTGGGTGACGACCAGCACCTCGCCGCCATTCCTGACCGGGTATTCGCGTTCGAGTTTGGCTAGCGCAAAGTGACCGGCATTGGGCTCGGCCTTGCCGCTGGCCTTGCGGCGCATGTTGTAAAAATCGAGCACGCGCTGCGGGTTACGCGCGAAACCTTCCGGTGTGGCCACGTCGCGGAAATCGACCTTGGACCAGATGCCGTCCTTGTCGCGGAAGGTGGAGATGCCGGACTCGGCGGAGATGCCGGCGCCGGTGAGGATGACGATGCGGTCGAAGCGGGCCATGCGCGAGACATAGAGCGAGATCATTCTGAAAGGAAGCGCCGTGGCTTCCATCAGAACGTCAATCTCACTCTGCACTCAAGAAAAAGAGGAGGATTTGTGCTTCGGCCGCCACCGGCACGTGCAGGCTAGGTGGCTCAATCCGACGCGATTCTGCTCTGGCTGGCGGGGTTGTGGCCGCCATCGGCAAACGCCCGCAAGCATCGCCGAAGTTCCGTGCGGCACAGCGCACGCCGACGATTTGCCGCCAGGTGCTTGCAGAGCTGGAGCAGCTCGCTGAGGAGCAAAAGATGAGCGCGTTCGTAGCACAATGGATGATGCGGACCAGCGTTATGCTGCCGGTCATCATCGCGGTCACTGCAGCGGTGTGGGTGGTGTTGAGCGTGGCCGGCGTGATGAAGCGCGGCGTGCCGCTCGATGTGGCGGACATGCGCACCTGGCCGCTGCAATTTGCGCTGGGCGAAGCGGCGATCTTCGCCATCATCTTCAGCGGCATCGCGGCCTGGGCCGGCGACAGCCCGGCCCTCGTCGCGGCGGCGTCGGGCGTTGCTGCGTGCCTCGCCGTCGGCGTCGCCTATGTGCTGGCAGGCGGCGGCAAGTCCTCAGGTTAGCCTGCGCGGCTCAAATTCTACAGGCCCGAGCCGACGCCGACATTGGGCGGCAGTTCTTGTCCGGCGCCGCGTCGGCTTGGTTGCGGCCGAGCTGGCGCTGGACATGAGGGATGGCGGCGGCAACGTCCTGGAAGCAGCACAGGGGGCAAGGCGCGGAACCAATCCGTAAATAGACGAACTTGCACTTCGGCAGCGGAGACGGCGTGCAATCCGAACTAGCGGCCCTAGCCTAGGCAGTGGCCGCAGCTGCCTTCAACGCGGCGACCTCGGCTTCCAGCTCGCGGATGCGGGCCTGGAACTGCTGGATGGTGTGCCCCACATCTTCCGCATGGAACATCTGCGGGATGTGCTGGGGGCAGTTGGTGTCCCAGGCCTCGACCTCGAACAAGATGATCTGCTCGGGGCGTGCGTCGTAGCCCTCGGGCCAGAGGCGGGCGAGCAGCGCCGGATCGCCGGTTACCACCCGCGCGCGTCCCCACAGCTTAATGCGTCGGCGCTGCGCGTAGTCCATGATGAAAATGAAGGCGCGCGGATTGTCGGCGAGGTTGCCGGTGGTGATGTACTGGCGGTTGCCCTTGTAGTCGGCGAAGCCCAGCGTGTGTTGGTCGATAACGCGCAGGAAACCCGGCGGGCCGCCGCGATGCTGCACGTAGGGCTGGCCCTCGGCATTGGTGGTGGCGAGGTAGAACGAGCGCACTTCGCCGAGGAAGCCCGCGAGGTCGGCGGAGATGGCCGTGCGCCAGCCGCCCTTCCCCTCCATCTTGGCATAGCCCGCCCGCGAACCGCGCTCGGCCTGGATGGCCTTGACGGTCGGCGTGAAGGCGACGTCGCTGGATGGTCGGGTCATGGGGCGGCCTCGCGGCAATGTGGGGAACCTAATGTGGTGCAACTTAGCTGCGTCGCTACACCAGGACGCATGAGATTTGTTTCACGATGCATTGAGAATTACGTCAAAGCAGGTGATCGTTAGGGAAACGGATCGCAAGATGCGAGCGAACGCATGAGCACCACGAGCAACAACCTAGGCATGGCCGCGCAACTCGCGAGCCAGTCGCTGCGCTTCGGCTGGTATTTCGCGCTGCAGAGGCTGCTGGACCGGCGTACCGACCAGATCGGCGGTGCCAGGCCCAAATATCGCCCGACGCGCCCCGTGCCCTCGACGCAGGAGCTGCTGGCCGACCTCGGCCGCCTGCTGGTCGCCGACGCGCTGGCCGTGCGCGACGGCGTCTACCCGCCGATGGACGACGAGGCGGCCGCCCCGATCCGGCACCTGTTTCGCGTGCGGCGCATGTTCGCCGACCTGCCTGACGCGATCGGCCGGCGGGTCAGTAAGGACGCAAGCACGGCCAGGCTGGAGGCAATCGCTGCCGACCTGCCTGATTACTACGCGCAGGACTTTCACTTCCAGACCGGCGGGTATCTGACGGAAGGGTCGGCCAAGCTCTATGACGTGCAGGTCGAGACACTGTTTATGGGGGCGGCGGCGCCGATGCGCCGCACGCTGCTGGCGCCGATCGCCGAGTTCATACGCGGGCGCGATCAGCGCAAGGTGACACTGCTGGATGTCGCCTGCGGCACGGGACGCTTCCTGCGTCAGGTGCGCCTCGCCTATCCTGCTATGACGCTAAAGGGGCTCGACCTGTCGCGAGCATATCTCGACGAAGCGCAGCGCCATCTCGACGGCCTGCGCGGCGCCGAGATAATCGAGGCGGCGGCCGAGCGCATGCCGCTGGCGGACGCGAGCGTCGACATCGTCACGTCGATTTACCTGTTCCACGAGCTGCCACCCGAGGTGCGCCGGCAGGTGACGGCCGAGGTGGCCCGCGTGCTCAAGCCGGGCGGCCTGTTCGTGTTCATGGACAGCCTGCAGATGGGTGACAAGCCGGGCTGGGACGGTCTGCTCGAAGCGTTCCCGCACCGCTTCCACGAGCCCTACTACCGCCACTATAGCCTGGACGACCTGGACGGCATGTTCAACGCGGCCGGGCTGAGGCTGCGCTCGCAGGCGCTGCCGTTCCTGTCCAAGATGATGGTGCGGGTGAAGCAGTGAGCGCTGCGATCGGTGCCATAGGGCCGGTGCCTCGAGCGCCCTACAAAGTTGCCTCGTGGAGCGCATATATGCTGTAGGCTCCTATCCTCGACAGCGACCCCGGAACCGGCATGGCCCTCACTGCAGAGGAAATTCAGCGCTACAAGCGACACCTCGTTCTGCGCGAGGTGGGCGGGCAGGGCCAGCAGAAGCTCAAGGCTGCACGCGTGCTGGTGGTCGGCGCCGGCGGGCTTGGCTCGCCGGTTTTGATGTATCTGGCAGCGGCCGGGGTCGGCACCATCGGCATCGTTGACGATGACCGCGTATCGCTCGACAATTTGCAGCGACAGATCGCGCACGACACCTCGCGTGTTGGTGTGGCGAAAGTGGACAGTGCGCGGGCGGCCATCGCCCAGCTCAATCCGCATGTGCATGTGGAGACGCACCAGACGCGCCTCGATGCCGCAAATGCGCTCGATATTATCGGCCGCTACGACATTGTCGCCGACGGCTCGGACAACTTCGCAACCCGCTATCTGGTCAGCGATGCGTGCTATCTGGCGAAGAAGCCGCTGGCGTTCGCCGCGGTCGGTCCGTTCGATGGATATCTCACGACCTTGAAGCCGCACGAGACAGGCGCCGACGGCAAGCCCTACCCGAGCTATCGATGCATCTTCCCCGAGCCGCCGCCGCCCGGCACCGTCGCGAACTGCGCCGAGGTCGGCGTGCTCGGCGCCACCGTCGGCGTGATCGGGACGTTGCAGGCGACCGAAGTGATGAAGGAGATCCTAGCGCTGGGCGAGACGCTGGCAGGGCGGCTGCTGATCTATGATGCGCGGGCTGCGCGCTTTAGCGAGATCAAGGTTGCCTGGGACCCAACCAATCCGCTGTCGGGCGCCGCGCCGACCATCCGCGACCTGTCGATGCACGCCGGGCTGAGCGAAGGCGCGGCTTGCGTCGCTTGATACAGACACGGCTTTGGGGGGAGGGGGCGCAACAGTGAAGATCCGCGGCATCCTGTTCGACAAGGACGGCACCATCCTCGACTACGCGCGCACGTGGGTACCAACCAACCGGGAGGTGGCGCTGCATGCCGCCTCGGGCGATAAACAATTGGCGGCCGAACTGCTGCGCGCCCATGGTCAGGACCCTGATACGGGCGCCGTCGTGGGTGGTTCGCTGCTGGCCGCGGGCAGCATCGCTGAAATCGCCGATGCGTTCGCCGCGCATCTCGGGGTGCGCGCGCCGGCCAACTTGAAAACCGAGCTCGGCCGTGTGTTCACCGAGGGTGGCGCGAGGCATGCCGTGCTGATCCCTGGTGCAGATCGCACGCTTGCCACACTCAAGCGGCGCGGGCTGCGCATCGGTGTTGCCACCAACGATTCGATCGGCGGGCTCAAGGCGTCCCTGCAGGGCACCGGCACCCTCGATCTGTTCGACTTCGAGGCAGGTTTCGACTCCGGCCACGGCACCAAGCCCGATCCCGGCATGGCGCTGGCGTTCTGCAGGGCGGTCGGTCTCGAACCCGGCGAGATAGCCGTGGTCGGCGACGCTGCACACGACCTGGCCATGGGCCGCGCAGCTAGGGTGGGCCTGACGGTTGGTGTGTTGTCGGGAACAGGGACGGCCGAACAACTACAGCCGCTGGCTGACCTGCTGGTCGGCAGCATCAACGAGCTGCCTGGGCAGCCGCAGTTTGACAGGCGCAGGTGGAGCCTTTTCGCGTGAGGCCGGCCGATACTATGCTGGCCCTCCCCGTCAACGCCCGCGAGGTTGCACCATGACCGCATATGCCTTGTCCCGCGCCGAGCCCGAGAGCGTGGGCCTCTCTTCCACGCGCCTGCGGCGGATCGGCGAGGCGCTGCGCTGCGAGGTGGCGGACGGGCAGATCCCAGGTGCGGTGGTCGGCATCATGCGCGGCGGCAAGCTCGCCCATCTGGAGGCCGTGGGCTATCGCGATGCAGCAGCGAAGGAACCGCTTGGCACGGACGCCATCTTCTCGATCGCCTCGATGACCAAGCCGATGACGTCGGTGGCAATCATGTCGCTGGTGGAGGAAGGGCGTGTGCTGCTGGGCGATCCGGTCGCCAACTATTTGCCCCAGCTTGCAGCGCTGAAGGTGGCGCAGGACGGCGGACGCGTCGAGGGGCGCGCGCCGAAGCGGCCGCCGACCATCCAGGATCTGCTGCGCCATACATCGGGGCTGACCTACAGCGAGCGCGGCGGCACGCCGGCGCACAAGGCCTATCCCGGTTCCTCGATCGTCGCATCCGAGCGCATGGACAGGGACGAGGTGATCGCCACGCTGGCCAAGGCGCCCCTGCTGTTCGAACCGGGCAGTGACTGGGAATACGGCTTCTCGACCGATGTGCTGGGCTTCGTCGTCGAGGCGGTGAGCGGCATGCCGCTTGGCGACTTCCTCGCCCAGCGCCTGTGGTCGCCGCTCGGCATGAGCGACACGGGTTTTGCTCTGCCGGCGGCCAAGCGCTCCCGCTACGCTTTGGCATTGGCGAAGGATCCGCTGACCGGCGCGGCAAATCCCACCATCCATCACGCCACCGATAAGACCCAGCGCTGGCACTCGGGTGGCGGCGGCGCGGTCGCAACGGTCAGCGATTATCTGCGCTTCTGCGAAATGATGCGCTCAGGCGGTCGGCTCGGGTCGGCTGATGTCGTGGGTCGCGCCACGGTGGCGTTGATGACGGCTGACCACCTGCCAGCGCCGTTCTTCAGCAAGATCGCCGATGCCATGGACCCGGCGGCATCGGGCTACGGCTTCGGCCTGGGCTTTGCCGTACGCCGGCAACCGGGCATTGCCGCCATGGCTGGCAGCACCGGCGACTTTTACTGGTCGGGCGTGTATGGCACCTACTTCTGGGTCGATCCGCGCGAGCAGCTGTCCGTGGTGTTGCTGGCGGCGGCACCCGGCCTGATCCGCATGCGATACCGCCAGATGCTGCGCAATACGGTGTATCAGGCACTGACGTAGTGTCTTCCCGGTGCTGCTCACGGGGCCAAAGTGCCGCTGGCGCGCGAGCCGGCGGATGTCTGGATGCCCGGATCAAGCCCCGGTATGACAATGAGCAAGAACAACAGCATCAGCGGGCCTCAAGTCCCGCACGAGGATGATCATGGCCGAAGCCCTGCCCTTCAAAACAACCATGCAGTTCGCCTACGGACAGCCGCGCGAGTTAGCGCCGGGCGTGGTGCGTATCGTCGCCAACAACCCCAGCCCCTTCACGTTCAAGGGCACCAATACCTACATCGTCGGCACCGGCGATGATGTGGCGCTGATCGATCCCGGCCCGCACGATTCCGTGCACCTCGATGCGATCCTGAAGACGATCGGCAAACGGCGTCTGACGCACATTCTCATCACGCACACCCACCACGATCACACCGACGGGCTGCCGGCCCTGCTGGCGGCAACCGGTGCCAAGACGGCAGGCTTCGGGCATTACGCGTTGCACCACGGCGGCAAGCGGATTAGCACGTCAGGCAGCGAGTTCGTGGAGCAGGACTTCGTGCCGGACGTGCCGCTCGCCGACGGCCAGAAGCTGCAGGGCGACGGCTGGGCGTTCGAGGCCCTATTTACGCCGGGCCATGCGCCGGATCACCTGTGCTTTGCGCTGGCAGGAACCGGCATCATGTTCTCGGGCGACCACGTGATGGGCTGGAACACCAGCGTTGTCGCTCCCCCCGAGGGCAACATGGGCGATTACATCCGCTCGCTGGAGAAGCTGACTGGGCGCAGCGACAGCGTGTATTTCCCGGGTCACGGCGGCCAATTCGAGGACCCGCAGCGGCTGGTCAAGGCCTTCCTGCTGCACCGGCGCATGCGCGAGAACGCCATCTTGGAGTGCATTCGTCAAGGCAACGCAACGGTGCGCGGCATCGTGCCGGTGATCTACCGCGACCTCGACGCGAGGCTCGTCAACGCGGCGTCTCTTTCTGTGCTCGCGCACGTTGAGCACTTGATTGAGCGCGGTCTCGTTCGGTCCGAGACACCGCTTTCTCGGGAAGCTTGTCTTTCGCCCGTTTAGCCATGGCCCCGGTGCGGGTCGAGCGCAGCCCGCGGCGGCCGGCGATCTGCGGTGACGTTGTTTCGGAGCGTGCTTTCAGCTCGGCGAGGAAGCGGCGCACGCGCGTCGCGTTCTGCCCGAAATCCATGGCGCCGTAGCGCGATGCCGATCGCACGTCGATGCGCGAGCGGTTGACGTTGCCTTCCACCCGCACGATGACATCGTCCGTAAAGCCCATGACGAGCGTCTGGTCGGTCGCCTCCAGTGAGCCTGGCTTGGCGGTCTTGCCGACCGGCGGATCGGCGACGGCCACCTTCCATTTGAGGCGCGCTGCCGTCTCTTCGACGAGTTCGAAAGTCTCCTCGACGGGGCGATCGATGACGAGGGTGCGCAGCTCAGGGTAGGACTTCTGCTGCAGCTCGGTGAAACGTGCGGCAGGGTAGACCGGACCGTTGTTGGTCTCGACGCGCTGCTTGGCCAGTGCTGCAAAGCGCGGCGGCGTCGCCAGGTCGGTTGTTACGTCGTTGAGCGCCGGCAGGTTGCGATAGGCTGGCAGGTAGGCCAGCGGCCACATCCCTATTAGCAGTGGCAGCAGGATGCCGATGGCCGCACTGCCAGCGCCGGCGTACCCAGTGTGCCAGATGTGTGCCAGGGCGATCAGGCCGATCAACAGAGCTAGGGCCGCTCCGGCAAACGCCACCACGAAAAGGTTGAGGGCGATCGGGGTCGGAAACGACGTGAGCCGATGCAGCAGCAGGCCGACCACGACGAGGCTTGCCGAAAAAATGGCGATCCGGCTCGACCATCGGGCCAGCGGTGCGGAGATTTGTCGCGCTCGGTCGTTCATGGTTGTCTGGTCCGGACCTCGCTCTTAGCAGTGTTCGCCGAGGGCCGCCAGAGCAGGACAGCGGCAATTCCCTGACACAGCGTGGTGCATGCCCCGGCGGGCGGCGTTTCCTGGGTGACATGCGCACTTTGAGGGGTAGATTGGCAATAGTTGCGGCCAAGCCCAGGTGATCCACGCATGCGCCCGCTTTCCAACTACTCCAATCGCGATGTCGAAGCTCTCCTGCATCCGACCACCAACTTGGCCAGCCACCGCACGCAGGGGCCGCTGGTATTGGAACGTGGCGAAGGCGTGCACGTCTACGACGCGAGCGGCAAGCGCTACATCGAGGGCCTGGCGGGCCTGTGGTGCACCGGTCTCGGCTATGGCAACGCCGAGCTGATCGAGGCGGCGCGCGAGCAGATGTCGCGGCTGTCTTTCTCGCACCTGTTCGGCGGCCGCAGCCACGAGCCGGCCATTGCCTTGGCCGAGAAGATCAAGGCGCTGGCGCCCTGTCCGACCTCCAAGGTGTTCTTCACCAACTCGGGGTCTGAGGCCAACGACACGCAGATCAAGTTCGCCTGGTACTACAACAATGCGCGCGGCCAGCCGAAGCGCAAGAAGCTGATCTCGCGCAACCGCGCCTATCACGGCACGACGGTCGCCACCGCCAGCCTATCGGGCCTTGCCGTCTTCCATGCCGACTTTGATCTGCCGATGGCGCGCGTACTGCACACCGACTGCCCGCACTACGGCAAATATGCCGAGCCCGGCGAGACCGAGGAGGAGTACGCGACGCGGCTGGCCCGCAGCCTCGAGGACCTGATCGAGCGGGAAGGGCCCGAGACGATCGCGGCCTTCATCGCCGAGCCTGTGATGGGCGCGGGCGGCGTGCTGATCCCGCCCAGGACTTATTTCGAGAACGTGCAGGCGGTGCTGTCTCGGCACGGCATTTCTTTCATCGCCGACGAGGTGATCTGCGGGTTCGGACGAACGGGGAGCTGGTGGGGATCGGAGACCTACGGCATCAAGCCGGATTCGGTCACCATGGCCAAAGCGGTGACGTCGGCCTACGTGCCGCTCGGCGCGCTGACGGTGTCGGAGGAGGTCTACCAGGCGCTGGTGGAGACCAGCGGCAGGAACGGCGTGCTGGCGCATGGCTTTACCTACTCAGGTCATCCGGTGGCATGCGCGGTCGCGCTCAAGAGCATCGAGATCTACGAGCGCATCGACATCGTCGCCCACGTGCAGCGCGTGGCGCCGATCTTCCAACTGCGCTTGAAGGCGTTGGCGGATCATCCGTTGGTCGGCGAGGTGCGCGGTGTCGGCCTGATCGGTGCGCTGGAATTGATGCGTGACAAGAAGGCCAAGCAGAGCTTCGACAGCAAGCAGGGGGTTGGCATCAAGGCCACCCGCTTTGCCGAAGAGGAAGGCTTGATCTGCCGGGCGGTGGGCGGCGACAGCGTGGCTCTGTGCCCACCGCTTATTATCGATGGCGCCGAGATCAACGCCATGTTCGATGCACTGGGCCGTGCATTGGACAAGACCGAAGCGTGGGCACGCAAGGAAGCGTTGCTCGCGACCTAGCCGGCGAGCGGACGTGCAGTCCCGTTAAAGCATCGGCTACGATCACCGTGCACCCCCTTTTCGCGCGGGAGACTTCGGCTGTGCCGGTCGCGGCCCCGTGGATTTTGCAACGAGTGTTGGGAGCTCATCACGCATCGAGCTTATCTCACGCGCATGACATCCCGCTGTAGTTGGGCATTCGACAAGCGCCCCGGAGATTGTAACCAACACAGCGGATGCCGGCGTGGTCGCTAGGGCATTAGACTATGGCGCAAGATGTCATCGACGAGCTCAGCATTGTGGGAGAACTGGCGGAGCAAACTCTACGCTATCGACCCGACAGCGTTTGCAGGTGGATATGCGTATTCAAGTGCGGAGCTGGTTGGTGTCAGGGTGTCGTCCGCAGGTTTCATTCTGCATCTCTCAAACGATTCCATGACGAAGGGGAGAATTCGGCCGGCGCGCGGTGGCGCAAGCCACTGAGCCATGTGTGTGCACGATGATGTGTGGTGGCAAATCTGGCGTCGAACTGGCGCTTGACGAAAGCTGCAACCGCCGGCGAGGGAGAATTGCGAGCTATTACGTTTTCTGCGGATCGTCCTATGAGGCTATCGCATCGGCGTGCCGTCTTTGACGGGGCCGATCTACAACTTCCTCGCATAACGACGGTGGAATCTATGCAGGGTATGCGGGTGCGTTCTGCCGCATGCGCGCCCGCCACAAGAAGCGAATTACTCACAAGCGTGACTGGCATCGCAACATTGATCCAGCCGCGGCGCCGTCGATGCGCACTCTCGCCTCATTCTCGCAGCTAAAATGGTCACGTAGGTGGTGCGCCGGGACCTCTGCACGCAGATGGCTGGTCGGGACCTCTCAAGGTGGCTGGCCCTTGAGGCGTGTGGTTGCCGATCGTAGCACGAGATGCGCTTGCTTGCCGGATCGGCCGGCGGTATTCGTTCACAATGTAAGGGCGTAGTATTGGTGAGTCCGATGCAACTCAAGGAGTCGGCTGTTGTCGCTGTTGTGGTCGCTCATAACAGTGCCAAGTCGCTGCCGGAATGCTTGCAGGCATTGGCGGGGCAGGTTCCTGTCGTGGTTGTGGATAATGCCTCGAGCGACGGGTCGGTCGAGGCGGCGCGCCAAGGCGGCGCCTTCGTTATCCTCAACACGATGAACGAGGGTTACGGCAGAGCCAACAACCAAGGCGTCTGCGCTGCCGAAAATGCGCAGTGGTGTCTCATCCTCAACCCGGATGCGGTGGTGGACCGCAATTGCCTATCGCTGCTTCTCAGAGCGGCAGAGCGAAATCCTGGCGCGGCAGCCATTGCTCCGCGACTGGTTGAACCGGACGGCCGCGTATTCGTGCATGACAGGTCGATACTATCGGATGTGTCGCCAGTGGATGATAAGGCGGACGACGTGCCGGGCGGCGATCGCTTGGTGCATTTCGTGTCCGGCGCCTGCCTGCTGGTGAGGCGCGAAGTTTTTCTTTCGATCGGCGGCTTCGATGCGCGCATCTTCCTCTTTTACGAGGATGATGATCTTTGCCTGCGGCTACGGAAAGCAGGCTTTAAGATCTTGCAGGTCGACGACGCCGTGGTGCGCCACGCGCGCGGCTCATCGAGTGAGCCAACGCCCGGGCGAATCTTTCGCTCGCGCTGGCATCAGGCCTGGTCGCGGTCCTACGTGTGTCGCAAGCACGGTGTCCGCGATGACCGGATGCGCGTGTTGGTCCGCAATGGAGTAAAGCTCATTGGCGTGCTGCCGACGTTGAACCGTCGGCGCATTGAACGGTATGCGGGTTCTGCTGCCGGCGCGTGGGCCAGGTTGCGCAACAGGTCTGCACTCGAACAGGAGCGGTTGCAGCTGAACGCGAGCTGACCTTCGGTCAAGCAAAACGGTGTCAGACTCGGAAGCTGACACCTCCGCCTGGCCTACTTGGCCAGGTGCGAGACGTTCTTGACGACCGTGTAGCCCTGCAAGCCCTCGACACCGCCTTCCCGGCCGTAGCCGCTCTCCTTGACGCCACCGAAGGGGGTCTCCGCGATCGAGGCGACGTAGTGGTTGATCGACAGGTTGCCGACTTCGAGTTCCTCTGACAGCCGTTCGGCGTTACGCGCCGAGTTCGTGAAGGCATAGGCGGCCAGGCCATAGGGCAGGGAGTTGGCCTTGGCGATCGCTTCGTCCAGCGTCTTGACCGGATTGACCAGCGCCAGCGGGCCGAACGGCTCCTCGCGCATGGCGCGCGCCGAGTCCGGCAGGTCGGATAGAACCGTGAGCGGGAAGTAGTAGCCGCGGTTGGCGAGCCGTGCGCCGCCGGACAGCAGCTTGGCGCCCTTGGCCTTGGCGTCGGCGACCAACTCGGTCATCGCCTCGACACGGCGATGGTTGGCGAGCGGGCCAATCTGGTTGGCGGGATCTAGGCCGTTGCCGATTTTGAGCGCGGCCGCCTTCGCGGCAAACGCCTTGGCAAACGGCTCGTGGATGCGCTCGGCGACGAACCAGCGGGTAGGGGAGACGCACACCTGTCCGGCATTGCGCGACTTGCCGAGCACGGCGGCGGCTGCCGCTGCCTCCGGGTCGACGTCGTCGCAAACGATCACCGGGGCATGGCCGCCGAGTTCCATAATTGCTGGCTTCATGTGCTGGCCGGCCATGGCGGCGAGACGCTTGCCGACCGGGATCGAGCCGGTGAAGGTGACGAGCCGGATGCTTGGATGCGGGATCAGGTATTCCGAAATAGCGGCTGGATCGCCGTACACGAGGTTGAGCACGCCCGCGGGCAATCCGGCATCGACGAAGCAGCGCGCCAGCTGATAGGCGCCGCCCGGTGTCTCCTCGGAGGCCTTGAGGATGATCGAGCACCCGGCCGACAGTGCGCCGCCGACCTTGCGCGAGGGTGAGCTGACTGGGAAGTTCCATGGCGAGAAGGCGGCGACCGGCCCGATCGGCTGGCGCAGCACGGTATGGCGCATGCCGGGTTCGGCGGGAATGATGCGACCATAGGTGCGTCGGCCCTCCTGCGCGTCCCATTCGATGATGTCGGAAGCGCGTTGCACTTCCAGGCGCGATTGGGCGATCGGCTTGCCCTGCTCGAGGGTCATGGCCACCGCCATCTCCTCGACACGCTGGCGCATGATGCCGACCGCCTTCAGGATGGTCTCGGCTCGCTTGGCAGGTGACGTGCTGCGCCACACCTTGAAGCCCTGCTCGGCCGCGGCGACGGCGCCTGCGAGATCGGACGTGGTGGCCTGCGGCACGGTGCCGATGGTCGTTTCATCGGCCGGGTTGATGACGGGCTGGCCGGGGCGGGAGACCCACTCGCCGTTGATCAGCAGCTTCAGTTCGGGATAGTTGGCCATGCCATCTCCTCAGTTGCCGGTTGCTTCGCGCCAGGTGATCAGCCGCCTGATGCCTTCGCGCATGTCGACCTGCGGGCGCCAGCCGATCGCGTGCTCGGCCAGAGCGTGATCGAGGGCCCAAGCACCGCCGGAGGTCAAGCGTACCTTGCTCGCGTCGGGGTCGATTTGCTCGGGAATGAGGTCCTTGCCGGACAGCTCCGTGACGAGGCGCACGAGTTCCAGCGTAGTGACTGGTTTGGGCCCGGAAATGTTGACGGCGAGGTTGGTGGCATCGGCGGTGAAGGCTGCCACATTGGCGCGGGCGACATCGCTGACGTGCACGAAGTGCTTGGTTTCCGAGCCGTCGCCGATCACGCGCGGCCGCTCGCCGCGCCGAACCCGATCATGCGTCTCGATGATGTAGAGCGCGTTGGCGGCACGATAGTGCTGGCGCTCGCCGTAGACCGTCGAGTAGCGCAAGGCCACGTAGTCGAGACCGCGCTTCAAGTGGGCATCGCGGCAGAGTTGCTCGCCAATGATCTTGCTGGCGCCGTACAGGATGGCGGCCGGAGGGGCACCCGCAGAATGGAATGGCGAGGTCTCCGCGAGCTCGCCGACCACGCCTGGTCCGTAACCATAGACAGCGCTGGAGGACGGAAACACCAGCTTCCTCACGCCGTTGACGCAGCAGGCCTCTATGACGTTCTGAGTGCCACGGATGTTGACGTCGAGCCCCAGCCAGGGGTCGCGATCCATGGTCAGCGACATCAGGGCGGCGAGATGCAGTATGCCGTCCATGCCGGCAGTGGCGGCGATCAGCTGCGGCAGGCGCAGTACGTCGGCGGTAATGCTCTTGAGGCGGGCATCGCCGGACAGGTGCTTGATGGCCTCGGCTGAACCCTGGAAGAAATTGTCGAGGATGACGACCTCAGCTGCACCTTCGGCGAGCAGCAGCTCGGCCGTGGCCGAGCCGACCAGACTGGCGCCGCCCACCAGGAGGAAACGAGCATCGCGCACAGGCAGCGCGCGCGTCCTCGGGGAATGTGCGGTCGGTTCGGTCATGATAGGAGCCTCAAGCTAACCGGCTATTTGCCGTCCAGCAAATGGCGCTGCACGTACGATTTCAGGGCAGCCATCGCCTTGGCTCTCGCCTCTGGATCGGGGCCGCCGCTGACGCCGAGCGTACGGCAGGCTGCAAGGGCCCTCTTGTTGGCCTCCTCGTTGCGCTGACCCTTGGCATCCACCGTTGTGATGCCGCTGATGCGCTCTTTCCAGCTGCCGTCGGGCTGCTGGACGAACACACAACGGCTGTAGTTCTCGCCCTGCGGCACGTTGTAGGCCTGTGCACTATCGAAGCCGTGCTGGGCGCCAGGGTAGACCGTCACCTCGACGCGCGCGCCTTCGGCGCGAAGCGCCGCGGCATATTCCTCGCAAACGCTGTGGCTGACGTAGGTGTCGGCGCCACCAAGCAGGAAGTAAATCGGCGCGCCGGTCGACTTCGGTTTGTAGTGCTGCGTAATGCAGGAGGGATAGACCGGCACGTGCAACGCAAAGCGCGGTCCGCCAGGCAGAGCTCGGGCGGCGCGGCCTTCGTGCGCGGCAAGCAAGGCTGCCGTGCCGCCCTTGGAGAAGCCGACCACGCCGACGCGCGTGCCGTCGATGCGGGCGTGGCCGGCGAGCGCCTTCAGTGCGGCAAACTCGTCTGCCAGCATATCGTTGCTGGTGACCGTCGACTGATCGCGCACCGTCGAGGTGACGCCTCGCGGCTTGAACGAGTCGATGACGAGTGTCGCCACGCCCATCTTCACGATCTCGCGGGCATAGCGCAGCTCCCGGCCATCGCTAACGCCGCCGCTGCCGTGATGGATGAGCAAGGCCGGCACCTTGTCTGCGCCAGCCGGCAGAAACAGCTGTCCGCTTACCGTGATGGCTTTGCCGCGGTAGTCGCGCGGGATAGAGATTTGCTGGCTTGCGCCCTGTGCCAGAGCCGGTGCGCTAGCCGTCACGAGCAACAGAGCCAACACACTGGGCGCCAATAACATTGCCAGTATTCCTCAACTACTGCTCTCGACGTCGCCGCGCCTTTGCAGCCACACCATGATCAACCAGCATAATAGTGCCCACACGCCGCCAAGCGACCAGCCGGCCAGCACGTCGGTCGGCCAATGTACGCCGAGATAGACGCGGCTGATGCCGACCATCACCGTCAGGAACACGGCGATGGTCATGATGTACACCTTGACGGCGCGATCGGGCTGCGTGCGGGCCAGCAACGCGCCAAGTGTCAGGTAGACCACCGCCGACATCATCGAATGGCCTGAAGGAAAGCTCGCCGTGTAGACCTCGGCACCGTGCGGCACCAGATCGGGGCGAGGGCGGGCGAAGGTGAACTTCATGGTCTGGCTGAGCAGCGTGCCGCCGACCACTGACACCAGCACCAGGATGGCGGCGTGACCCTTGCGGGTCATGGTCAGAAAGCCGACCACACTCAGCACCATGATGGTGAGCACGCCGGTACTGCCGAGCGCGGTGATGTCGCGCATCAGCTCCTGCACCCGCTTGGGTCCGATCGGAACCGCCGGATTGCCAGGCGTTCGCAGTGACACAAGCAACCACTCGTCGAAGGCGCGCGTCCCGCCCTGGCCGACCTCGTTGGCGATTTTGGCGAATGCGAACAGGGCGGCGGCGCCGAGGATGACCGCGACCAGAACGGCCCGCTCGATGTCGACCACCCTGGCGATGAGCGGCCCCAAGTAAGGCACGCTGCCGAGGCGATTGCGGATTTGCTGCAGGTGTTGCCTTGCCTGTCCCAGCATTTGGCCTGCCTCTTGGTATGCGCCCGGCACCTTGCTAAGACCGTGCGTGGCGGGCGGCAACCGCAAATCGCCCCGACGATCAACGGAGGACCTCTCGATGAGCAACCGCATGGTCAAGCTGGCGCGGCGGCCAACGGGCATGGCCAAGCGCGAGGATTTTTCGATCGAGGACGGGCCGCTGGCGCAAATTGGCCCGGGCGAGTTCCGCGTCAAGGTCGAATACATCTCGCTCGACCCTGCTATGCGCGGCTGGATGAACGACGCCAAATCCTACGTCGCCCCGGTCGGCCTGGGCGATGTCATGCGCGCCTACGCAGCTGGCATCGTGGAGACCTCCAACAACCCGGGCTTCAAGCCGGGCGATGCCGTACAGGGGCTGTTCGGCGTGCAGCGTTACGCGATTTCCAACGGCAAGGGTGTGGTCAAGGTCGACACCACGCAGGCACCGTTGCAGCGCTGGGTGGGCGGCCTCGGCATGCCGGGCTGGACGGCCTACTTCGGCCTCATGGAGGTAGGCCAGCCCAAGCCCGGTGAAACGGTCGTCGTATCGGCAGCCTCGGGTGCGGTGGGCTCGGTGGTCGGCCAGATAGCCAAAATCAAGGGATGCCGCGCCGTGGGCATCGCTGGCGGGCCGGAAAAATGCCGCTACGTCACGGAGGAGTTGGGCTTCGACGCCTGCGTTGACTACAAGGCCGGCAACCTGGCGGCCGATCTGAAAGCTGCTGCGCCTAACGGCATCGATGTCAATTTCGAGAACGTCGGCGGAGACATTCTCGATGCCGTGCTGTTGCGCATGAACCTGTTCGGCCGCATCGCCGTGTGTGGCCTGATCTCCGCCTACAATGCCACGCAGGCGCCGCAGGGTCCGAAGAATCTGCGGGCCGTGCTCACCCAGCGGCTGCGCATGCAGGGCCTGATCGTGTTCGACTGGGCCAACCGCGTGCCGGAAGCGATCGCCCAGCTCGGCCAATGGCACAAAGAGGACAAGCTGAAAATCCGCGAGGATGTGCGCGAGGGCGGCATCGATGCCTATCCCGATGTGCTGAACCTGCTGTACACCGGCGGCAACTTCGGCAAGCTGGTGCTCAAAGTCTAATGCTCAAGCCTGGCCTCACGATCTACTTCATCCGCCATGGCGAGACGGACTGGAACCGCGATCGTCGCTATCAGGGCCAGGTGGACATTCCGCTCAACGCCACGGGTCGCGGCCAGGCGGCGCGCAACGGCAGGGTGCTGGCGACCGCCCTGGGAGCACGGGCGGCGGGTATGGACTATGTCGCGAGCCCCCTGCAACGGGCGCGTGAGACCATGCAGATTGTGCGCGGCGAGCTTGGCTTTGCGCGCGATGCTTTTCGAACCGACGACCGGCTGAAGGAGGTGCACTACGGGCATTGGGAGGGGCAGCTGCAGGATGAACTGCGCACCAGCGATCCCCAGGGTCTTGCCGCTCGCGACCTCGATGCGTGGGGCTGGGTGCCGCGCGGGGGCGAGAGCTACGAGGTGATGTCGCGGCGTGTTGCCGTCTGGCTGGCCGAGGTCGCCCGCGACACGGTCGTCGTGGCCCACGGCGGCACAATGCGGGCCCTGCGCGGGTTGGTTCTGGATGTTCCGCTCGCGCAGGTGCCGTTCCTGCCGGTGCCGCAGGACCAGATCCTGGTGGTGTCGGCGGGGGTTGCAAGCTGGCTGTAACCATCCGGTGACCGAATATCCGACGTGACCGCCGGGTCACACCTGCCGGCCGGGCGTATTCCTGCAGCCTCCACCGCAAAAAAGGGCTGGTCGGGCCCCACACAAGCCACCTACAAAGGCGCCGCTGCCGGGGGATGGCACGGGGGGCGCATATGCGTAATGATGGTCGCCAAGGCGCCGCACTGAGACACAGGGCTGCCGTATGAGCAAAGTGTCGGTTGCAGTTTTGCTGGTGACAGGCGTGCTCACCCTGTCGGTGAGCGAGGCAAGCGCGCAGGCGGTTGCTGATCAGCTGGCCACCTGCAAGAACGAGGGAGCTGCCGTGGAAGCGCGCATTGCCGCGTGCGGACGTGCCATCCAGGGTGCCCCTGACGACGAGCTGCGCGGCGAGGCGCTGATCCAGCGTGGTGTGCTCTACGAGCAAAGCGCCAATCGGGAAGCGGCGATCAAGGACTATACCGAGGCGATCAGGCTCGACCCGTCAAGTGCGGTGGCCTTCTTCAATCGCGGCAATGCCTACGATCAGCTGGGCGACCACGACCGCGCGATTGCCGACTACACCGAGGCCATCAAGCTCGATCCCAACGACCCCGACGTCTACAACAACCGCGGCCAAGCCTACGACAACAAGGGCGAGTTCGATTTGGCCATAGCCGACTACACCACGGCCATCCGCCTCGATAAGGACGACGCCCGCGCCTACTACAATCGCGGTCTGGCGCGCACGAACAAGGGCGATTTCGAAAAGGCAATCGCCGACTTCGACCATGCAATCAAGCTGGCGCCGCGCGATGCGGAAGCCTATGCGGCTCGAGGCAACGCCCATGAGGAACTCGGTGACGACGCTGCAGCCAAGGCCGATTACAGCCGAGCCATGCAGCTCGATCCGGATAACGAAGAAGCCAAGGAAGGGCTGGAGCGGCTCAAGGACTGAGCTTCAACTGCACTACTGAGCTCGCCGCGAGCCGGCGCTGTCCACCAACCGAAACGGCCGGAGCAGATGCTCCGGCCGTCGGCATTTCCGATCACGCAAGAGAGGCAGAGTGCCCCTCGCAACGAGTTATTTCTTGTTGCGAGCGTCGACGCACTTCCTGGCCTTCTTGCTGTAGTACATGTAGGTGCCGCACTTGCCCGGACCCTTGCTCTTGGCCTTCTTGCCCTTCTTCTTGCCTTTCTTCTTCTTGCCCTTCTTCTTGGCGATCTGATGGGTGACGTTATCGCTGGACACCTTCGTGTCCGGGCTGACGAACGTCGCGGCCTGCAGCTCCGTCAGCGGAGAGAAAGCGATGGCGATCGCCAGCGCCAAAACAGCAATCAGGGCCTTCCGGATGCGCATAGTGTAAACCTCCCGTTTCCAATCCTGGCGCACTGCGCGACCGCGAGTTCACGTCAGCAGGGTACTAAGGCAGTGCCCCCGTACGCGTGCGCGATACGCTATCGGACACTAGAATTTGATCCGCGAAAGCACAATGACAGTCGAGCGCTTGGGTGAACGCGAGTGGCAGTTTGGCCACGACTTTTTGTCGTTGAAGTTAAAGGAGTTGGACACGCTTCTTATCTCGCAAATGCGAGAGGGGGACGCAGAGCGCAGGTTGCGTTGCGCGGGTCGCTCTCGGTCGAGTAGGATTCGTTTCATCGTTTGCACTGCGAAAGCAAAACCGCCGTCTCATGTCACACAATACATTCGGACATCTCTTGCGCGTAACGACGTGGGGCGAGAGTCACGGCGCTGCAATCGGTTGCGTGGTGGATGGTTGCCCATCAAACATTCCGTTGTCGGTGGGCGACATCCAGCTTTTTCTCGACAAGCGCAAGCCGGGACAGTCGCGCTTCACCACCCAGCGGCGCGAACCCGACACCGTACGCATCGTCTCTGGTGTGTTCACGGACGATGCCGGCCGGCAGGTGACGACGGGGACGCCGATTTCGCTGATCATCGACAACGTCGACCAGCGGGGTAAGGATTATTCGGATATCAAAGACAAGTTCCGCCCCGGTCATGCCGACTACACCTACTGGGCCAAGTACGGCATCCGCGATTATCGGGGCGGCGGGCGCTCGAGCGCCCGCGAGACGGCCATGCGCGTGGCCGCCGGCGCCGTGGCGCGCAAGATCATTCCTGGCGTGAGCATCCGCGGGGCGCTGGTGCAAGTCGGGCCGCATCGCATCGACCGGGCGCGCTGGGCTTGGGATGAGGTGGACAAAAACCCGTTCTTCTCGCCCGATGCCGGGATTGTCGAGCGGTGGTCTAAGTATCTGGATGACCTAAGGAAATCCGGAAATTCCTGTGGCGCGGTGATCGAGGTGGCGGCACAAGGGGTGCCGCCCGGCTGGGGCGCCCCGATCTACGGCAAGCTGGACCAGGATCTGGCCGCCGCCATGATGAGCATCAACGCGGTCAAGGGCGTGGAGATCGGGGCCGGCATGGCAGCCGCCGAGCTGACGGGCGAGGACAACGCCGATGAGATGCGCATGGGCAACGATGGCAAGCCGCTGTTCCTGTCGAACCACGCGGGCGGCATTCTTGGCGGCATCTCGTCTGGGCAGCCGGTGGTATGCCGTTTCGCCGTGAAACCCACCTCGTCCATCCTGACCCCGCGGCGCACCATTGATCGGTTCGGCAAGGAGACCGATATCTCGACCAAGGGCCGGCATGATCCCTGCGTCGGCATTCGCGCGGTGCCGGTCGGCGAAGCGATGATGGCGCTGGTGCTGGCCGACCACTTTTTGCGCCATCGAGCACAAGCCGGTGGCGAGGCGTGAGGTGACGGCACCGGCCGGCAGCATTGCGCAGCGCCTGGCCGGCAAAGCCCCCTACACCTATCGCAGCGACCCGCGCGTGCCGCCGTTTGCCGACGATACCGCGCTGTTGGTGTTCGATGGCGTGTGCGTGCTGTGCTCGGCGTCGGCGAGGTTTATCCTCAAGCGCGATCATGCCAGGCACTTCCGATTTGCGACGGCGCAGTCGCCGCTCGGCCAGGCGCTGTTTGACCACTACGGCCTCGATGCGCAGACGTTCGAGACCAACCTCGTGCTGTTCGAGGGACGTGCGTATGGCAAGCTAGACACGGTGGTTGTCGCCGGCACGCTGCTTGGCGGAGTGTGGCGGGCGCTGACGCTGCTGCGCGTGTTGCCGCATGCGCTGGCTGACTGGCTCTACGATCGCGTGGCGCGCAATCGCTACCGATTGTTCGGCCGCACACAGCACTGCATGATGCCGCCGCCCGAGTGGCGCGACCGCTTCATCTAAGCGAGCTTTCTTGCTGGTGCAGCCAGCCAATCTTTCGCAGACCACGGCCGCAAGCCTGTTCCGTGCTGATGATCATCCATGGGGCGCCCTTCCTTCCTCACCCCAACATAGGCTTCGGTGGTCGAGGCAAGAGCGTTGCATGGCGATCTGCATCTGTTGTCCCGCTTCGCACCGGTGGCTTGGTGGCTTTTTTCGGCTCCATAATTTGCTGTCTTGACCTTGTGCCTTTCAGCACGGACAGGTTGCGAACATCGTTTTGCAGACGTGGCGGCGTCGACGTGGGCGCTGCTGCTATGGCAGGCTGGCGAGCGCGGCGTTGACTGGCAGCGTCGGGCTGATCATGGCTCGCCACTTTGCATTGGCAACGTCGGCCTTGGTTGGTTGCTTTAGAGTGCGTATCTCAGTTGGCGCTTTTCTATCGTCGCCTGCCAGTTGAGATTGACGGGAGCGCCCGCAACACGGCGCGGATTGATCAGCGAGGGAGCCATGGCCAAGCCTGATGTGCAGGCGCTGCTGTTTGACGTGTTCGGCACGGTTGTCGACTGGCGCGGCAGCATCATTGCCGATCTGACCAGGTTCGGTGCCGACAAAGGTATCAAGGCTGACTGGGTTGCCTTCACGGACGAGTGGCGCGGGCTCTATCAGCCGGCCATGGAGGAGGTGCGCTCCGGTCGTCGCGTGTGGACCATCCTTGACGTTCTGCATCGAGAGAGTCTCGAAACGCTGCTTGCCAAGCACAGCATCACCAGCCTCAGCGAGGCCGACAAGGATTACATCAATCGCGCCTGGCACCGGCTCAATCCCTGGCCCGACGCAGTAGAGGGCCTGCGCCGCCTTAAGACGCGCTACATCATCGGCACGCTCTCGAACGGCAATGTCGGCCTGCTGACACGCATGGCCAAGCATGCGGGCTTGCCGTGGGACGTGGTGCTGGGGTCCGAAACCGCGCGCGCCTACAAGCCGCTGCCGCAGGCCTATCTCGCCAGCGCCGAGTTGCTCAATCTGGCGCCTGGCCAGGTGATGCTGGTGGCCGCCCACAACGGCGACCTCGCGGCGGCAGCTGCGTGCGGGTTGCGCACCGCGTTCGTGGCGCGGCCGACCGAGTATGGTCCGCACCAGAAGGTCGACTTCAAGGCCGATCGCGAGTGGGACGTGATCGCCGGCAGCTTCACCGGTGTGGCGGACAAGCTGGGCTGTTGATTGTCATCCCGGCCTGAGCGCCGTCAGGGCCGGGATCCAGGCTGCTGGTGCTCGGCCCATTCCTGGATCCCGGATACTGGCTCGCGCAATTCGGCGACACCTAACCAATGATGGGGATCGCCTTGTCGACGACGATCTCCTCGGTGCTCATACGGCAGCGCAGCGCTATGGCCTCAACGCCGGCCGCCACCGCCTTGTCGAAGGCTGCGCCATAGGTCGCATCGACATCGCGCGCGAAGGCAAGCTTGCTCGCTTCAGCACGCTGCACCAGATAGACCATGACGGCACGATGTCCCTCCCGAACCATGTCGGTCATTTCGGTCAGGTGCTTGACGCCGCGCTCCGTGACCGAGTCTGGAAACTCTGCAAGGCCGTGCCGGCGCGACAGATGCACGTTCTTGATCTCGACATAGCACAGACCTTTCACCGCGCATTGGAGCAGGATGTCGATGCGGCTGTTGCGGCCGTAATTGACCTCGCGGCGCAGTTCGCGATAGCCGGCCAGGGCCTTGATGCGACGCGCGCCAATGGCCTCGGCAACGAGCTTGTTGGGATGACCCGTGTTGATGCCGACCAGCAGTGGTCCCTTGCCGAGGTCGACCTCCACCATCTCCCAGGTGTGGCGGTACTTGCGCGTGGGGCTGTCGCTCTCGGAGAGCCAAACGGTCGAACCCGGCGCCGTCAGGCCCAGCATCGAGCCAGTGTTGGGGCAGGTGCCCGTTATCACGCTGCCGTCGGCGAGGCGCACGTCGGCGAGGAAGCGCTTGTAGCGCTGGATCAGCGTGCCGCGGATCAGGGGAGAGGGGAAACGCATCGCCGCCGGACCATATGTCGGCTGGCATTTTGATGACAAGAAGCTAGTTTCGTGGTTCCGAACGAGGGCGGCCCAGCCACACATGATTCTGGTCTTGACGCAAAACTTTCTGCCCGACGTCGGAGGAATGCAGGTTTACGCCACGCAACTCGTCAAAGCGCTGGCCGCCAAGGGCGAACAGGTGACCGTGTTCGCCGATGCCACGCGCGGTGCGCAAGCCTTCGACGCAGCGCTCAAGGGCGTTACCGTGCGCAGATTCGGCGGACCGCGTCTGGTCAGGCGCCTGCACAAGGCATTTGCAGCGCATCGCTGGCTGGCGACGACGCCCTGCAGGGGCATCATCTGCGACAGCTGGAAAAGCATCGACCTGCAGCCGCTCCCGCGCGCGCCAGTGGCAGTGCTCGCCCATGGCAACGAGTACCTGCCTGGCGGAGGGCGCCGGCGCCGGCGCGTTGTCAATGCCTTGCGCAAGACCGACGTCGTTGTGGCCAACTCGCGCTATACGGCAAGCCTGGTGCGACCGCACGTGCGCGGCGGGACGATCGTGCGGGTGCTGTACCCTCCCATCGAGCCGCTGCCCGAGGCCGGGCCGCAGGCGCTTGCCCGGTTCGCCGAGCTCGTGGGGCACGAGCGGCCGCTGCTGGCCGGCATCGGGCGGCTCGAACCGCGCAAAGGCTTCGACACGGTGATCGCCGTCCTGCCTCAGTTGGCGCAGCGCTTCCCCCAACTGAGGTTTGCCATCGGCGGTGACGGGCCGGACCGGCGGCGCCTGGAGGCGCTGGCGCACGACAAAGGCGTAAGCGATCGAGTGATGCTGCTCGGCCGTGTCGATGACACCATGCGGGCGGCACTGCTGGCATCCGCGGATCTGTTCGTGATGCCCACGCGCCGCGTCGGCCGATCGGTGGAGGGCTACGGCATCGTCTATGCGGAAGCTGCCTGGTACGGCGTGCCATCCCTTGCGGGGGCGGAGGGTGGCGGCGCCGAGGCGGTGGTGGAAGG
>DASTOW010000145.1:0-4076 GCA_035762425.1 Hyphomicrobiaceae bacterium | reverse complement strand
CATGTCGACCATGCTCTGCGTGCTTACTGTTGCTGGCGAGCCACCAAAACGCTGTTTACAAGGGTGATTTAGAGCTGCGGGGGCAAGCTTGCGACCACCGACGTTCATTTGCCTGACAATTGAAGATCCGCCGGCGCCGTGGCGCGCTCGGTTGCGGCGCCGAGCTCAATATCCGACATCTTCCAGTCGAATTAAGAATTTGGGCGCAACAAATCACGATGGCGCCGTGTTTCGCCCGCGATGCCTCGGTACAAGCCTCTATCGATGGAGTGAGTGGCGTCCAGGTATCGCGTAGCCCCCACGGCCCTGGTTGGAGCTGACGCTCCACCGGGGCCGTTATCGTTTCAGCCAAACGACCGGATCAGCGCAACAGACGAGCCGACCTGCGGCCACGACTGGCTCTAGCGTGCGCCTGCTCGGCGCCCATCTCCACCCGTTCGTCGCCTTAGTTCTAGCCGTGTCGAGCGCAGGCCTTCTCAATCGGGCTTGCGAAACACCCTCTGCAGCCACGAGCGCTCACGCTGCGGCGAGGTCTGACCGGTGGTCGCGCCGGACACGGTTGGAACGCTGCCGCTGGTGGGCCCCGGCCGGGTCGGCGGGCGCTTCACGTCGCCGCCGTGCCCCGCCATCACCTCGCGCAACCTGCGCACCACCTGCACCGGGTCGCCCGACCATTCGAGGTAGTCCTTGCCGCGGATGAGCGGCAGCTTGCTCATGTCCGGTCTGCCTACGATCAGCGGCACGACGGTCTTCTCACCCGCAATCTCCAGCGCCAGCGCTGTGTTCACCTCTGTCAGCGGCCAGTCCTTGGTGACGGAGGTGCTGGAGATGATGGCGAGCACCGTGCGGGCAGCGCCGAGGGCCACGTTTATCTTCTTGGTGAAGGCCTCGCCCCAGGCAATGTGCTCCTCGTCCAGGAAGGCCTTCAGGCCCAGGCTCTCGCACGCTACGAAGATCGGCTTGGCGACCGCAGCCCGATCCTCGCTGGCATGGCTGATGAAGATGTCGTAGTTGTCCGCGCCGAACACCATCTGGCGGATGAACTTGGACGGGTTCGGGTCGAGGTCGAGCACCTTGCTGCACAGCTTGAGATAAACCGGGTCGGCAGGACCACGCACCATCTTCACGAACGACAGGTTGCCGTAGACGATGTTGCGGAAGGCCCTGCCGTTATCATCGTGTCGGGGCCGCCTGCCCGGGCTGCGGTACCTCTCCATATGCTCGCCAGCCGCTTTGGCCAGGCCGAACTTTTCCCAGGCGTGCAGCATGGCGCGGATGCGCCGAATGCGTTGGCGCTCGATATTGACCCGCTTGTTGACGCACAGCCCGGTCACACTCTGGTGCACACCGCGGCCCTGGATGCGAACCTTCTTGGCGTTGATGGAAAAGCCGCAGGCCCGGATCGTCTGCTCCAGCACCTCGCCGGCCGCTACCTTGAAGCCGCCGCTCTCGATCTGCTCGTGCACGGCAATGCTCGCCGGGAACTGCGCCAGGTCCGTCGAGAAGGTGATGTCGTCGGCGTAGCGCGAGTAGGTGAGCTTGTGCTCGCGCGCCAGCCGCAGCAGGCGCCGGTCGAGCGTGGCGGCGATGAAGTTGGACAGCACGGGCGAGGTCGGAGCACCTTGCGGCAGGCCGTTGCGGTGCGTGACGATCTGGGCGCACACGGCCGCGGCGGCAAGGCCCAATTCGAACGGCGGCCGCAGCAACAGGCCGCGGATACGGCCGAAATTGATGGTCGGAAAGAAGTCTTCGAGGTCGACATTGAGGACCCAGCGTTTGCCGGCGTGATCGGCCGCGTTGCTGGCGATGCTGCGGCTGTCGATGAAGCCGTGTGCGTTGGGATGAGCGCGGTACAGCTGCTTGAAGTCGACGTGCAAGCGATCCTGCAACTCGCGAAGGAGGCCGATCGGAGCGTGGATGGGGCGCATGCCGCCCGAGCGTTTCGGGATCTCGAAATGGCGATAGCGAACGTCGTCGGGGGCGCGATAGAGCGTCCACAGCAGCTGGCCCAGCGGCGCTCCCAAATAGGTGGCCACATCGTCGGCCGATTGGAGCGTCCGCCCTGACAACCTGAGTACGTTACCTGTGCCAGTCAGATTTTGGGGAACAGGCATCCCGCCCCTCGTTCCTTATTAACGCCTGGGGGCCTGCCCCCGGCGAAAGAGAGCATTTGTTGTTCTGCCGCAGGATCGACAGCAGACGTAGAAGGGCGAGAATGCCGCGCACATGCAGGGTCAAATCCAGGGCGTTGTCAATTGATCGTGCCATGCCGGAAGGCCGGCGGTGGCAAGTTCTGATGCGTGCGAAGCTACGTGTTGCCAACGAAACACAATGTCGGCCGTGCGCCGCTGCTTGCGCGGCCGTACCCGCGGCGAGAATGCGGCGGGCTTGGTAGGGATTTCCCGGGTTCGGCTCGGTAGTTTGGCTGATGGTGAGCAAAAGGCGGGCGTGCGTAGCTCGGACAGCCAATATGGAGCGATGCATGGCGGTCCAGAACCTGGTGCACACGACGGACGATGTGCAACTGCAATCCGACCTGATCGGCTACTGCGGCCGCATCGAAGCACTGCGGTCGCCCAGCGAGGTCCTCGACGAACTGCACGCCGTCACGATGCGACATCTGCCTCTGTCGGTGCTGGGCGCGGCGCGCTTCCCGATGACCGGTGATTGGAGTTCTCTTGAACCGGGAAAGTCAGCCTTTCTTCACTCCAGCGTTCCCGAGGGATGGTGGGAGGAGTACTGCGCTTTGGCGCAGGGCAAATTCCGGCCAATGCTGTTCCTCGCGGTGACCAGCATGACGTCCTACACCTGGACGGAGGTCCGACGCCTGTTCCAGCCGATCGGGGTCGACAAGTGGACCTATGAACTTGCGTTGCGATACGGCATGCGCGACGGCTTCACGTGTCCCGTCGGCGGCCGCTGGGTGGTTGCATTCTGGTCGCGCAAGGAGCTGTCCAGCATCCTCACCCAGCCGACGCGAATAATTCTCTATGCTGCCGCAAGCGTCGCAGCCTTTCGCCTGGAACAGCTTGCCGATCTCGATCCGGTCATGGTCGGATCACGTACGCGCCTGACGCCCAGGGAGTTGGCTGTCCTGCGCTTGGTTTCGACCGGAGCGCGGTTCCGGGAAGTTGCACAGGAACTGGGTCTTGGCGAAGAGACCGTGCGCAGTCATCTCAGAAAAGCGCAATGCAAGCTCGGTGTTCGCAACCGAACGCAAGCCATCGCCGAGGCGCTGCGGCAGCGCCTGATACCCTGACACGACCCCCTCGACGGCCTGCCTGTCATTTGTCGCCGGACTGCGGACCGGTGCTGGCCCGGCGCGACCTGGCCGCCTGCGGGATTTGCCGTTTGAGGTAGGCGATGCCCGTATTGGCAACGGTGACCAGCTCCCAGCCGTCACCGCCGGCGCCATTGAGAAGATCCAGGCTCCTGCCGCCCCGAGGGACGGCGTTGAGGTCCAATGTCTGGTACTCCCATTGCGCCATGGCTCAACTCATCAGTCGCAAGATTGCTATCTCGTCGTCGGTCGGCACGAAGGTCTTGCCGTCGCGTGAAATGTTGTGTGACGGTGGAACGCTTCAGCGCTCGGGATAGTCTCCCAAGCCGGCGCAGGCATCCCCGCTTAGGGGGAGACTTGAGGGGCAGCACCCGCCACCATCAAGATCATTGACCACGTGGTAAACGGGCGTGTAACCGCATCGACGTGGCGGCTGGCCGTTGCCGGCGAACAGACGGTCGGCCATCCTGCGCGCGCTCAGCCAACGGGGTTACCTTATGCTCACCCTTTACTATGCGCCTCACACCTGCTCCCTCGCCTCGCACATTGCACTGGAAGATGCCGGAGCGGTGTACGAATTGCGCCGGATCGATTTCAAAGCGGCCCAGCAGCGATCCGCCGACTACCTGCGCATCAATCCAAAGGCCAGGGTACCGGCCCTTGCGACGCCGCGAGGCATCCTGACCGAGACGCCGGCGATGCTGGCCTTCATCGCGCAAACGCACCCTGATGCCAGGCTGGCTCCGCTTGAGGATGCATTTGCCTTCGCGCAGCTGCAAGCCTTCAACAATTACCT
>DASTOW010000144.1:0-11097 GCA_035762425.1 Hyphomicrobiaceae bacterium | reverse complement strand
GGTCGAGGGAGTAGGGTCGCGCCATGTGGGCTGGCCTCCCGTCCAGCACACATCGTGAATCATATTCGCGGGCCCGTGGGAATCCCCCCCGATTCAATCAAAGGTGATCACGCTCTAAGAGCGGAAAGACTCTAATGCCGCCTGCCACGCGCAACGCGCTGGTTGCACAACCGAATCGTCCTCCGCCCAGATCCGGTGGAGGACTGTGGCAACAAAATTGGATTGACTGTGACCTCAATAAGAATGTGTTAACGTTTTCAAAGTCATATCTTAACCCCGCGAAGACCTGGAAAATGCCATCTTTGCAGCGTTTATCCACAAGACTGTCCCGCCATTAGAGTGCGTTAGACGGGGGTCGACGACGATGGTTTCTGGCAGGCTGCGGTGCTCGGGTGTCCGGGCGTCGATCGTAGGGGCTGTGATAGCCGCAGTTGCGCTGCCTTGTGCGTCGCTGGCACAGCAGGCGAGCAATGTTGCTGGCGGCTCATCGTTAGCGGCCACGCAGCGCACAGATGCGCCGGCCGAGAAGACCCGTACCAAGTTCATCATCGGCTTGGAGCGTCAGGTCGACTTCCAGGTTTTTGCGCTCACGAATCCCAACCGCGTGTTCGTCGAACTGCCCGATGTGAAACTGCAGCTGCCGCCGCTGCCGGGCAATACGCCGGTCGGCTTGGTCAAGACCTTCCGCGGCGGCACCTCTGCGCCAGGCAAGGCCCGCGTCGTCATTGACGTGACGGGCGCCGTGGTGGTGGAGAAGGCGGTGATCGAGAAATCCCAGGACGGTCGCAGTTCGCGCCTGATCATCGATCTGCTGGCGGCCGGCTCACTCGACCAGGCAGCACCTGACGTCAAGGCCAGCGAGGTCAAGCGTCCGACGCCGTTGGCTGGTGCATCGGGGCTCGGCGCGTCCGATCTGCAACCGCCTATGCCCAAGCCGGCCATGCACCCCAGTATGCGGGCGGCCGCCATGTACAAGCCGGTGATCGTTATCGATCCGGGTCATGGCGGCGACGACACCGGCGCGCAGAAGAACGGCGCGGTCGAGAAAAACGTCGTGCTCGCCTTCAGCCTGAAGCTTCGCGACAAGCTCAACGCCACCGGGCGCTACAAGGTGCTGATGACGCGTGAGACCGACACGTTCGTCGAGCTGAACGATCGGCGGGAGTTCGCCGAGCGGCATCAGGCAGCCCTGTTCATCGCGGTGCATGCCGATTACACGCCGCGCGCGTCGGCGCGCGGAGCCACCATCTATTCACTGCGCGAGAACGTGGCCAACGAGCTGAAGCGCTCCGCCCAGGGCCAGGTGAGCGACAATTTGCTGTCGGCCCAGGAACTGGCTGCGGTGCAGAAGGTGGAGGCCGACGTCGGCGCCATTCGTGCCATCCTCTCCGACCTCGCCAAGCGCGAGGTGGAGGTCACCAAGGACCGCACCAGCGTGTTCGCCCGCTCGGTGGTGTCGTACATGGGCGAGACCACCAACATGATGGACAACCCCGACCGCAGCGCCGCGTTCGTGGTGTTGAAGTCGGCCAAGGTGCCGTCGGTGCTCATCGAGCTGGGCTTTGTCACCAATGAGACCGACGCCCAGCTGCTCAAGTCCGACAGCTGGCGCGAGAAGGTGTCGGGCTCCATTCTGACTGCCATCGACAATTATTTCAGCCACCAGAGCGTGCGCCTGCCGATGTGAATAACGCTTGCCGGATGAGTCCAGGTGCGACATGACGGCGGCCGGGCGGTTCCAGATACCCGACAAGGCATGGGCGTCGCAGAAGCTGGCGCCACTATTGGCCTGGAGCGACCGCCTGCGTAAGGTCTGGAAGGGCAAGGCCGCCTCTTCCGGCTCGAGGCTCGTGCCGGCCTTGCGCTACCGCGACGTGGATCAAGCGATCGACTGGCTATGTGCGGCATTCGGCTTTGTGCAACGCGATGTCGTTGTCGGAGCGGACGGCGGCATCCTGTATGCCCACCTCACCCACGGCAGCGACATGATCCTCGTGCGGTCGATCGGCGATTCCGTGTTGGATCAGCTGATGAAGCAGCCCGACGAGATCGGCGGGGCCGAGACGCAAAGCTGCTATCTCGTGGTGGAAGATGAGATTGCCACTACAGTCAGGCCCGTGCGGCCGGCGCTGACATCATGCTCAATGTTGCCGACGACGATCACGGCGGGCGCGGCTACTCGTGCCGCGACCCCGAGGGGCACACGTGGAGCTTCGGCACATATGATCCTTGGCAAGGCCAGCCTGTTTCGCAGTCCGCCCGTTTTGCGTTTGCAGCGCCGGGTCCTGCCTTGGCATTGTCCGCCATGCTGGTTTGCCTGGTGGGCGGGGCCGCAGCTGGATGGATGCTCACGCACGGCAGCGGCGACGAGGCGCTGCTGAAGCATGAGGCGAGCGCGGCTCGGGCGCGCGCCGAGCAAGCCGAAGCGCGCGCCGGTCAGCTGGCTGACGAGCTGGCGCGGGAGGCGGCCGCCAAAAAAGCTGCGGAGCAGTCGGTGCGTGCGCACATCGAGCGGGAACAGGGGGCCGAGCGAGCGACGGATACCAAGGTGCAGGAGCTGGAGAGTCGCCTCACAGAGCAGCGCCGCGCCGGTGACGCCGCCGCGCAGTCGGCCCGAGCCGAGGTGACAAAGGAGCAAGCGGCCAGGAAAGAGGCGCAGCACGTAACCTCCCTTACCCAGCAGGAGTTGGCGCGCGAGCGGGAAGCCAAGCAGCGGGCCGAGATTGCGGCACGCACCGCCAATGAGCGGCTGGCGCAGGAGCGTGAGGCCAGGCAGGTCGCCGAACGCGCCGCCAACGAAGCTCGCAAGAAACTGGCCAAGACGGGCGAGGAAAGTGTGCCGGCCAAGACCAAAGCCAAGGCCAAGGCCAACGAAGTGCCTCCTGCCAAGGCGGGAGAGGCGGAATTGCCGATCTTCCAGCCCTAGACTGCGGGCAGTGTGGCTACGGCGACGACCTGGGGCCACAGCCGCAGGGCGAGCAGCAGGCAATTGCACTGGCAAAGGTGGTCTCGTAGCGGGCACGCACCTCGCCGACCGACTGGCGATCATCCTCGATGGGCTTGGGATCGACCGTAACAGTCCGTACGGGTCGTGTTTCCGGCGCTTTTGCACTCGGGCCATCGCATCCCCCGAGCATGACAAGGCTCGCAAACATCACAAGCCCCCACCTGCGCTGCATCCGTGTATCTCCCCGGCAAGTCCCTGGAACTGATCGCAATCCGATGAATGATAACACGCCAGACTAATCCAAGCAGACAGGCTCCGGAAGCGGCCGAGTGGCCCGCTCGCCTAGTGCGACTGTCGGTGTTGGTGTTTGCGCCGCTTGGCCACAGAATAGGCTATTCGGCCCTGCGCCGGTCGCTTGCGTACTGGGTAGCTGGGGCGGGCAGCGCAGTGAGGCAGCACCACGTCTGGATCCCGAAGAGTCGGGGTCGCCTTTGTAGCGCGTTCATTGAGATAGCCTTCTTAGCGGGTGAGGGAGGAATTCTTGGAACGGCAGACGACTTCGGGAGATCCTGCGCAGATTGTGCGCGCGCTTTGGAGCGCCTGGCGCAAGCGCGACAAGGCGGCCTGCCTGGCCCTGCTGGCCGACAATATCGTGTTCGCCCTGTTCGTACCGCAAGAAGTTCTGCCGTTTGGCGGCGAGACAGTGGGAAGGTCATCCGTTTCTGACCGACTGCAGACGATCCTCGAACAGTTCGACACCCTGGGCTACGAGGGGAAGGTGACGAGGACGCACGGCGACACGGTGCATGGCATGGTCGCCTACCGCTTCCGCCACAAGGTCACTGGCGAGACCATCGATGGTGTCATGCGGCACGTCATACAGGTTCACAACGGCCGCATTGCCAGGATCAACGAATTCCACGACATCGAGCTGGTTCGCGCCTTCATGCGGCTGGTATCCTATTCGGCCGCCGAACGCATCGGCCGGTAGAGCAAAGCGGCGATTGTCGGCTACGCCCACAGGTCGGCGACGCAGCGGCCGTGGCGGGGCAGCCCGGTAAAACAGTTCAACCGTCGAAATGGTCGATCATGATGCCGGCAGCCGCTGCCGGTTCCGTGAGCCTTTAAATTGACGGCGATGCGGTGGCGACCATTCTCGTCCGTCCCGCGGTATCGAGGTGCCTCGCTCACGAACGAGCAGGCTTCAGAGTTGGTTCTAGGATTGCTTCTTGCCCTTGGCTCTGGAGGCGACGGGGTCGGCGACGACCCGCTGCATTACGAAAGTCTGGTTGTGCAGGCCGAAGGTTGCTACCAACTCCCAGCCTTCATTGCCGAGGGCATTCAGGTCCCGTTCGAGGTCGGCCGTCTTGCGCTCGTCGAGCCGTGCGTCCAGAACCAGGAATTCAAATTTCATCGATCCTCCAAGGAATGCCATGGCGGCGGCTGGGCACCTTGAGGTGAACACTCATACCCAAAATCAAACCTGATGACGACACTTGGCCTTGTGCGCCAGGCGAAAGGCGGTGTTTACGCGTCCCCCAATGTGCAATAGGCGCTATCCTGCAGCCGACCAAACGAAGCAGCTTTTCGCAGGCAGGCTTGGCGGCTTGTATTGGGAGCCATCATGCACACCCAACAACAAGAAGGGCCGGCCCGGGGGCCGACCCAATCTACGTGGCCGGCGGCGGTTCGCACACCCCGCCGGCTTGGATCCGATTCAGCGCATACTCGGAGGACGATGACGTTGGTTATCGCGCCAGAGGAGCACCCATTGGAAATCGGGCTCGGGTCGAAGCGTGAGGCTCGGGGAGAGCCGACTGTAGTGCACGCCACACCGTTGACAGAGGCGCTTCATGTGCCACTCCATCTCGAGAGGGGATGCTGGACCACAAGCTGCGAGCCGCCCTACGCGGGCAAACGCTGACCGACCCCGCGCAGCGGTTTGGCAGCCGCTGAGGACAGTCGTGACGGATCGCTTTGATTGGGCACAGCGGTTCGGGACAGGGCCGCGATCGTTGCGCGGGAGCACGTACCCGAGAGTTGCAATCGGCGGCCCCATCCACGCCCGCCTCACCCCCGGTAATTCTGCAATGCGAGTTTGCTTCATGCCCTGCACGGGCTCTCGCTCGGACGCGACAAGCGCTACGGCCTGCGCGCGTCATTACGCGCACCAAATCCAGGCGGCTGGCGTTTGTTGTGCCTCGCGTGTGCCGGCCTCCCAGCCCATTGGGCCAGCACGAGCGCCAAGGTTGGCTGATTTGGTTAACAAAAGGTTAATTTTGCTGCGGTGCAGTTATGCCGGTACATGCGACGGCGGCACGATCAAGTGCAGGTGCGAGCTGCCGGCGTCGATCGCGAGCGGCGTGGTGCCCACAACGTCACCATCGATCTGCACGGGAATGGGAGTGCCGGCGGTGATGCGCACGCGCGTGCAGGGCAGCATCTCGACCTCGTCGTGCGCGATGTGCGCGGCAAGACGGCCGCGGGCGAGACTCATCAGCATGGACGCGAGGGCGGCACGAGTGCGGGCCTTGAACAGGATCGCCTCGAGCCCGCGTGCATGAATATTGGTGCGCTTCGAGAGCACGAACCCGCCTCCGTAATGGCAGGAGTTGGTGATCACTGCCCAACTCGCCTGGCAAGTGCGTCCATCGACGGTTACGTGCAGCGTATCGAGCGGACGCAACAGCGCGCCTGTCAGCGGTGCTGCGTAGGCAACCTTGCCCAGCAGGCTCTTGGCGCGCTGGTTGAGGTCGATCAGGATGCGCGCATCGAAGCCGGCGCCGGCCATCAGCAGGAATGGCTCACCATTGGCATGCGCGCAGGCCACGCGCACGGCCGGCCCGTCGAGCAGCGTGCGGGTAATCGCCTGGGCCGTCGCCTCAAGCCCGATCTCGTGCGCCAGCACATTGCCGGTGCCGACCGGGATGATGCCGAGCGGCGCATCGCTATCGATTAGGGCCGACGCCACATGGCGGATGGTACCATCCCCCCCCGCCGCCACGATCGCCTCGTAGCTGCCCGACGCGGCCGCCGCGCGCGCGGCCTGTCGGGCGGCGGCGATGCTTTGCGGTCGCACGCGCGTCAGGTTGGCGCCGGCCCGCTCGAGTGCGCGCACGGTGTCGTCGATCAGCGAGGAATGGGATAGCCCGGCGCCCGGATTGGAGATGACGAATAGGCGGCGACGCATGGCAGACCAGGGGCGAACCAGAGACGGACAACAGGGCGCGCGACGAACAGGATGGAGCGCTGCCAGCGCAGAGCGCAACGCTGCAGCCGCGTCAGGTAGAGGGCCGCAGCCTGGTCGTCAACACCGGTGTAAGCAGGCCGTCATCCCCGGCGTCGGCTCCGGACGACGCTGTGCAGGCGCGAAAGCCACGGCCCATGCCTTGGCCGCAACCCTAGCCGCCGGTTAGAACGGCATCCCTGCCATGACGCCCTTCATGCTGCGCAGGAATTGGCGCACAATCTTGGGCTGTTTGTATCTTGCTTTGCGCACCTTGCGCGGCGGCGGCTCGTCGCCGGCATTAACCTCCGGCTTGGCAGCATCCTCGGCTCGGGCGACACGCTGATTGGAAGGCCGATCACGGTTCGCCGAGTCGGTACCGGCTTCCGTCCTTGAGGCTTGATCCCTCGGTCCCGTGTCCCGCGAGGCCGAATACCGCCATTTCTCCTCCCGCGGCTCGACCGCCGCCGCCTCGGGTCTCGGCCCCGGTAGCCCGGCTGTGCTCCGCGTCGAGGACGTTGTGGAAGAGCCGCGCGTCTCCGGCGCTGCCAAAAGTGCAGCTGCACCGGCGCCGGCGGCCAAACCAGCCGAAGGCGCCCAGCTGCTGGAGGATTTCTCTTCGGCCGAGGCAGTCGATCTGGGTTCGCTCGGAGCCGCCAGAACCGGCTTGCCCGGCGAAGCCTTGGCCAGCACGGCGCTCGGCACGCAGCGGCCCTCGTCGCTCAGCATTTGCCCGGTCGGACAACCTGTGCCGCAGGCCTTGCCCTCATGGCGCTGCACCAGGCTCAATAGAATATAGTCGGGCGCATCCGTCGGCAGCGACGCGTTCACCCGGTCGGTGAAGGCCTTCATGGCCATGCGCGTCGAGGTCGACCAGTTGCCATTGATATCGCCGTCGTAACAGCCAACTCGTTGCAGCTCGCGCTGCAGGGCCCGCGCCAGCGAGGCCCGATCGTTGGGCACTGCTACGGCACGGCTGGCCGGCTCGCTCGGAGCCCGGTTTGGGCTAGTGGTCTGCGTGACGACCTGAGTCGCGGGCGTTTCGGTGGCTGACGGACGCACCGCCGGCACCGGCTCGGGCACCCCTGGACGCTTGGCCGGCAGGGTGACGACCTCGGCCACGGGGCCGGCATCACCGCCCAGCCCCAGGTGCGTATAAATGGTGTATCCCGACAGGCCCACGAAGGCCGCCGCAACGAGCATGCTCGCAAGTTTCATGGCTTACCCCGTAACAGGGCGCAGCTGGCGCCAGCACATGCCCGCACTTATAGACGTTCATGGTAAATAGCGCGAATCCATGTCGAAAATGGGGTGGAAAGCAGGCGTCAGACATCGTGCAGAGCACATCTGGCGCCGCAGCTCGGCCGCGATGCTGGCGGCAACCGGCACAACATGCGGCCCTCTCATAACAATGAGCACAAGGGCAAAATCATTGACGTGGTCGTCTCCGCGCAGGCGGAGATTTACGCCGGGTTGAGGTGTCGTGGGTTGCCGCTTCCGGGTGACTGGCGGTTGCCGCCTGGTCAAGGTTCAATGTCAACATCCACGCACCTGGACTGGCATGCGTTGGCAGGTGCGACCCGTCGGGAGGTTGACTATGGGCTCCAGGGAACACCAAGCCGCGCGCTCGGTTTAGCGACCATGCTGCGTTTCCTCGCCGTCCTGCTGACAGGCCTCGCGCTCATTGCCCCGGGCGCGCACCTGTATGAATTCACCAACAAGATGGCGCTCGCCGCATCCGAATACGTTGTCGTGCAGAAGATCTACCTCGGCTGGTGGATGGCAGGGCTGCTGCTGCCGCTCGCCCTCGTGGCCAACCTCGCGCTCGCCTATTGGGAGACGAACCTGCTCGCGCTTGCCGCCGCGGTGCTCGTCCTGACCAACCTCGTCATTTTTTACTTTTTCACCTATCCAGTGAACGTCACCACGCAGAACTGGACGCTGATGCCGGACAACTGGGAGGCGCTGAGGGTACAGTGGGAGTACTCGCACGCGGTCAACGCCGTCGTGACGTTCCTTGCCTTCTGCCTGTCGATCGCCGCGGCCCTGCGCTGACCGCTTTTTTCGATTCGCTGCGAAGCCGTCGGTGTCATCTCGGGCTTGGTCCGAAGGTCGCATGACAACCTCCGACCATACCCGGCAGTGTTGGGTTACGACGTTCGGCCTAACCCAACTACACGTCAGATCATGTTTGGGGCTTTGCGTTACGGCTTCGGCTTAACGCCGGTTCCCGGCGAGGAAGATCGACGTGCCGCCCAACGATCCGTAGACGTGCGGCTGCTGCTGCCGATTGGTCGTCCGCATCACCTCGTCACGTACGCGGCCGAACAGGATACGCACGTCCAGGTTGGTCGTCTCGATATGCCGGGCGAGCGCCAGAGTGAAAGGGCTGGAGTTGCCCTCTCCGTCGTCCGCGGTGGTGCCCTCCCGCGCCGCGAAGGCCACCAGCGTGTTCTGGTCCGGCTCGACCGAAGCCAGCCCGCGGCCAATGCTGCGTTTGCCGGCACGCTGAACCATGCGCGCACGGAATGGATTGTTGCGACAGGCATCGAGCACGATCAGGCTCAGTATGCGCGTACCTTCGAGCTGCGACATGGCAAGCCGCAGTGACAGGGCCTCCAGCTCCACGTCGCCGACCCGCTCCAGCCTGGCATCGATCGGGATCAGATAGTTCTGCCCGTCTACCGATGCCGTGGCCGGCATAGTACAGCATGGCAAGATCGGCCTGCGCGGCCTCGCGCGCGAACGTCTTCAGCGCCGAATTCATACCGGCAAGATCCAGATCAATCAGCTTGACCACGCTGGCAAAGCCCATGCGCCGCAGTGCCGCGTCCACGCGATTGGCATCGTTGGCGGGGTTTTTGAGCGGCTCGACGTGGGCATATTTGCCATTGGCTATTACGAGTGCAACGCGCCGCGCTGGAACAAGGCCTTGGGCGGACGGACCGCTCGGCAACTCGGGCTCCGTTTTGGCCGCCCCCTGCTTGGGTGTTGCGCTCAATGCTGCACCGCCGAGCGCCCGCAACCGTGCAAACGCGGCGTCGCGGCTGGCACGATCCTGGTCGGTCTTGGCCTCCAGTGCGGTGATTGCGCTGTAATCGGCGATCGCCAGCTCGCGCCAGCCGCGTTGCTCGTATATCTCGGCCCGATGGTACAGGCACGCGCCGGTTCGCTGTGCTTTCAGGCCCGCCTCGAAATCCTCGAACGCCTTGTCGTAATCACCTTGCCGCGCGTGGGCGCGCGCGCGCAGGCAGAGGGCCACCATGCGTCCAAAGGGCGACACGCCAATTTCGAGCGCCGCCGAAGCCGCAAAGATGGCGCCTCGCAGGTCTGACCGATTGAACTGGATCATGCCAAGGTTGAGCAGGGCGTCGACGTTGTTGGGATTGAGAGCCAACGCCTGCTTGTAGTGGTCGATGGCCTTGTCGATTTCGGTCTTGCCTAAACTGAGACCGATCCTGTTGTGGGCTCGACTCTTGTCCTGCGCGGACGCGTCGGATTGGACCACACGCCGACAGGCGGCAATTGCGAGAGCATCGGCTCCTGCCTGCGTGCACAAAGCGACGTCGTCGCTCTGTGCCATCGCCATTTGGCCATGCATCGTGAAAAGCGCGACAGAAATACCAAAAAAGATAGCTTTCGCGGTGCCGCGCATACCCTCGCTCGCACATATCGCAAACGCGCGCGCTCAAGCATGTCGATTGGCGACCGGCAACTACTTTGCCGATCTCGAAGCCGCGATACTTACCCGCAACGGCAGCTGCATTCTCGCTGCCATTGCTGGCGCAATGACTTTTGCGCCGGCAGCCCCGATCATTCCACCTCCCGCGCCTGCGCATCTCTCCACGTCGCCGGCGGCACACCGACCGCGCGCCGGAATGCCCGGCTGAACGCCGCCTCCGACTCATAGCCCACGCGCGCCGCCAGCTCGGCGATGCCGGTATTGCTCTCGCGCAGCATCCGGCGCGCAAGATGCATGCGCCAGCCCGCCAGGTATTGCATGGGCGTCTCGCCGACCAGGTCGGTGAATTTCTTGGCGAGCGCGGCGCGTGACATGCCCGCACTCGCGGCCAGGTCCTCCACCGTCCAATTGCGCGCCGGATCGCCGTGCAGCAGGGCCAGCGCACGACCCACATGGTCGTCCTTCAGCCCGGCCAGCCAGCCGCTGTGGCCGTCGCTGATGTAGGTGAGCTGCCAGCGCAGCACTTCCATGAATAGCAACTCCGACAGGCGCGACAGGACGGCCCGATTGCCGGGTCCTGAACGCGTCACCTCGCCGATAAGATGCGCAATGGCCGCCTGCCACCAATGCGGCGGCTCCTGCAGGCGCACGGGATCTGCGTATCGGCCGGTGTCCGTGTACGCCTCCAGCACAATCGCGCCGTCGCGCACGCGCACGCAGGTCAGCGTCGGCATGGCATCGAGCAGTGGGCCGAAGCGCTGATCGCAATGCAGGAAGCCGCAGATGAAGCGGCTTTCTTCGCCGCCGCCACCGTACTGCAGCACCGTGACTTGCCCAGGCGTCGGCCGGTAGATGTCCTTGATCGGCACCGGTGCAAGGCCCGATTTGCTGGCGAGTACATGCTGCGTGCCGCGCGCGAATACGACGACGTCGCCAGCCGCAAAGATTAGGGGCGCAACGCTGCCCCAGCTGAGTGCACACTCTCCCTGTGTGGCGATATGAAATGGCGTCACCGCCTCGGCGCCCGGCGACACGCGGGCCGCCAGCATGTCGGGGGGCGATGACAGGATCGCCCAGGGGTGCGTGAACTCGGCGCAAAAATGGATCGCCCCGGACAGGCGAACAACCCGCAGCACCTCCGATAGAACGTCCACCAGACCTCCCGGGACGCCCGATCCATGCAGCGTCCATGCAGCGTTTTGGCGTCTAGGCAAAGACATTGAGCGTTGCAGTCATAGCGTC
>DASTOW010000143.1:0-8711 GCA_035762425.1 Hyphomicrobiaceae bacterium | reverse complement strand
AGGACCGCGTCGTGCACTGGGCGCTGACGGCACGCGCGGTGGTGGCGCTTGGTCGTCTGCCGCACCAGCCGCCCGGCGCGGGCGAGAGCGCGACTGACGCGCGCGCCATCACGCAGGCGCTCAGCGCCATGGACGTTACCCATCTCGCGCCGCGCCCGGTGATCGAGATGTCGGGCGGCGAGCGGGCACGCGTGCTGGCCGCGCGAGCGCTCGCGCAGGAGCCCGCCGCCTTGTTTGCCGACGAGCCCGCGTCCGGTCTCGACCCGGCGCACCAGCTGGCGCTGTTTGAGCACTTGGCCAGGCTCGCGACCGAGGGGCGCACGGTGATCGTGGCGCTGCACGATCTGTCGCTCGCCGCGCGCTTCTGTCACAGGATCGTCCTGATGCACGAGGGCAACGTGGTGGCGGCGGGAGCGCCGGAAGATGTGCTGACGGTTGAGCACCTTGCCGCCGTCTATCGCATCGATGCGAAGCTTGCCACGATTGACGGCGTGCCGGTTGTGCTGCCCCGTGCCCTGCTGCCATGATGCGCCCCCACCATTCGCGAACGGGGCGCTAGTCTCTTGGGGCTCTTTAGCCGGCAGCAACGACTCAATCTGGCGCTCGAGGGCGGCGGAGCACATGGCGCGTTTACTTGGGGGGTGCTCGACCGCCTGCTCGAGGACGAGACCCTTGAGCTGGCTTGGATCAGTGCCACCAGTGCTGGTGCGGTCAACGCGGTAGCCGTTGCCGCTGGCTTGGCTGAAGCAGGTCGAGCCGGAGCACGTTCCAAACTGCGGGCCGTGTGGGAGGCGGTGGCCAAGGCGGGCCTGCCTGATCTGGTACGTCTCAATCCGCTGCTCGCCGGCATCAGCCGCTCGCAAGCTTTTGCGCAGGTGGCGACGCTCTTTTCACCTTACGACTTCAATCCGCTGGGCTTCGATCCCTTCCGCAAGCTGCTCGAGGCGCATATCGACTTTGCGCTGTTGCGCACCACCGCAGGACCCGAGTTGCTCATCGCGGCGACCGACGTCTCGACGGGCCGGCCGCGCCTGTTCCGCCGACGCGAGATTGCGGTGGAAGCGGTGCTGGCCTCGGCCTGCCTGCCGACCATCCATCATGCGGTGACGATCGACGGGCACTCCTACTGGGACGGGGGCTTCTCCGCCAACCCCGATCTGCTGACCCTCGCCCGCGACAGCCCGGTTGCCGACACGCTGATCGTCAAGCTCAACCCGCTGGAGAGCAAGGGCGTGCCGACCACCGCGCGCGACATTACTGCCCGCATCAACCAGCTCACCTTCAGCCAGCCCATGCTGCGCGACATCGAGGTGATCGAGACGGTGCGCTCGCTGTCCTCGCGCTGGTCGCGTTTCAGCAATGCGGCCGATACCCGCCTGGCGCGTCATCGCTTCCACCTGATCGATGCGGGCCGCTTCACCAGCGCGCTGGCCCCCGACAGCAAGGGCAAGCCCGACATCGAGCTGCTGACTTACCTGTATAGTGCCGGCCGCAGCGAGACGGAGAAATGGATGGAGCGCAGCCGCCGCAGCATCGGCCGCCGCGCCAGCGTCGATCTGCGCAAGCATTTTCTCGCCGGCCGCCCGGCTCCGGCACCGCTCCCGCCGGAGGCGGCCGCGTAGGTTTGGTCCGCGCATGCAATCGAAGCGGCGGCACAGGGCTCGTCAAGCCCATCTCCTTGCTCGCCAAGTCCGATGAGCTATTTCATCTCGATCATCAAAACATGTGTGTCCGTCTCGCCGATGTTTTCGCCGACGTGCGTTTGCGCATCCGACCAAAATACGTCGCCAGCCTTGAATTCGCGGATCATCGCCTTGCCGTCAGGAAGCGTGATCTTGCGCTTGAACGGTGCGAGCGCCACCAGCACGAAGGCCGGGTGGCTGTGCTGGTGGGTCCGTTCGCCGGACCGGTCTTTGTATTCGAGCACCCGCACCCGTTCGTTCTCGATCTTGACTTTGTACTTGTCGCCGTCCGTGTGAACCGGGTCATGCGCATGCGCCACCGTGCCCAGCGCCAGGCCGGCCTCATTCGCGTCACCTGCCCTGAGCCCATTGTTTACCACATCATGAAGTCAGCGCTGCTCGATCGCTTTCACGCGCGCTACCCCAAGCTGCGCGTTGAGTTCGTGATGAACGACCAGTACGTCGACCTCGCGCGCGGCGATGCCGATGTCGCGCTCCGCTCCGGCGACACCGATGACGACGTCCTGGTCGGGCGCAAGATCGCGGACTCGTTGTGGTCCGTCTACGCGGGCGAGGCCTACATCGATCGCAATGGCCGTCCGCACACCATCGCCGATCTTGCGCGCCACGCCAGCGTCGGTTTTGACGGGCCGATGGCCACAAATCGTGCCGCCAAGTGGTTGCAGGAGGTTGCGCCGGGTGCGCCGATCGCCGCCCGCGTCAACAGTGTGCTTGGCCTGGTTTCGGTCGCCAAATCAGGCGTCGCGGTGGCGCCGATGCCGATCGCCCTCGGCGACGCGGAGCCTGAGCTCGTGCGCCTGTTCGAGCCGGTGCCTGAGCTGGCGCGCAGCTGGCGCATCCTCGCCCATCCCGACCGGCGCCGGACACCGGCGGTCGCCGCCTTCTTCGATTTCATCGCCGACGAGATCGCGGCTCTGCGACCTATTCTGACGGGATGAGACGGACCGGAAGGGTTCGCCGACACACTCGGTTCCCGGCCCTGTGTCTGCGCAATGCGTTGAGGCCTGAACCGTTAGGGGTCATCCGCCAATAAACAAAGCACCGTATCCCGCAAGATACACTCGGGAATTTTGGGCTTGCCGACGAGAAACATGTTCGCCGCACTCGGCCGAATCAGGCACTCGGCCTACCCGAGTGAACTGTCACGTCAGGCATTTGGGAGTGCTTGGCCGCGCGAGCGGGGCGCAACAGCGCTCGCCAAAGCCTACCAATTGGGAGCGAACGGAAGGCGTGTGTACAGACTATGGGTTCGAGGCTAGCTTGCCTGGGGCTGAGTAGGGGCACATCATGCAGTCGTCTGGCGCGGCAACCGGTCATATCGGCAGCATAGGCATGGGAGACCATGCGTGTCAGTTCTATCGCACCGCACAGGACCTATCCCAAACACTCATTCCCTATTTCAAGATTGGATTGGAAAATAACCAGGCTTGCGTTTGGGTAACTGCGCAACCCTATCCTTCCGAGCGAGCGCTGAGCGAGCTGCGGGCGGCCGTTCCCGGCAGCGATCGCGCCGTGGCTAGCGGGCAATTGCAAATCTACTCGTACGACGAATGGTATCTGAAGTATGCCCGGCTCGGCATGGACGAACTGGTACGAGTTTGGTTTGAGCGCAAGGACGAGGCGGTTGCCACCGGTTATGCCGGTCTTCGCATCAGTGGCAACGGTTCGTTCATCACACGAGATGCATGGCCGGCATTCATGGCCTACGAGCGGGCGCTGAACGCGGTCCTCCGCGATCAGCCCATGGTAACGCTTTGCAGCTATTGGCTCGACAGCTGCGCCGGCGATGACGTGCGCGACGTCATTGAGTGCCATGGATGTGGCTGGTCAAAGCACGAGGAGCGCTGGGAGGCACTCGCTTTCTCCGTGGATGGTGCTGGTCAAGAGGTTGCAGTTGAGTCGTGCGATATTGCCCAGCTCATGGAAGAACTTCTGCACACATACACCAGCAGCGTGCGGCTTGAGGGTGATCCCATATTTCTCTTCAAACCTCAGGCCGCCAATCTTCGGCTCATTATCGCCGAGCTGGCCGCGAATGCCGCCAAGCATGGCGCGCTCGCCCATCCAGGGGGCACGGTTCGCATACAGTGGCAGGTCTTTATCAATGGCACACGGCGACTGCAGGTGCGCTGGAGCGAGGCTGGCACGTCAAATCTTGTCGTGCCGGAGAAAGTAGGGGCCGGCACGCATCTTCTCGCGCGCGTGGCCGAGAACTTTGAAAGAGTGTTCGAGCCAAGCGGGATGTCGTGTAGCTTTGAACTCAGCTTGGGAGGCCGCACCATCCGCTTCGATGGCTAGGACGATCGCCGCTTCGCGGGCCCGTATCCCTTGAGGGGCAGTTCTGCCGCCCGCCAACTGTTTCGCGCACCCGCATGGGATGAAGCGGAACGCACTCCTCGAGCCTGCTTTACATAACTTTACAATCACGAGACGCAACGGAAACGTGGCTCTCCCATATGCGTGCAGGGCAAGCCGCCCTTGCAGGCCAACAGGAGAATGCCATGAGCGATCACCAAACCCCATCGCCGGACACCGCCCCGACGCCGCGACGCCGCGGCCGAGGCTGGCTATTTGTGACCACCATCGCCCTCGCGGCGGCGCTGACCGGAGCGGTCGCTTCGCGTGCCGTCAGTCAACATCCCTGGCATGGTCCGGGCTTCATGAGCGGTGTGTTCGACCCGGCCCGCGTCGAGGACGGTGCTGACCGGGCCGTAAGACATCTGTCCATCGAGATCGATGCAAGCAACGATCAGCAGGACAAGCTGCGAGCCATCGTCAAAGGTGCCGTCAAAGACCTGCTGCCGATGCGGGAGAGGGCCGTTTCCGCGCGCCAGCGCGGACGGGTCCTTCTGACGCAGCCGACCGTCGATCGGGCCGCCATTGAGGCTCTGCGCGCCGAGCAGCTCGCGCTTGCCGATGCAGCCAGCAAGCGTTTTGCGCAGGCTCTTGGTGATGCAGCCGAGGTGCTGACGCCCGAGCAGCGGCGCAAACTCGACGAGCGCATCACCGAGTTCCGGGAGCGTAGGGGCTTCTGGCACGGTTGGCGACGCGGTTAATATACCGCGGTGAGCGATCGCATCCTACTGATTGAGGACGATGCCCGCCTGGCTGAGATGGTACGCGACTATCTCGGCCGGGCGGGGTTTCGCGTCGAATGCGCGGCCACCGGCGCGGCCGGTCTCGTGCTGCAGGCGCGCGATACCTTTGACGCGATCATCCTCGACTTGATGCTGCCGGACACGGATGGGCTCGACGTGTGCCGGACGATCAGGTCGCGAGCCGGCACTCCGATCCTGATGCTGACGGCGCGGGGAGATGCCATGGACCGCGTCATCGGCCTTGAACTGGGAGCCGACGATTACCTGCCCAAGCCTTTCGAGCCGCGTGAGCTGCTGGCCCGCCTCAGGGCGGTTCTGCGCAGAGGGCAGACCCCTGCAAAGGTGGACGTGCTTCGCTTTGGCAAGCTGGAGATCGATCGCGGTGGGCGCGCAGTGCGGCTGGATGGCGAAGCAAAGACGCTGACCAGCTACCAGTTTGCGCTTCTGCTGGCTCTGGCCGAGCACGCGGGACGCGTCATGACACGCGAAGTCCTTCTGGATCTTCTCAAGGCTCAACCCTTGGAGGCGTTCGACAGGTCCATCGATGTGCACGTTTCCCGAATTCGTGCCGCCATCGAGGACGATCCGAAGAAGCCGCGGCGCATCATTACCGTGCGCGGCATCGGCTACGTGTTCGCGAAGGCCCAGGACTGACGCGATGCGGCGGCTCTATCACCAATTCTATCTGACCATCATCGCCAGTCTGGTGGCCGTCGTTCTTGCTGCGGGTGCGCTATGGCGCTTTGCGCCCAGCGATACGCCTGCCGACCAGGCCTTCGTGATGGCTGGAGAACTCGTGTCGGCGCATCTCGCACCGGTTGCGGCGGATTTGGCCTCGCAGCAGCAGGCGGTCAATCAACTGAACATGCGGCTCGGCATTGATCTCGGGCTGTTTGACAAAGATCGCCGGCTGCTCGCCGCCGCTGGTGGCGTGGTTCCATATCCGCCAATGCGACGCGCCGGCGGGGGCTGGGTCTATGGTCGCGGTGGTCCCGCCTGGGCAATCCGCCTGCCCGACGAGCGTTGGCTTGTGGCGAGACCTCCGGCCCGGCAACACCGCCCGGTTGCCGGCGTGCTTGGCTTCCTTGGTGTGATTGCGCTGGTGGTGGCGATTTGCGCGTATCCTGTGGCGCGCCGGCTGACGCGCAGACTGGAACGCCTGCAAGGCGGCGTCGAATCGCTTGGCGCCGGCAAATTGTCGGCGCGTGTGCAAGTCGAGGGCAAGGATGAGGTGGCGAGGCTGGCGGAGAGCTTCAATCGCTCGGCCGCACGCATCGAGGAACTCATTACGGCGCACAGGATGCTGCTGGCCCACACCTCCCACGAACTGCGCACGCCCCTGTCGCGCATCCGCCTCGGCATCGAGCTGATGCAAGGCGACGCCGACCCGCGGCGCCGCAGCGAGTTGGAAAAGGATATCGCCGATCTGGACCGCCTCATCGAGCAGATCCTGCTATCGAGCCGTCTCGATGCAGTGCGGACGCTCGAGACACCCGAGCAAATCGATCTGCTTGCGCTGGCGGCCGAGGAAGCCGCGCGCTACGAACACACGTCGGTAACGGGCAGTCCGGTCATCGTCGTCGGTAATCGTGCGCTGTTGCGCAGCATGGTGCGCAATCTGCTCGACAATGCCGAGCGGCACGGAGCGCCGCCCATCGAGCTTGATGTGCGGCTTGATGCAGGGTCTGCCGTGATGACTGTCAGCGACCGGGGGCCGGGCATCGCCGAGCACGACCGGGAGCGCATCTTTGCCCCATTCTATCGTGCACCCGGCAGCACCACGGCTGGGGCGGGATTGGGTCTTGCCCTCGTCCGGCAGATTGCCCACCAGCACGGTGGCGACGCGGCGTGGGTGCCGCACGGCCAGATGTCGAATGCCATCCGCGTGAAGATGCCTGTGCAGAGTCAATAGTCACGCTGAAAGAGTGGCCGGCGATTGTTGCGCGGAGACGAACGCCTGCCCATTGCGCGCATCCTCAAGCCAGCGCTCTTTTTTGTGCGACAATCTGCGACCCGTTTTCACGATGGCATCGACGGCGCGCACTTTGTGCCGGGTAAGATTGTGGTAAGGAGCCGCGGGCGATGTATTGCGGCACAATAAATTTTCGGGGGCAGGCGATCGTGAACGACGACGTTTCGGGCCTGCGCACGATTTTAGGTCCCGCGCGCAGGGAAGCGACCGTTCTGTTGGCAATGCTGGCCGCGACAGCGATATTGTCGCAGTTCTTCCGATCCTCCAACTCGGTGATCGGACCCGAACTCATTCGCGATCTGTCGCTGTCGTCCGAGGCGCTGGGTTTTGCGAACGGCTGCTTCTTCGCCGCGCTCCTGCTGGTCCAGGTTCCGGTCGGTATTGCCTTCGATCGGGTTGGCCCTCGGCTTACCGTGGGCATCCTGTCCGTATTGATGACGGCGGGGGCCTTGCTGCATGCCAACGCCCAATCGGGAGCCGGGCTTGCGCTCGCCCGCTTCGTCGTCGGCCTCGGCTGCGCCGGCAGCTTCATGGCCGGCGTGGTGCTGATCTCGCGCTGGTTTGCGCGTCCGTCGTGGTCAACCGTGCTGAGCTGGCTGTTCGCGCTGAGCCAGTTCGGCCTGCTGCTTGCCGGGCTGCCGCTCGCGGTTGCCGCCGAGACGGTCGGCTGGCGCGTCACGTTCGTCATCATGGGAGTGATCGCCGCGCTGGTTGGAGTGCTGTTTTTGCTGATCGTGCGTGACAGGCCGCCGGGGCTCGTGGTCAGGCCGAGCCAGTCGGTCACGGCCTTCGAGGGCCTTCGCCTCGTGTTGGTGACGCCCGGACTGTTGCGGGTGCTCGCCCTGTTCGCGGTCGCCTATGCCGCGTTTGCCACCGTGCTGGTGCTGTGGGCCGGCCCCTACCTGCACGATGTGTACGATCTGGGGCCGATCCAGCGTGGCTACGTGCTGCTGGCCATGGCCGCGTGCCAGACGGCCGGCGGCCTTTGCGTCGGCCCGCTCGACCGCATCTTCAACACGCGCAAGTGGGTGGTGGTTGGCACTGCGTCGCTGTCGCTGTCGATGTTGATCCTGCTCGCCACGACGACCCTGCCGCTCGCCGGCGCGCTGGCAGCCCTGATGGTGCTGAGCGCGTCGTCCGCCTACGGCAGCGTTCTGCTGGCCCACATCCGCAGCCACTTCCCAGACCATCTGGCCGGTCGCGGCGCCACCACCGGCAACATGGCGCAATTGGCCGGTGCGGCCCTGCTGCCCATGCTGACAGGTTTCATTCCCCCGCTGTTTCCGACCGCCGGCTCGGATTATTCGCCGCTTGCCTATCAATGGATCTTTGCCGCCCTGGCAACGGCGCTGGCGCTTGGGCTGGCGGTCTACCTGACATCCAAGGATGCCAAGCCCAACGCCGGCGAGCCCGGCGACTTGCCCACCCCTGACTGATATCGTAGGCCAGCCTACCTCAGCGCAGGAGCTCTGCGCGGGATTGGCTTGACCCTGCGTCGGCGACACGTTCAATTGGGCCGAAGCGGCGTTAGGCGACGCCCAAGGCGCCAACATGTCGGGGAGACGAATGGCCAAGCGAGTCGAGGGCAAGATTGCGTTCTGCACGGCGGCCGGCGCCGGCATCGGCCGGGCTACGGCGATTGCGCTGGCACGCGAGGGCGCCAAAGTCATCGCCACCGACCTCAACGAGGCGCTGCTCGCGGGGCTTAAGGACGAGGGCGTAGCCGAGATTGCCAAGCTCGATGCGCGCGACACCGCGGCGGTGCAGGCGATCGCAAGGCGGGTCGGCCCCGTGGACGTGCTGTTCAATGCCGCCGGCTTCATGCATCACGGCACCGTGCTCGACTGCACGGAGGAAGACTGGGACTTCTCGTTCGACCTGAACGTCAAGTCGATGCACCGCACGATCCAGGCCTTCCTGCCCGGCATGCTGGCCAAG
>DASTOW010000142.1:0-4706 GCA_035762425.1 Hyphomicrobiaceae bacterium | reverse complement strand
CTGTTGCGGATGTAGACCTTCGACAGCACGCTGGGGTCGAGGATAGATGCCTTGTCGGCTTCCACGATCACCGCGTAGTCGTTGGAGGGCGTGTAGACGGTGGCGATCTTGCGCGTGCCGAACGCCGAATAGAGCGTTTGGCGCACGCTGTCCATGGTCAGGCCGTAGCGAGCAAGCGCATCGCGATCGACCGTGATCGACAGCTGGCGGGCGCCCAACGTCAGGTCGCTTGTGACGTCCGTGAAGCCTGGCGCCTTCTTCACTTCCTCGATCAGCTTCTGCGCGTTGTCGTAGAGCTCGCTCTGGCTGACGCTGGTCAGTGTGTACTGGTAGAGCGCCGCGCCGCCGCGGCTGCCGATGCGCAGGTTCTGCAACGGCACCGGGAAGGCGCGGATGCCCGGGATGCCGGCGAGCGTCCGCCGCAGGCGGTTCTGCACGTCGCTGATCGTGCCGCGGTTGACGCGCTCGGAGCGCGGCTTGAGCTGCACGAACATAGAGCCGCGGTTGAGCGTCGGATTGAATGAGGTCTGCTGCACGTTGGAATTGACATACAGCACGTCGGGATCGGCGCGCACCCGCTCCGAGACGACGCGCTGGCGATCCAGCATGGCCTGGAAGGAGATATCGGGCGCTGCCTCGGTGCGCACGATGATGATGCTGGTGTCCTCGGTCGGCAGGAAGCCCTTCTTGACCATGCCAAAGGCATAGACCGTCGCCACGATCGTGCCGAGGGTGACGAGCCACATCAGCCACGGCACGCGCAGCGAGGCATCGAGCGTCACACGATAGGCGCTGGCCATCAGGTTGTAGGCGCCCTCGAAGGCGCGTGACAGCAACCCGGGCTTGGCATCGTGGGCGTGACCCGTCTTCAACATGCGCGAGGCCAGCATCGGCGTCAGGGTGAGCGATATGAAGCCCGACAGCAGGATGGCGATCGAGATGGTCATGGCGAATTCGAAGAAGAAGCGCCCAACGATGCCGCCCATGAACAGGATCGGGATGAACACGGCCACCAGCGAAATGGTGATCGACAACACCGTGAAGCCGATCTCGGTGGCACCCTTGATGGCGGCATCGAACGGCTTCATGCCCGCCTCGACGTAGCGCACGATGTTCTCGAGCACGACGATGGCGTCGTCGACCACGAAGCCCAGTGCCAGCGTCAGGGCGAGCAGACTGACGTTGTCGAGCGAGAAGCCCATCACAGCCATACCGGCGAACGTGCCGATGATCGACAACGGCAGCGCCAGCGCCGGAATGATGGTGGCGCGCCAGGTGCGCAGGAAGGCCAGAATGACCAGGATCACCAGCACGGCAGTCAGCGCCAGGGTGATCTGCACGTCGTGCACCGACTCACGGATTGACTGCGAGCGGTCGCTCAAAACGCTCAGATTGATGGTCGGCGGCAGCAGACGCCGGAACTCGGGCAGGATCTTGTGGACCGCGTCCGTCACCTCGACCGTGTTGGCATCCGGCTGACGTTGCACCGATACGATGATCGAGCGCTTGCCGTCGAACTCGGCGCGCGCCTGATCGTTCTCGACCGAATCCTCGACGGTGGCGATGTCTTGCAGCCGCACCGGCGCCCCGTTGCGCCAGGCGACGATCACCGGCTTGAAGTAGGCGGCCGTCGGCTCGGCGCTCTTCATCTCCAGGATGTACATCTGCTGCGACGTGCGCAGGCTGCCGATCGGGCTGACCGACGCCAGCGCCGTCACCGCCTGCCGGATCTCCTCCACCGAGATGCCGCGCGTGGCCAGCGCGTCGAGGTCGTACTTGATGCGCACGGCGCGCTTCTGCGCGCCCTGGATGTTGACCTGGGCCACGCCGCCGAGCGTCGAAAGCCGCGGGCTCATCACCTTGTCGGCGAACTCGTTCATCTCCTGCGACATGGCGGTGTCGGAGGTGAGGGCCAGGAAGATGACGGGCGAGTCGGCCGGATTTACCTTGCGGTAGGCCGGCGGTGTCGGCAGGTCTTCGGGCAGGCGCGCCGCCGCCACGGAGATCGCCGACTGCGTATCGAGCGCGGCCGCATCGATGTTTCGGTTCAATTCGAACTCGAGCGTGATCTGCGTATTGCCCTCGGTGCTGGTCGAGGTGATCGTGGTGATGCCGGCGATGGTCGCGAATTGCCGTTCCAAGGGCGCGGCGACCGACACGGCCATCGTATCCGGGCTCGCGCCGGGGTACTGCACGGTCACCGTGATGGTGGGCACCTCGATGCGCGGGATGGCTGCGATCGGCAGCTGACGGTAGCCAAAGAAGCCAGCCAGCAGCAGCGACGCCATCAGCAGCGTCGTCATCACCGGCCGGCGGATGCACATCTCCGAGAGGCGCATGGGGCTGGTGTGCTCCTCAACCTCTGCCGTTCATGCGGCGTTCTTCGGTGGCGGGCAGTGGCACATTGCGGCGCGGCTCCTCGATGCGCACGCTAGCTCCCGGCGCAAGACGGATCTGTCCGTCGGTCACCACCCGCTCGCCGGCCTTCACGCCCGCAGACAGGTAGGCCGTCCGATCGACGATGCGCTCGACCGTCACGGTGCGCGCGCTCACTTTGTTGTCCGCGTCGACCACCCAGGTGATCATGCCTTGCTGGGCCGGCAGCACGGCCACCGCCGGCACCGACAGCATCTTGGGCCTGACCTCGACGGTCAGCGCCACCTCGACCGACTGGCCGGGCCACAGCACCTCGTCTGCATTTTCTGCAACCACCTTGGCGCCGATTGTGCCCGTCGTGCGGTCGACTTGATTGTCGACGAAACCGATCACCGCCGGCACGACCAGCGGCTTGGCACCACCCGGCACCTTGACCTCGGCGCCCGCCTTGGACACGAGCGCACGCCGCAATGCCGCCAGGTCGCCCTGCGGCAGCGAGAAGCCAACCTGGATCGGCTTTGTCTGGTTGATGGTCACGAGCGGCAGCGCATCCTGGCCACGTACCGTCGCTCCGAGCTTGGCCATCAGGCTGCCGGTGCGGCCGCTGATCGGCGCTCGGATGGTGAGATAGTCGAGCTGGGTGCGCTGCGAGTCGAGCGAAGCCTGTCCGGCAGTGATGGCAGCCTTCAAGCCTTCGACCGCAAACTTAGCCTGATCGAGAGCAGCTTCGGTGACGATGCGGTTGGCGATCAGAGACTGGCGCCGGCTCAGCGTCGCCTCGGCATCGCGCAGCGCCGCCTGATCGCGGGCGATGGTCGCTTCGACCTGGCTGATTTGCGCCTTCACCATGCGATCATCGAGCCGGAACAGCACGCTGTTCTCCTCGACGAAGTCACCTTCCTTGAAGGCCACTTCGACGATCTGGCCATCGACGCGCGGCTTGACGCCGACGTTGGCAAGCGGCTCGACGGTTCCCGGTGCGAACAGAATGACCGGCATGTCGGCTTCCACCACCTCGGCGACCGTGACGGGCGCAAGGCCGGCCCCGCCGCGCTTGCCTTCGCCCTTGGTCTCGCCCTTGGCGGCCTTAGCGTCACCCTTGACCGTCGAGGCAACGCTCTTTTCGAAGGTGCTGGCCGCCGTGATCAGGTCGGGCCAAAAAAAATAAGCCGCAGACACGGCGATGGCCGCCCCGGCAACGTACATCACCAGCCGCTTGGGCTTCATGTCACTTACCAATCGCCAACCGATCCGGACCGCTCGGACCAGGCTTCGACGCCTCCCAGTTGCCACTCTAAGCTGCTCGAACGCCCGGCGCGAGCGCCCGACCACGGTCAGGCACTGCGCCGCCAACATTCAACGCGGCAAGGCTGGTTAATCCGTCTCACCCACCGACGACCCCGGCAAGGAGGCCATCGATCGGTAGGGCGATGATAACGCAAACGTGAAGAGCGCTACAGGCGGTAGCGGATCTGATCGGTCCAGAAGCGCTCCAGGCGCACCAGCGACTTGTTAAGGCTCTTGAAGTCGTCGGTGGTGATCTGTCCGACCGCCTCAACCGAGCCAAGCTGACGCTGATAGAGCTTCTGCACGACGTTGCGTGCCTCGAGCCCCTTCGGCGTCAGGCTGACCCGCACCGAACGGCGATCCTTGTCGGAGCGCTTGTAGTGCAGGTACCCCATATCGACGAGTTTCTTAAGGTTGTAGGAGACGTTCGAGCCCAGGTAGTAGCCGCGCGTCTTCAGCTCGCCGGCGGTCAGCTCGCTGTCGCCCATGTTGTACAGCAAAAGAGCTTGTACGCTGTTCAACTCGGCCCCACCGAGGCGATCGTATTCGTCCTTGATGACGTCGAGCAGCAGCCGGTGCAGGCGTTCGATCAACCGCAAGGCTTGCAGGTATTCTTCGCGGGAGCTGTCGTCCCCAGCCGACGCGCGAGCGCGCGCCATGTCCAACGCTAAACTCATGGCCCTAGCCTCAATCTGTTTGACGCGTCCGGTTCTCCGGATCTGCTGCCCAGACTATGCCAAATGGTCTAATTCTAACTTAATACAATGGGTTAACGACGACTGCACGGGTCAACGCTGGTAACCCTGCAGCGGCGGCTCGGGGGCAAGCTCGAGGTCGCCACTGGCGAGCGGGGCAAAGTGGCGCTCGACCATTTCCGGCGTGACATCTGCGAGCCGACCCGGCTGCCAGCGCGGCGCCCGGTCCCGGTCGACCAGAAAAGCCCGCACACCTTCGTAGAAATCCTCGCCTTCCAGAAAGCGACACACCAGCCGGAAATCATGCATGAGCGCGGTGCGCAGGTCCCAGCCGCGCGCCATCCGCAT
>DASTOW010000141.1:0-9194 GCA_035762425.1 Hyphomicrobiaceae bacterium | reverse complement strand
TGCGGTCCGCCACCGGGGTTCGCCTTCCGCAGCTCTACGACCTGCTCCATCGTGATGCCCGGCTGCACCTTGTCGTGCGAGTGCATCATCGTCTCGATGGAAATCGTGTCGCCCGAATCAACGGTGAGCTTCGGCTTCTCGCGCGGATCGAGCCAGCCCCACTGCACCGTCTCGAGCGTGGCGGCTAGCGTATGATGCTTGCCGGCGGGCGCCTTTGGCGCCCAATCGTGGTTGCCCCGAGCGGGAGCCTTCTGCTGCCCCTCGCTCGGGCCTGCGGCTGCGGCGGCAACGAGAACGGCAAATAGGGCGCCAACGGCGGATTTGGTCAGCATCGAGCTGTTCATCATGGATGCCTCCTCCCGATTGGTCTGGTGATGGTGGACGCGCTCCAATCCCGTCGTCAAGCACCGAAGGTCAATCTGTTGTCGAGAGCGTCCCGCTGCACAGACGATGCAATGCGGGGTGATGTCCTCGATGGAGCCATTCTATTGCATTGCGGTATTGAATTCACATTTGGGTGCGCAGCGGCAGAAGCGCGCCGTCGCGGAGTACCTGGCGGCAATCGCGGCGCAATCCAACCATACAGGGCAAAGTGGCAGCAACGACGGCGATCGGCCCGAGCAACCGCGTCGCCGTGAGACCGAGCGCAAGCCCCCGAAGGTCATCTCGCCATCCGATCCCGCCTCCGCGTGGACGCCAATGCCAACAAGCGCGTGCAGTTCGGCTATGGGCTCACCTATCTCATCGACACCGCGAATGCCGTGATCGTCGCTGTCGAGCGACGCCTGCCAGAACCTATGACGAGGTCGAGGCGACCAAGACGATGATCGAGCGGACCGAGCGCCGCTTGAGTTTGAAGCCGAAGCGGCTCGCTGCCGATACAGCCTATGGGATCGGCCGCTTTGCTCGGCTGGCTCGTGAAGGAGAAGCACATCATGCCGCACATTCGCATGTGGGACAAGTCCGAGCGCACGGACGCGACCTTCTCACGTTGGCATTTCACCTTCGACAGTGTCACCACGCGCAGCCTTCGTCCGATTGGTGCCAAGACCAGAAGTCTCGCTCGCTGCCGGTTCCATCCCGTGCTCGCGCTGAGTTCGTCTTTGCTGCGCTTTAAGCTACCCAGCTCTGCATCGACACGTGGCGCTTCCCCGACATCACTGTGCTATCCCTGCCTCGCCATGGGCGACCGCGCAACAAGTCCGCCGGAGATTGAGTTCATGCACGCACCGTTACCTCCCGTCCCCTCGGTGGAGACCAGACAGTCCTGGATCGTCGCTTTGGTGGCACTCGCCATCATGGGAGTTGTGTTCGGCGCCGCTTGGATAACCTCGGTGGCGCTGACCGAGATCGCAGCAGAAGTTGGCGGCTTACGGTCCATTCCTGCGTTCGCGACCTCGCTGGCATGGCTCGGATCGGGCGTTGGCGGCGTGATCATGGCTCGCGTCTCCCATCGCTTCGGCATGCGAGCAAGCGTCGTGTTCGGTGCCGTTATGATCGGCACCGGCCTTGCGATCTCCACTTTGGGTCCGGCCGCGCCGTTGTGGGTCGGCCACGCGCTCTGTATCGGCCTGCTGGGAATGGGCGCCATCAACGCGCCCATGTACGTCTATATCAGCCATTGGTTCGACCGTCGCCGCGGCTCAGCTCTGGCCCTGATCTCTAGTGGCAGCTATCTCGCCGGAGCACTGTGGCCACCGCTGTTCGAACGCAGCCTTACCGCTTTCGGATGGCGCACGACCATGTTGCTCTACGGCGCATTTTTGATCGCGGTGGTCGTGCCTCTGGCGTTGGTCTTCCTCCGCGCGCCGCCGCAACCGGTCCCGCCGGCCGGCGGAAGCAGCGCGGTGTCAGCCGGGCCGTCGTTTCGTATTTGTCTTGCCCCCAACACGGCTTTCGCACTGATTTGCGTGGCGGGTCTGTTGTGCTGTGTGCCGATGGCCATGCCGCAACAACACATGGTGGCTTTCTGTGGAGATCTCGGCATCGGCCGCGCCACGGGCGCGCTAGTGTTGTCAGTTCTGCTGGGCGCAGGCTTCGCCAGCCGCCAAATCTGGGGGCTGGTCTCCGACCGCTTGGGCGGGCTCAAGACCATCTTCATCAGCTCTGGAGCGCAGGCCCTGGCCCTTATGGGATTCCTTTTCACACAGAGCGAAGTCGGGCTGTTCTTCGTGGCTGGCGCATTCGGCCTCGGCTTCAGCGCCCTCATTCCCGCTTATGCGCTGGCGGTGCGAGACCTGTTCCCTGCAAACGAGGCCTATTGGCGTGTGCCCACTGTTCTCCTCTGCACCGCGTTCGGAATGGCGCTCGGCGGGTGGCTGGCGGGCTATCTCTACGACTTGTTCGGCTCGTATGCGCCGGCGTTCGCCACCGGTGTGGTTCTCAACCTGCTTAATTTCGCGATTGTCGGACTGCTGGTGGCGCGGCAAACGCGCAGGCTGCCTCAAGATTTGCACTAGTCCGCGTGTCGGTGGGCCGAGCCGATTTATGTGGCTTTGTGGCCGAAGAGGAGACATCGAGCCTAGAGCAGTTCAGCAAGCATGCGAGCAGCGCGAGCGGCTCCGTTGGCCTCGACTGGCTTTGACCGTGACGGCGCGCGCACTGCGCTGAGCATGGCCTCGGCAATCATGTCCGGCGTCGACGTCGCGAACTCCATGCGTTTGCCGGCGCCATAGCGGTCGAGGCGATGGGCGACATGGAAGTTCTGCTCGAAGTGGTTCTGCAGGGGGAAATATAGGAATGGCGTCCCTGCCGCGGTGAGCTCCATGCAGGTCGTGAGCCCGCCCTGCACCAGGGCCAGATCGCAGGCAGCTAGATGCCTGTCGAGATTGGGCACGAAGGCCAGCACTTCCACGCCGGCAGGGACCTGGAGCGAAGCCGGGTCGATGCGCGGGCCAGCCACCACGACCATGCGCAGTTCTGGCAATCTGGCGCGGGCGAGCGGATAGGCCTGCAGGATGCGTTTGATCAGGTGCGTGCCGACGCCTGACCCTCCGACGGTCACGATGCAGACGCGCTGGCCCGGCCGGTAGCCCAGTTGCTCGCGCAGGTCGGCGCGACTGCCGAAGGACTGCGGGTGTTGCCCGATAATGTAGCCCGCGAACTGGAAGTGCTTGGGCACCCATTCCCGCATCGCCGGCAGGTCCTTGCCGAACGACATGGGTACGATGTCCTCGGGTGAGCCGACGAAGATCGCGCTGTCGCGCACGCCGGGATGCCGCTCGACATGCTCGATCATCTCAGCATTGTAGTCGGTGGTGAGAAAGGCCTCGTGCTCGCCATTGGTCGGCATTGGCACATAGCCGACGAAATCCGTGAACCAGGCCAGCTTGGCCCGTTTCAGTTCCGGATGCTCGTGCCAGTAATGGTCGATGTCCCAGGCCTCGTCGGCGATCACCAGGTCATAGGCGCCCTCATCGATGGTGTCCTGGAAGATCATAAAATTATGCGTCAGCACCTCGTCCATGCGCCGGATGGCCTGGAAGGCGTTGAGGTCGTGCTCGCCCGACTCCAGCTCGATGTGACGCGACTCGCTGGCGAGCCGGCCGCTCAGTGGGTGGATGGTCTCACCGCAGGCTTCGAGCAGGCGCGTTACCGGGTCCTGCGCCAGCCAGTCGACGTGCAGGTCCGGATGCAGCTTGCGCAATTCGCGGGTAATTGCGACGTCGCGCCGGCCGTGGCCGAGGCCGATCGGGGAGGAGAGATACAACGCCTTCTTGGCGCGCTTGGCCGCCTTTGGCCGCGTCTTGCCGGGAGCCGGCATACCGAGCCTGCGGTCGAGGAACTCGTTGATGAGGTCGTTGCATTTGGCAGGAAAGCGGCCCAGCGGATTGTGTCCTCCGCCCGGGATGGTGAACAGCTCCGCGCCCGTCAACTCCGCGACAAGTTGCGCACGCTGATACGGTTGGATCTGATCGTTGTCGCCGTGGATCATCAGCACTGGGCATTTGACCCGTCGGTACATCTCCTCCCCGACGTCGAACGGCGGCGGGATCGAGCGGGCCTCCACGGTCCTGGTCAGAATGGGACCGGTGGTGTCGTTTGCCCATTCCACCCCGTCCTCGATTTGCTTGGTCGAGTGCGGATCGGAAAAGATGTTGCGTACGAAGTGCTCGGCAAAATCGGGATAGTGCACCTGCCAGTAGTCGCGGTTGTACTTGTCCCAGCCGTCGAACTGCTCACGCTTGGCAGTGAAGTGTTTCGGGCTCAGGTAGGGATAGCCCGGCCCGATGGTGGCCGCGGTGCCGGCCAGCACCGCCGCCGCAACGCGCTCGGGATGATGAGCTGCCATGATGCATACGTGCATGCCGCCGAGCGAGAGGCCGACCAGGATCGCCCTGCCGGCATTCGTGGCATCCATGACGGTCAGGATATCGCCAACGTAGTTGTCCAGGGAGTAAGCGGCGGCTTGCGTCGGCTGATCGGAGCCGCCGTTGCCGCGCGGATCGAAGGTGATGCAGCGGAAGCGCTCGCTGAAATAGGGCAACTGCGCCTTGTAGACGCGGGCATGCACAATGCTCCATGGCGGCAGGAACACCATGGTCTGCGGGCCGTCGCCGTAGACCTCGTAGCGGATCTTGACGCCATCGCGCGCGGCGAACCCCTCCTTGCTCGGCAGCTTGGCACGCATTGCATCACCTCGCCGTTGACGCAGCTTCTGCAAGACGAATGAGATCGGCAACGCGCCGCAGCGCCTTGCGCACCGGCACGCCCTTCTTCTCGCCACCGAGCAGATAGAGACTTTCCGCGCCCATGAAAGCGCAACCGATGAGTGCTGCAGCTTCCTCGGCCGCGAGCGGCCCCAGCCCTCCCAACTCGCGGTCGGCCTTGCGCGCGAGCTCCGTGATGAGTTCGAACCACACGATCAGGCCGGTGCGAACGACCTTGGCGACCTCGCCATCGTGCCAACCGGCGGCGGTCAGTTCCTGCAGCACGCGCACGTAACCCGAGGCGATGTCGTCGTCGAGATAGTCGCAGGCCCGATCCCACTGCTCCGAAAGCTTGAGCGACGGATCGTGGAAAAGAGCATTCTGGCGATCGAGGAGCTGGCCGTTGAGGTGTTCGAACAACGCCAGAACCATCCCCTGCTTGGAACCGAAGTGATAGTGGATCTGGCTGAGCGGTACGTCGGCTGCCGCGGCAACGTCGCGCGTCGAAAGGCCGGCGTAGCCGTTCTGGCGCAGCACCTTCTTCGCCGCCTCCAGCAGCGTGGCGCCGGTCTCCACTTTCTTGGCCAGTGCGCGTGCCATGCGGCTTCGATCCTCACCCTTGCTGCCGTTACCGGCGCTCGAGTTCGCCAGCCGGCATCGGCGGCGTGCGCCGAACTGTCCGACCCGGCAGTGGGATCAGCATCGACACCTGCTCGCGATAGCGACGGTACTGATCGCCGAACAGCGCCACAAGATCGCGCTCCTCGAGGTAGATGCCGATCAGGATGTAGCCGGTGGTCGCGACGGCGAACAGCAGGTGCCCGACCGTCATGGCCGGCGTCGCCCAGAAGGCGAGCAGGAACCCAAGATAGATCGGATGCCGGACCCCTTTGTAGAACAGCGGGGTCTTGAACTGCGCCGGCGGCAGCGTCGCACCGCGCAGCCGGGCATAAACCTGGCGCAGGCCGAACAACTCAAAATGATTGATGAGGAAGGTGCTGATGAGCACGACGCACCAGCCGGCCCAGAACACGACCTGCAACGCGAACCCCGCAGCGGGATTTGTCACCGACCAGACTAGCTCGGGGATAGGACACCACTGCCAGTACAGCAGCAGCAGCACCAGGCTTGCGAGCAGCACGTAGGTTGTGCGTTCGACAGCCTGCGGCACGAACCTGGTCCACCAACGCTTGAATGCCGGCCGCGCCATAACGCTGTGCTGAATGGCAAACAGCCCCAGCAGCAGGCTGTTTATAACTAGCGCTGTAACAACCGAGCCGGGCTCGCCGCTGTCGATGGTCTTGGGTCCGGCCAGGTTCCCCACGAACAGGACGGCGTACAGAAACGTACCGAGGAACAGGAGATAGGCGAGGCCGCCATACAGTACTGAAGCAAGCGCTCCCATGGCGGTTTCCTCCTGGACGTTGTGGTCGTGGCATACAATCGGTCGACCGACCGAAACCTTAACCAACCTATTTCGGTCGATCGACCGAGTCAACGCGTGGCGATATCACGTCGTCGTTATGGTTGGTCCGGGCGGTTCTGGCGTGGAGCGACCGGCCACGGAGCGCAAATGCTGGCGTGAAGCAAGACGCCATCCCAAAACCCATCCGTTGCAGTCGCGACCTGCCACTGCACCACAAAACGTCCGCGTGTCGACCAATGGCGTCAGTGGGCAACGGCGAATGCCCCCAACACAGACAGATCGGGCTCGATGCCGAGCCCCGGCGCAGCGGTCAGCGTGCCCTTGCCGGCGCGGATCTCGGTGAGCGGACCGGCCAGCGCCTCACGCAACGGATTGGGGTTGGCATCGATCTCGAGCCTGCCGTCGCCGCCAACGGCCGCAAGCAGATGGGCGGAGGCAAGCAGGCCGATGCCGCCGCCGAGGTAGTGAGGACAGAAGCGGACGCCCGCTGCGCGAATCCGCAGCGCAACCGGCACGCAGCCGCTCAGGCCGCCCCATTTGGCGAGGTCAGGCTGCACGACACCGAGCACGCCGGACGCCAACGCCGCTGCGAAAGCATCGGCGCCGGCAAGGTTCTCGCCGGCGGCCAGTGCAATGCGCGTCGCGTCCTTGAGCCGCTGCCAGTCGCTCCAGGGGCAGTCGGCGCGCACCGGTTCCTCCAGCCAGTCGAGCCTGAACCGCGCGAGCTTCGGCAGCATCTCGAGCGCAGCCTCGATGCTCCAGCCCTGGTTGGCATCGATCATCAGTTGCGCATCGGGCCCGAGCGTCCGCTGCAGGGAGTCAAGATTGGCGAGATCGCGCTCAGCACCGAAGCCGACCTTCAGTTTGAAGGCGGTGTAGCCCTGCTCCTGCTTGGACTTGGCGAGCTTGTCTGGCGCGGTGGGATTGAGGCCGCTCGCGTACACGCCGATCGTGGCGCTGCCGGACGGGTCAAGATGTTGCCACAGCGGCTTGCCGGCGCGGCGCGCCGCTAGATCCCACAGCGCGGTGTCGACGCCGGCGATGGCCTGCGCGAAGGGACCGGGCTCGGCGCTCTGCACAGCTAGCACCGCCGTGCGCGCGGTCAGGTGCTCGAACGCCTCGACGGGATCAGCAAAGGGACGCGCAAGCAGCAGCGGCGTCAGAACGCTGTCGACCAGCCGAGCGCGATGTTCGGCGCCGACGGCCGGGAAGTTGCACCACACCTCGCCCCAGCCACGTGCGCCCTGGTCGTCCGCGACTTCGACCAGCACCATCGGACGGTCGAGCATGGTGCCGAACGATGTCGTCACCGGTTGCTGCAGGGGGCAGCGGAAGACCCGGGTCGTAACGCGGCGGATCACCAGCTCGTTGCTCACGGTTTCAGGTCCATCTCCAGGTGGATGTAGTCGCCGCGGTAGCTCACCTCGGCCAAGTATATGACGGTGCGGTCCGGGCCGCACAGGACGCGACGCACCTCGGCCATGGGCGTATTGAGCGCGATGCTGAGCAGGCGCGAGGTCTCGATGTCCGCCGTCGAGATCGTCAGCGTCTGCCTGGCGGAGACGATCTGGAGGCCCGGCAGCGAGGTAAGCACAGGCAGCGCAAGCTCGCGCCGGAAGCGCGACGGGGCGCGGCGGAACACGCGGTAATCGACATAGATGGAGATCACACAGTAGCGCTCGCCGTTGCGCGAGTGCACGCGGCGCAGGTGGAAGTACTTGGGTGCCGCAACGCCGTCCTTGTCAAAGATGACGGGGCTCAGAATGTCTTCGGCCAGCGTCGCGTGATCCGGCTGGTCGCCCTGGTACATGGCGACCAGGTCGCCGAGCGTCGTCTCCACGCGAAGCTGCCGACGCGTGGTCGCCTTGTCGGTGACGAACGTGCCGCGGCCGCGCTGCGGGGACAGGAGGCCTTCGTCGGCGAGCAGGGCGATGGCCTGGCGCACCGTGACGCGGGCGACGTCGAACTGCTGCATGAGCTGCTCGATGGACGGCAGCACGCTTCCCTGCCGCCACACCCCCTTGTCTACGCGCTGGCGGAACAGGTCCGCGAGCTGAACGTAGCGGGGGATGGGCGTCGAGCCGAAGATGCGGTGCGAGGCGTTCGCCATCTGCTTACGTGCGGCTTGCCTGAAACATCCTATACATAGTACGTTTGGGACGTTTAGGCTAGAACGAAGAGCACTACCGAGGAAACGTGCGTCGAGCGGCTCTCATCATCGCGCCCTGGCTTGCCTTGCTGGGCGGTTGGTACGCGGTCCACTACAGCGGTTTCATCAATCCTGGGCTCGTGCCGACGCCGCACGAGGTGGCCGCGCGCTTCGTTGAGCTGATGCGGAGCCGTCTGCCGATGGACATCCTGATGTCGACACAGCGCGTGTTCCTCGGCGTGCTGTGCGGCATCGTGCTGGCCGTTCCGGTTGGCTTTGTCCTCGGCTGGTATCGCACCGTGCGCACCTTCATCGACCCGCTCATCAACTTCTTCCGCGCGCTGCCGCCGATCGCGTTGATCCCGCTCGTCATCGTCTATTTTGGCGTGGACGAGTTGGCGAAGACGGTGATCCTGTTCTACGCCTCGTTCTTTGCTGGCGTGATTGTGATGTACGAGGGCATCTCGCAAATCAGCCCCATCTACGTGCGCGTTGCCCGCACGCTCGGCGCCACCGACGGCGAGATCTTCCGCAAGGTCATCATCCCGCTGGCGGTGCCTCACATGCTGACGGCGTTGCGCGTCGCGCTCGGCGTCGCCTGGGCGACGCTGGTCGCCTCCGAGCTGATCGCGGCGCAGCAAGGCCTCGGCGCGCTGATCCAGAACGCGGGCTCGTTCTTCCAGCTTGACATCATCTATGTCGGCATCATCTGCATCGGATTCATCGCGTTGTTCATGGATCTCGCGCTTCGGGCGCTCGCACGCCGGTTTGTATCCTGGCAGGAGCGCATCGCATGACCGAGCATCGCGCGCGCATCGTCTTCGACAACGTGTCGGTACGGTTCCAGACGCCGAGCGGCGGCCACATGCAGGTGGTCGATGACGTCAGCTACAAGATCTACGACCGCGAGTTCGTGTCGGTGATCGGCCCGTCCGGCTGCGGCAAGACCACCATGATGAACATCGTGGCC
>DASTOW010000140.1:0-33323 GCA_035762425.1 Hyphomicrobiaceae bacterium | reverse complement strand
GCAGACCGGCACGACCCGCTGCCATCTCGCGCATCAGTTGCGACAAGGCGCCTTGCGGCAGCGTGTAGCCCTCGATCTTGTCGGCCAGCGCCATGTTGGAGATTTCCGGCGAGTTGACGAACGTGCCGCACACGATGCGCTTGAGCAGGCCTTCGTGCGCGAAGTGGCCGGCGCCGAGACGCACGCCGTCGCCCAAGCCGACCGGATGCACTGCGGTGATGTCGCGAGGTTGGCCCTCGGCCAGGAATCGGCGCTCGACGGCCGCCATCAGCTCCTCCGGCACCGCGTGACCGCCGCCGGAGCCGCCGACCAGCAGGGTATCGCCTGCTCGAAGTACCTGGACCGCCTCGTCAGCCGTTACGCGTTGCACGGAATTCTCCCTACTTTCCCTTGTCAGAATTGGCCTGGGAAATGGCAGGCTGCGAAATGCCTCGGCCTATGCTCGACCATTGGCGGTATCACCTCGCTGCAAATCGACTTGGCGATCGGGCAGCGCGTGCGGAAGCGGCAGCCGGAGGGTGGATTGATGGCACTCGGCGGCTCGCCCTGCAGCGGCAGACGCTTGCGCCGCTTCTCGATGGCCGCATCGGGAATGGGCACGGCGGAAATGAGATAGCGCGTGTAGGGATGCAAGGGCTCGGCGAACAGCTTGTCGGCGGGAGCCACCTCGGCGACCTTGCCCAGGTAGAGGACGACGACACGATCGGAGATGTGGCGCACGACGGCGAGGTCGTGAGCGATAAAGAGGTAAGTGAGGCCGAACCGCTCCTGCAGGTCGATAAGGAGATTGATGATCTGGGCCTGGATGTTGACATCGAGCGCCGAGATCGGCTCGTCGGCGATGATGAAGTCTGGCCGTACCGACAAGGCGCGCGCAATCGAGATGCGCTGCCGTTGTCCGCCGGAGAACTCGTGCGGATAGCGCTCGGCGGCTTTCGCGCTGAGGCCGACGACGTCGAGCAGGTCGCCGATGTGTTTGCGGGTCTCGGCCTCGGAGCCCGTGATCTTATGCAGCCGCAAGGGCTCGCCCAGGATGTCGGCAACGGTCATGCGCGGGTTCAGCGAGGCATAAGGATCCTGGAACACCATCTGCATATGCCGGCGCAGCGGCCGGATGCGGGACTGCGCAGCATTGGCAATGTCCTGGCCGTGAAATACCACGGAGCCGGCGGTCGGCTGGTGGATGCGAGCGACGACGCGCGCGAGGGTCGACTTGCCGCAGCCGGATTCGCCGACCAGGCCGACGGTCTCGCCCTGCGAGACATCCAAATCGACGCCATCGATGGCGTGCACGATCTCCCGCTTGCCGAAGAAGGTCTTCTTGGGAAGCGGAAAATGCTTCACCACGCCGCGCAATTCCAGCATGCGCTCGCCGCGCTGCAGCTTCGTGCCGGCGCCGTGATCCATGGCGGCTTTCGCCTGCGATGGAACCGGCGCGCGCGTCGACGGCGGCAGCAGGGGGTCGCCCGATTGCGTAACCCAGCAGCGTGCCTTTCTGCCGGGCGCAAGATCGAGCAGGTCGGGATGCTCGGTGCATTTGGCGATGCGGAAGGGACAGCGCGCGGCAAACCGGCAGCCCGGCGGGTGAGCGATCGGATCGGGCGGCGTGCCTTCGATGGTCACCAAACGACGCTGGCCGGGCACGTGGCGATCGATGCGCGGCACCGCGTTGATCAGCGCCCAGGTGTAGGGATGGCGGGGATCGGACAGAATCGCCTCGGTGGGACCTTCCTCGACCACCTCGCCGGCATACATGACGACGACGCGCGCGCACACGCTGGCGATCACGCCGAGATCGTGGCTGATCAGAACGATGGCCGTGTTGAAATCGCGATTGAGCTCGGCAATCAGGTCGAGGATCTGCGCCTGGATGGTGACGTCGAGCGCGGTGGTCGGCTCATCAGCGATCAGCAGGGCCGGCTCGTTGGCAAAGCCCATCGCCAGCATGACGCGCTGGCGCATGCCGCCAGAGAATTGGTGTGGATAGCTGTCGATGGCGCGCTCGGGCGCGGTGATGCCCATGCGGCCGAGCAGGGTCACGGATCGGTCCAGCGCTTGCCGCTCGTCCAGGCGCCCGTGCACCAGCATGGTCTCGGCCAGCTGACGGGCGATCTTGAGCACCGGATTGAGCGAGGTCATCGGGTCCTGGAAGACCATGGCGATGCCGTCGCCGCGGATGTTGCGCAGGTCCTCCTGGCTCATCTCGACGACGTTGCGCCCCTGGAAGCTGACCTTCCCGCCGACGATGCGTGCGGGATCCTCCAGGAGGCGGATCAGCGAGAGCGCAGCCACGGTCTTGCCGGAACCGGATTCGCCGACGATGCCGAGCGTCTCGCCGGCGGCCACCGAGAAGCTCACGCCGTCGACCGCGCGCACCACGCCGGCGTCGGTAAAGAATTGCGTGCGCAGGCCTTCGACTTCGAGGATCGGCTCGGCGGGACGCTGCGTGGCTGCGTGGGCGACCGGGGTGGTCTCTTGCATTGCCGCCTGCCTCACCGCCGCCGTGACTTGGGGTCGAGCCAGTCGCGTATGCCGTCGCCCAGGAAGTTGAAGCCCACCACGATGGTCAGAATGGCGAGGCCGGGGAATGCGGCAACCCACCATTGCTCGATCAGTTCGCGGCCCTCCGACACCATCGAGCCCCATTCCGGTGTCGGCGGTACGACGCCGAGACCCAGGAAGGAAAGGCCGGCAAAGGTGATGATGGCGTTGCCGATGTCGAGCGTAACCAGCACGATCAACGGTCCGATCGAATTGGGGATGATGTGGCGAATCAGGATGCGCGCGGGGCTGAGGCCGACCACGACAGCGGCTTCGACGTATTCCTGCGAGCGCTGCACGATGATGAGGCTGCGCGCCAGGCGGGCGAACTTCGGCCACCACACGACCAGCATGGCGATGATGGTGTTGACGGCACCGATGCCGAGCGCGGCGGCGATGGCGAGCGCCAGTATGATCGGCGGGAAGCACAGAACCAGATCGGTGACGCGCATGATCAGCTCTTCGATCTTACCGCGCGCGTAGGCCGCAACGCCGCCGACCAGCGTACCGAAGGCCGCGGCGAGCACGACCACGATGATGCCGGTGGTGAGCGAGATGCGCGAGCCGTAGACGAGGCGGGCGAACACGTCGCGGCCGAGCGCGTCGGTGCCGAGCCAGTGGGTCGCCGACGGCGGGCGCAGGCGCTGGGTGACGTCCACCACGTCTGGCGCATGCCCGGCGAGGACCGGCGCCAGGATGGCGACCAGGATCCACGACAGGATGATCAGTGCACCTGCGCTGGCCAGGCCGTAGCGCCGCAGCCAGCGCCGCCGTTTGGACGGAACGGCATCGAAGGCAACCGGCGTGACGGTCGTGGTGGTGCTCATCGCACCACCCGCGGATCGAGAAGGGCGTAGCTGATGTCGATCAGCAGGTTGATGAGTAGATAGGTGATGGCAACCACCAGCGTGATCCCCATGATCGCCGGGAAGTCGAGCGCTGCGGCGCTGCGGAAAGTGTAGCGACCGAGTCCGGGCCAGGAAAAGATTGTCTCGGTCATCACCGCGCCTGTCAGCAGGTTGGCGTAGGCGAGGCCGCCGAGGGTGACGACCGGGATGAGTGCGTTGGGCAAAACGTGGCCCCACACGATGGTGCCTTCCTTCAGACCCTTGGCGCGCGCCACGCGCACGTAGTCCTGCTGCATACTCTCCAGCATGCTGGCGCGCGTCGTGCGAGTAATGAGGCCGAGCGTGGCGGCCGCCAGCACGATCGACGGCAACATGAGATGAGCGAGCGCATCGGTGAAGGTGCTCCAGTCGCCCGACAGGAGGCTGTCGACGAGGTAGAGGCCGGTGATGCGCGCCGGCGGGAAAGCGATCGTGTCGAGACGGCCGGGCCCAGGCGCGATCTGCAATCCTCCGTAGAAGATGGCGAGCACGATGAAGGCCAGCCAGAAGGTCGGCGCCGAAACTCCGGCCAGCGAGATGAAACGGGCGACGTGATCGATCCAGGTGTCGCGACGCACCGCCGCCAGCACGCCGAGCGGTACGCCGATCACCACCGACAGCAGGAAGCCTGCGGTGGCCAGCTCGATGGTGGCCGGCGCGTAGCTGATGATGTCGTCGAGCACCGGTCGCTGCGAGGCGATGGATATGCCGAGGTCGCCGCGCAGCAGGCCCTTCAGGAAGATCAGGTAGCGCTCCCAGAGCGGCAGATCGAGGCCCCACTTGGCGCGGAAGGCGGCGAGGAATTCCGGATTGGAGGCGGCCAGGTCGCCAAGCTGCGCGAGCGCGGGATCACCGGGCACCGTATTGGCGATGAGAAAGATGATGAGCGTGGCGAACACCGCCATCACGACGGCTGCAGCAAGACGCGACACGACGTAGCGAAGCATTCCTAACCGCCCCGCACTGGCCGCCAAGCTGTGCCCGAGCGCGTGCGCGGCGCTGTCGGCGGGTTGGTCAGTCTGTCCTCCCGGTGGTCTTGTTGGATGCCGCTCAGATCGTGGCAACTGAGTGTTGCCTTCAAACTACGATGTCCACAGCGACAAGCCAAGACATCAGTTCGGATGCGCTTCGCAAGCAGCAGGGAGCAGCCATGAGCAAAGAAATCACCATGACGGTGACCGACTTCGGCGCCGAGATCGTGCTCAATCGCCCACAGAAGCACAACGCCGTCACGCCGGAAATGGCGGCTCTTCTGCAGGAGGCGTGTGCGGTTGCCGATCGCGACGAAGCGGTGCGCGTCGTGCTGATCCGGGGAGCGGGCGAGCGTGCGTTTTCCTCGTGCAGCGACCTCAATTCTCTGGCCGAGTATCCGAGCGCGTGGGGCTTCCGGAACCGGGTGATCTACGCATCCACCATCCAAAACATCAAGAAGCCGGTGATTGCCGCGCTGAAGGGCTGGGTGCTGGGCGGCGGAGCAGAAATGGCGCTTGCCGCCGACATGCGCGTGGCCGGACGCAGCGTGAAGATGGGTTTCCCGGAGGTCAAGCGCGGATGGGTTGGCGGCGGCGGCGCCTCGCAGATGCTGCCGCGCATCGTCGGTTACGGACAGGCCATGCGGCTGCTGGTGACCGGGGAGCCGGTCGATGCGGAAGAGGCCTATCGGCTGGGCCTCGTCGAGTTCCTGGTCGACGACGCCGAAGTCGAGCCGACGGCGCGGGCGCTGTGCAAGCAGATTGCCGGCTACAGCCCGGTTGCCGCGCAGTCGGTCAAAGCCGCCGTGCGCATGGCCCTGTCCTCCTCGCTCGAGGCCGGGTTGCGCTACGAGAACGAGATGAACACGCTGTGTTTCTCTGCAGGCAGTCATATGGAGGGAATCAATGCCTTCCGCGAGGGTCGCGACGCGACGTTCAAGCGCTAGCCGACCTGCGTGCGGCGAACGAGGCGACCGCAGCAGCGGTCGCCTCTTCTTGCATGCTAGGCCTTGGGCTTGACGCCATGCAGATCGAGCATCCAGCCCGACGCGGTCAGCGGCAGCGTGTCGATGCTGTTGCGCACGGCGATCTGGTAGACCGGCTGGAAAAGGACGAAGTGGTTGGCTTGATCGACCACCACCTTCTGCCATTCGACCCACATATCGGCGCGCTTCTTCGCATCGGGCTCGACGGACGCCTTGAAGCACATGTCGTAGACGTCCTTGGGCACCTCCCAATGCACGCGCTTGGCGACGCGCTGCACAACGGCGGCGGCCCATAGCAGATTGTCAACGGCCGGCGGGTTCCAGAAGGTCAGGACGCCGCCCTTCGACTTGGCTCCGGAATACTCGGTGCGCAGGTTGACCTGATCCATCGGCCGCAGGTTGGCCTTGATGCCGACGCGGGCGAGGTCCGATTGGATCTTCTGCGCCAGATCCTGGTAGGTGACGCCTTGCACCGCGGCGTTGCCGTACGAGATCTCGAATTCGAAGCCGTCGGCGAAGCCGCCCTTGGCGAGCAGCTCCTTGGCTTTCGCCGGGTCGTTGCGGAAGCCGATCTGGCGCGCGATCTCCTCGGTCGAGCCCTCGACGCCGATCGGCAGATAGTGCGCCGGCCGTAGCGCCGCGCCGCCCAGCATCGAATTCTTTATGCCGTCGTAGTCGATCGCATAGCCGATCGCCTGCCGACATTCCTTGACGGCCAGAGCCTTGTTGAACTCGGGCTCCTGGGTCAGCGCCATGTAGACGAAATCGAGGCTCCTGAGCGGATCGAGACGCACGTCCTTTTCGCTCTTGAGCGAGGCGATCTGCTCGGGGATCAGGTTGAAGGCCGCATCGATGTCGCCGCGACGGACGGCGAGCAGCTGCGCCGCACCGTCGCTGATGTGGCGGATGATGACGCGCTCGAACGGCAGCTTGCCGCCCCAGTAGTGATCGTTGCGCACCAGCTGGATCTGGGCGTTGCGCTCCCAGCCGGCGATGCGATAGGCGCCGGTGCCGGCTGAGTTGGCGTTGAGCCAGGGCGTCGCCTTGTCCTTCTCCTTGGCGTCGGCCTCGGCCGAGCCGCCCTGGGCCTCGACGACCTTGCGCTCGAGGGCGACGAACTCGGGTGCGCACAGGACGTTGAGGATCGGCTGATCTGGCGCCTTCAGAATGATGTCGAAGGTGCTCTTGTCGACCGCGACCACCTTGTCGATGTTGCCCACGTATTGCGAAGGCTGATCCTTGAGGTTGGTGACGCGCTCGAACGACCACTTCAGGTCCTCGACCGTCATCGGCGCACCGGAAGCGAATTTCACGCCGTCGCGTAGGGTGAAGCGCCAGCCCTTGCCGTCCGGCGTGCGCTCCCATTTGGTGGCCAGAGACGGCTTGACGTTGATGTAGTCGCCGGGCGTCAAGGTGACGAGCGAGTCGTAGGCTGCCGAGACCGTCATCGGCGAAGTGTACTGGGCGAGACGCGCCGGATCGAGCGTGATGGTGTCGCTGATGTCGATGCCGAGCACCAGCGTGTTCTTTCGTGCCTGTGCCAGGACGCTGGTCGGCAACAAGCCCGACAAGGCTGCGCCGCCCGCACCCAACAGCTTCGCTACGTCTCGACGGCTCAGCCGTTTGCCTTCGAATGCCATACCTGTTTCCTCCGGACATTCTTCGTTGGTTAGTTGCGCGCACGGCGCGCCGGCACCAGTGTCGCCTGCCGACGAAGCGAAGCCTAGTGCCAATCCGCTTCGCCTAAAGGTGGAGAAGAAACGGAGACCGCGCCGGCGGGAGTTCAGCATAGCGCCCGGAAAATGTGGCGAGACTTGTCCTCGCCGGTCGCGTTGCGTGCGCCCCGTTTTTCACCATGTGCAAAATCATCCGCCTTGCCTCCGCCTTCCACTCGTCCGGCCCTTCGGCCCCGAGCCCAAGCCTGTCGAAGGGCGGATGAGCCCGCCAACGCGTGCTTCGACGAGCTCAGCACTGGGTTTGGAGCCTGCTGCCTGCCTCGCTACACGCGAGACGCATTGCGTTTCAGTTGTCAAAGAGCAGAGGGACACAAGAACGACTACCGCGACGCGGAGGCGATTGCCAGGGCGGTGCAGCGCCCGACCATGCATTTCGTGCGCATCAAGACGCCGCAGCAGATGGACCTGCTGGCGCTGCATAAGGTGCGCTCACGCCTGGTGCGTCAGCGCACGGGCACCATCAATCAGGTCCGCGTTTGGCCACCTTTTCCCCGTGCCGGGTCGACTACCAGAATGTTCGTTCTCGGGGGCAGAGCCGAGATCTTCGCCGCGTGAACCCATCTTTGGCTCTGATCTCGTAGAGGATCGGAAAAGGCGCACCTGGCTGGGTGCTATCGATTTCCCACAGCGGTCTCGTCCTCAGGAACACCCAGTCGACGCCAAGCATTAAAGATCCGCTCGCGCTGCTTGGCAACGACCGGGTTGCGGGTAGGGTGGAGTCGCTTCCAGGCCACAATTGAGAACTTGGGAGTCTCCTTGAGAAACTCGGCCAAACTAGTTCGTGCCGCCTCCTCCTCCTCTATCCCGAGATAGGTCACCGCCAGAAACTGCGCTGAAAGAAGGAAGGAGCGGTTCGCCTGACGTGCCTTCAGCAGCCACTGCGCCGCCGCCCGGTCGTCGGCGCTGTGGAGTGCGGCCCTGCCCGCCGAAAAATAGAGGCCATGCATGTTAGGTTCCGGGGGGATCAGTCGGATGGCTTCCTCGATGTGACCGATGGATTCGCGCGCTCGTCCCGCGTCGATTTTGATGTGGCCGAGCTCGGCGTGGGCAGCGAAGTAAGTCGGATTGAGGGAAAGCGAGTACTCAAGTGAAGTGATTGCCTTATCCACTTCGCCAAGGGCCCGCGACAGTGAGGCGCGAAGATAGTGGCCTGCAGCATTTCTAGGATCGAGCTTGACCAGGCGCTCTATTGCATCGCCGGCCTCGATCAGCGCGGAGGCCCGCTGCTCCTGACCTGCCCACTAGCCTTTGCGCGGGCGTACGAGCTCTACTACGTTGCCGCGAGACTTCGAGCTGGCATTGCTAGCCATTCGCTGCTGTGCTGTTTGGGGTAACAGCTGGAAAATGAGCTGAACGAGAAAAGCGCTTACGCATACCCCAGCGCCAGCGCTGCGCAGCACGTGCGCTATTTCCGTGAGCACATCGATATCGCCTTCGATGAGCTTATCCGCCACCATACGAACGCGTCGAGTTTCCGCCAGCCCCGCCTCATCTTCCATGGCCAACCACGCCCATCTCTTTTTCCATTCGTGAGAGAACATAGCACAAATTCCAACAAACTGGTTCTTCAAAAAGATTAAGAAAACAATGGCAGGAAGCTGCGGGCGGTAGAGAGCTTATTTACGCGAACAATCCACACGGTGTGCATGTTGGCGTCTCCATCCCGGTCGACTCACAGCAATCCGAACACGGCCGCGTTGGCAAAGAGGGCGGCACCTCTCACTATTGCGTACCAGACCGTAACACCAATCACCTGCTACAATACCGTGTTCGTACCCTTGGCGAACGCTGCCACGGCGCGATAGCGCAGAGCCATCCCGAATACAAACAGGCTATACTGGTAGTTTGCCGCGTCGCCGAAGAAGTCGAGGTGCGTCGGCTTAAGGGACGCCGAGCCAGCTGCTAGTCCAGCTCCGATCTCGACCAAGACCATGACGGCATCGACGGCAAGCACGGTCCAAGGTCGCCTTCGGTCCGGTCGGTCAGCCCTTGGAAGCCTAACCCCGCCTAGCTAAGATCGCGGTGGCCCATAAAAGGACCATTCGCGATGTCAGACGCGGTTGCGGCGGTTGAAGTGCGCGGCCTTACAGTCGGGTACGGTTCGGTACCTGTTTTGGACCGCATCGATCTGATCATGCGACAAGGCGAATTCATTGCCGTGCTCGGCAGCTCTGGCTGCGGCAAGACAACTCTGCTGCGCACAATTGCCGGATTTCAAAGGGCTTTGGCAGGGAACGTATTCATTTTCGGGCAAAACGTGACAAACACCGCGCCCGAGAAACGCGGCGTCGCGATGGTCTTCCAGTCCTATGCTCTTTGGCCGCATATGACGGTGCTGGGAAACATGGGGTACGGCCTCAAGCTTCGCGGCATGGCGCGCCATGAGATTCGCCGGCGCGTCACCGAATTGCTCGCCCTCCTCAATCTGCGCGGTGTGGAAGATCGCAAGGTGACGGAGCTGTCGGGCGGGCAGCGCCAGCGCGTCGCCCTCGGCCGCGCTCTCGCAATCGAACCGACCGTCCTGCTGCTCGACGAGCCTCTCTCCAATCTTGACGCCAACGTGCGCACGCAACTGCGTGGCGAGATCAAGTCCCTCCAGCAAAAACTCGGCTTTGCTGCGTTGCACGTGACCCACGATCGCGAGGAAGCCATGACCATGGCCGACCGCATCGTCGTGATGGGACCCGGCCGCATCGCTCAAGCCGGCACTCCGGAGGAGATTTTCGATCGGCCTGTATCGCCGTTCATTGCCTCGTTCATGGGGGCGGAAAATACCATCGATCTTGACGTCGCGCCGCACAGTAGCGGCGTCGAGATCAAAGCTGAGGGAGCTTCCCGCCCGGTCATTTGGAGCGGTCCGGCACCTCTCGGGCGTGTGACGGCCTACTTTCGCGACGACATCGCGCGCTTCATCGATGGCGAGGAGGGCGCCGAGAACCAGATCGTGCTGCAGGGCAGCATCGTGTCCCGAACGTACCCCGGCGGCCACTATCGCTTCGCGGTCAAGGTTGCGGACCGTCACTATCTGGTGAAGGATGCGCGGTATCGTGATGTGGGACAGACCGTTGAGTTGGGCTTGCCGATCAAGGTTCTGCATCTATTCCCTGCCGAACAACGAAGAAACTCTGGGAGGAATGCGCCATGAGACATTGGATTCCCGCAGTTGGCTTCGCCATGGTTCTTGTCGCCTCACCAGCACAGGCACAGACGGCGATCAATGTTGCAACGGCTGGCGACCAGAACATGGTCGACTACGTGAAGGATTATCTGGCGCCCATGTTCGAGAAGACCAATCCAGGCGTGAAGGTGGTTGCGGTCGGAACAGGTCCGGGTGATGCGGGCTCGCAGAAGATCTTCGAGAAGCTCGATGCCCAGAAAAAGGCGGGCGCCGACAAGTGGGACTTCGACGTAGTTGTCATCCATCAAAAGATGGCAGGACAGATGGTGGGTGAGGGTTTGCTGTCGGCTTACAAGGACAAGATTGCAACCGGTTCGTTGGTGTCGCGTGACACGGCGAGCAACGCGCTCGGCGCCAACGTCAGCGGTTACGTCATGCCGATGTTCCACAGCCAGACTGCCATCGCCTACAACCCCGATCTGGCCAAGGACGTGCCAAACAGCTACGCGGAGTTGATCGCGTGGGTAAACAAGAACCCGAAGAAGTTCGGCTACAACGGCATCAAGGGTGGCATGTCGGGCGTCGCCTTCGTCACCGGCTGGGTCTACGCATTTGGCGGCGACGCCGGCAAGCTGATAACGGGGCCTTACGACGCCGCCAGCAAGGCCGCATGGGACAAGGCGCTGGCCGACCTCAGGGAGTTCAACAAGAACGTCGTCATCACACCCGGCAACGCCGGCACGCTCGATATGCTCAATCGCGGCGAGATCGCCATGGGGCCGGTGTGGGTCGATATGTTTTATACCTGGTTGGCTGACGGCAAGCTGCCGCCCAACATGAAACTGAAGCTCGTTGCCCCTGGTATGCCGGGGCAGCCGATGTACTACGCCATCCCGGCCAAGGCTGCGAACGGCGAGCTGGCGCAAAAGTTCGTTGCCCTCGCGACCAGCCCGGAGGTGCAAGGCGAAGGCATCGTCAAGAAGTTCAACTGGTATCCGGGCATCGATGCCAAGCACCTGGAAGGCAAGCTCGATCCAGTGGTCTGGAAGAAGCTGTTCGCCGATATCTCTCCCGAGGAGTTGTCGTCGAAGGGTATGCCGTTCCCGCTCGCGCAGTATTTCAACGAAATACTGGAGGCCTACGAGCGCAAGGTCGCCAACTGAGACGAACCTGGCTGGTGCGCTGGCGCCAGCGCGCCGCGGCTCCCACACGTTGAGGTGCCGATGCGACCTCGCACCCCGAGTGCAGGGCTTCTGCTCGTCACGCCGGCACTACTCATGGTCGCGGCGTTGTTCGTCTATCCGTTTGCGTTGTCGATAACGTCCGCACTCACTGCGGCTGACGGATTCCCTAGCATCGCGAATTTCAGCAAGGCCTTCGAGCTGTACTCGGGCGATATCGTTTTCTCTGTGCTGATCGTCGCCAGCTCGACCGCCCTCATAGCCCTGACCGCGATTGCGATCGCCGGCGCGCTGACGCTCGGTGAAACGCGCTGGCTGGTTGCCGCGCTCGCAGCGCTGTACCGCTGGCCGCTCTTTATCCCCTTCATCGTCGCGGCCCAGTGCATGCGCACGTTCCTGGCCAAGAACGGCTTGCTGAACAACACCATCGTTTCACTCGGCATCCTCGACCCCGCGATGACGCAGAGTTTCTTGGATTGGCGAGGCATCGTCATCACCTTCGTGTGGAAGCAGACGCCATTCGTCGCCCTGTTGTTGGCCGGCGCAATGGCCTCGCTGGATCGAGCCACAATCGAGGCAGCGCGCAACATGGGCGCCGGTCGCGGCCGGCTTCTTTTCGAGATCGTCGTACCGCAGGTCCTTCCCACCCTGATGGTTGGACTAGTGCTTTCGATCGTGACCATGCTGAGCGTACTGTCCGTACCGATGATGGTGGCGGGCTCACAGCCCACAATGCTCACCGTCGACATGGCTTTCCGCATCAACGCCTATGGCGACTATGGGGTGGCCAACGCACTAGGCGTCATTTCCTATCTGATTACGGCCGGCGCGGCCTGGCTCTATTTGCGGCACAGCCTGCGAGAGGGTGGCCGGCCATGATCGTTGCACGCTTATTCAGCCTCGTGGCCAAGGCGGGGCTCCTCGCCCTGCTGGCATTCGCCTTGATCGGCCCCCTGGCCAACCTCGTGCTGTGGTCGATCGCTGAGCGCTGGTATGCGCCACATAAGCTGCCGGTCAGCTATGGATTGCGCTACTGGGAAATCGTCTTTCGACCCACCGGCGATGCCATGGGCTCGCTGGTGACAAGCGTCGGTATTGCCGTAGCCGTGGTCGTGGTGGCGGTGGCAGTTTCGGTGCCGGCCGGCTATGCGCTGGCACGCTTGAAGCTGCCGTTCCGGGCTGTGATCATGATCGCCTTCCTATTGCCGCAGGCGTTCCCCTCGATCGTAATCTATATGAACGTAGCCCGTGTCTTCTATGGTTTGGGCCTTGCCGGCACGATCACAGGTGTCGTGTTGGTGCATTCGGCGCACGCCTTGGTGTATTCGGTGTGGATCACCACGGCAGCGTTCGCAGCCGTCGACCGGGACCTGGAGCTTGCCGCACGCAATATGGGGGCATCGCCGTGGCGCTCCTTCTGGACCGTCACGCTGCCCCTCGCGACCCCCGGCATCATGGCTAGTGCCATCTTCGTGTTCCTGGAATCCCTAGATGAATTCACAGGCACCTTTTTCGTGGGCGTGCCGCAGGTCACGACCCTGCCGTTGCTCCTCTACAACGCCAGCATGGGCGGCAACTACCAGATCGCCTCGATAACAGCGCTGATCCTACTTGTTCCATCCGTGCTGTTCATGCTGGTGATAGAAAGGTTCCTGCATGCCGACGTCCTTGCGAAAGTCGGGCGGTAGGCGCGAACAGCTGCATGGGAGGCAGTCGATGACAATACGGCTGACCATGGCGCAAGCCCTCGTACGCTACCTGACAGCGCAGAACACCGAGATCGACGGCAAGCTCCTACCCCTTTTCGCTGGGGTCTGGGCCATCTTCGGACACGGCAACGTCGCCGGGCTCGGCGAGGCCCTGGCTGAGGCTCGCGACAAGCTGCCGACCTATCGTGCGCACAACGAGCAAGCCATGGCGCACGCCGCCATCGCCTTTGCCAAGGCCTCAGGCAGGCGCCGCGTGATGGCGTGCACGACCTCGATCGGCCCCGGCGCGACCAATATGGTAACGGCCGCGGCGGTTGCCCATGTCAACCGCCTGCCCGTGCTCCTTCTCCCCGGAGATGTATTTGCCAATCGGCGCCCCGATCCCGTGCTGCAACAGATCGAGGATTTCAAAGACGGTACGGTTTCAGCAAACGACTGCTTCCGTCCGGTGTCGCGATACTTCGACCGCATCATGCGACCCGAGCAGATCATCAATGCGCTGCCGCGCTCTCTCGGCGTTCTCACTGATCCTGCAGAGTGCGGTCCTGTCGTGTTGGCAGTGTGTCAGGACGTGCAGGCGGAGGCTTACGACTATCCTAAGAGCTTTTTTGAGTCCCGGGTCTGGATTCCGCGGCGACCGCAGCCCGACATCGCAGAGCTGGAGCGCGCCATCAAGACGTTGCAGGCGGCGACGGCGCCTATGATCATTGCCGGAGGCGGTGTGCACTATGCGCAGGCTACTCGCGCATTGCGTCGTTTTGCTGAGACGCATGGTGTCCCGGTCAGCGAGACCCAGGCTGGCAAGTCAGCATTGCCTCATAATCATCCGCTCAACATGGGCGCGATCGGCGTGACCGGTAGTAGCGCCGCCAACACGCTGGCGGGGAAGGCCGACGTCATTCTCGCAATCGGAACTCGCCTACAGGATTTCACGACCGGTTCGCGGGCGCTCTTCAAGAATCCGGCCCCTGTTATCTTAGGCATCAACGCGCAGGCCTTCGACGCTGGTAAGCATGGTTCCGTGCCGATGGTGTGCGATGCTCTGGCCGGCTTGGAAGCGCTCGACAGGGGACTGCGAGAATGGAAGGTGCCGCAAGCGTGGATCGACAGCGCGCATCAGCTCAGGGCCCAGTGGCTGACCATCGCCGGCCAAGCTACGGCCGCGACCAACGCTTTGCCTTCCGACGCGCAGGTGATCGGGGCGGTGCAGCGCTCGAGCCGAGCCAGCGACATCATCGTGTGTGCGGCCGGTGGACTGCCTGGCGAGCTCCACAAGCTTTGGCAAGCCTCCGAGCCGGGCTGCTATCACCTGGAATATGGGTATAGCTGTATGGGCTACGAGATTGCCGGCGGATTGGGCGTCAAGATGGCATCGCCCGATCGGGAGGTAATCGTGATGGTGGGCGATGGCAGCTACCTGATGATGCACTCCGAGATTGCGACTTCGATCATGTTGGGGCTGAAGCTGACGATCGTGGTGCTCGACAATGGTGGATTTGGCTGCATCAACCGCCTGCAAGTTGCCACCGGCGGAGAGCCGTTCAACAATCTCTTTGAGTCTTCCAAGCATCAAACTCTGCCCCGGGTCGACTTCGCCAAGTCTGCGGAAGGTCTCGGTGCAGCCAGCCGACGTGTCAACTCAATCGCCGAGCTCGAGACGGCACTTGCCGAAGCGCGCAACGGCCTGCGCACGACCGTAATCGTCATTGATACCGATGCATCCCAATCGACCACTGCAGGCGGACACTGGTGGGATGTTCCCGTGCCCGAGGTCAGCTCACGCGCAGAAGTGAACGAGGCTCGTGCCAGCTATCTGGAAGCTCGCAAGCAGCAGAGCCTGGGAGATTGAGTCAATGGCAATCCGGATCGGCATCAATCCGATAGGCTGGTCCAACGACGATTTGCGGGAGCTTGGCGGCAACACACCGTTGGACGTGTGTCTGGCGGAGGCTAGCGAAGCCGGTTTTGAGGGTATCGAGCTGGGGCACAAGTTTCCGCGCCAGGCTCATGCATTGCAGCCGATACTGGCGAAATACAAGCTTGACCTTGTGTCGGGCTGGCATTCCATGGCGCTGCTCGAACACGATGCGGACGCCGAATGGCAGGCAATCTCCCACCACAAGGCCCTGCTCAAGGCTCTCAGCGCCAATGTCGTCATCGTGGCCGAGACATCGAATGCCATTCATGCTCAGAGAGGCATTCCGTTATCGCACCGTCCGAAGCTTCAACCGGCCGAATGGCCGCAATTCACGCAGCGTCTGACGGCACTAGCCGAACGACTTGCCGATGACGGGCTGCAACTCGTCTATCACCATCACATGGGTACGATCGTCGAAAGCGCCGAAGATGTGCATCGCCTGATGGATATGAGCGGCGAGGCCGTGCATTTGCTGCTCGATACGGGCCATCTGACATTCGCCGGAGCCGATCCGGTGGAGTTCGCGAGAGCTTACAAAGACCGCATCCGTCACGTTCACGCCAAGGACGTGCGCGCCGACGTGCTTGAAGCCGTCAAGGCCGCGGACAAGAGCTTCCTCGATGCGGTCGTCGATGGGGTCTATAGCGTTCCTGGCGACGGCATGGTCGACTACAGTGCCATCTTCGCTGCACTGCATGGTTATTCCGGGTGGGTCGTGGTCGAGGCCGAGCAGGATCCCGAGAAGGCAAATCCGCGGGTCTATGCCAATATGGGATACCAGAACCTGCAGCGGTTCTTGCGCGAAGCCCCGCTCGTCTGAATGTCCTGACACACAGGCCCCGCAAGCTGGAGAGGAGCAACAGCATGAGTGGAGAAGACCTCCACCAGCGCTATGTCGCGGCCGTAGCCCTGGCCAACGAGGCTGGAGCCCTCGCGTCCAGTTATTTTCGGGATCGGGTCCGCATGGGTACCAAGATGAAGGGGTTTCAGGACTTCGTCACCGAAGCCGACCAGGTGGTTGAGGACTTGCTGCGCCGCCGTATTGCCGAGGCCTTTCCCACCGATGGTTTCCTCGGCGAGGAAGGGGGTGGTTCGAGCAACGACAATCTTTGGATCGTCGATCCGATTGACGGGACCGCCAACTTTGCGCGCTGCGAGCCACATTGGGCTGTGTCTGTCGGCTTCGTGCGACAAGGGGTGCCGGAGATCGGCGTCTTGGCGATGCCGACACTGAACGAGCTGTTTGCCGCGCGGCGGGGGCATGGCGCGACCTGCAATGGCGTGCCGATCCGGGTAAGCGATGTCGCTGACATGCAAACGGCTGCCGTCGAGATTGGCTGGTCTCCTCGGCGGCCGACGGCGAGCTACATTGGTCTGGTCGCCGAGGTGATGGACATGGGCGCCACCGTCAAGCGCAGTGCGTCCGGTGCGTTGGGCATGGCTTGGACCGCCTGTGGCAGGGTCGACGCATATCTCGAGCTGCATATCAATGCTTGGGACGTTGCGGCTGGGATCGTCCTGGCGCGCGAGGCGGGTGCTGTGGTCAACGATTTCTTCAGGGGCGATTGGCTGGCCGACGGCAATCCGATACTGGTCGCAACACCGGCCCTGGCAGGCTCCCTCGCCGACGCTATGGTTCTCGACCGTGCGCTCCTGCTTCGATCTGATGCGCATTGACGGCAGCAGCCTCGCAGGCTCAGTATTTCACCAACTAAAGAATAAGATCTCGAGTTGGGGAGAAACACCATGGCCGCCCACACTGCTTTTCTGCACCGGCTGAAGTCGGCGCTTTGCCTAATGGCGGTCTCCGGGCTCTGCGTGGTCTGTGCAGCAGCAGCCGCCCAGGGCCAACTCACGCTCTATTGCAGCGCTCAGGAGGAGTGGTGTCGTGCCATGGTGACGGCCTTCGAGAAGGAGACCGGAATAAAAGTGGCTATGACGCGCAAGAGTTCGGGCGAAACCTATGCCCAGGTCAAGGCCGAAGCGACAAATCCTCGCGCCGATATCTGGTGGGGCGGCACGGGAGATCCGCACTTGCAGGCAGCCGAGGAAGGCCTCACCCAGGAGTACAAGTCGGCGAAGCTGCCTGAGTTGCACGACTGGGCCACGCGCCAGTGGGAGCAAACCAAGGGCAAGGTCATGGGCATCTACTCCGGTGCGCTCGGCTTCGGCTACAACGCAAAGACGCTGGCGCAACGCAAACTGCCCGAGCCCAAGTGCTGGCAAGACCTACTCGACGCCAAGTACAAAGACGAGGTGCAGGTCGCAGACCCCAATTCGTCTGGCACCGCCTACACTCTGTTGGCAACGATCGTGCAGATTATGGGCGAGGACAAGGGCTTCGAATACCTGAAGGCCCTGCACAAGAACATCAACCAATATACGAAGTCGGGTGCGGCACCCGCCAAGGCCGTCAGCCTCGGGGAATCGGCCATCGGCATCACGTTCATGCACGACATGGTGGCGATGGCCATCGAAAATCCAGACGTGAAGGTGATCGCACCGTGCGAAGGTACTGGCTACGAGATCGGCGGCATGTCGATCATCAAGGGCGCGCGAAACTTGGAGAACGCCAAGAGGTGGTACGACTTCGCATTGATGCCCGGCCCACAATCGCTGGGCGCCCAGAACAAGCAGCTGCAAATCCCATCCAATAAAAGCACTCCGCTACCGTCCAACTCCCCCAAGCTTGGTGAGATCAATCTGATCAACTACGACTTTGCCAAGTACGGATCGACCGCAGAGCGGTCGCGCTTGCTCACCAAGTGGGACGCACAGGTGAAGAATCTACCCAAGTGACGACGCACGGCTCGCAACCATGCCAAGCGCTGTCGTCACATGGTTGTTGGTCGGGCTGGCCGGTGTAGCCCTCCTGCCTTGGTATGGGCAGGAGAGCTACATGGCCACGGACTGGCTCGCGCAATACCCAAATCTCGAAACGGGCCCAGCGCTCTACCAGATCATCTGGGGCGGCCGGACTTGGCTGATCCTGCCGCTGCTTCCTCTGATCGCCATTGCAGTGCTGTGGTATGCACGCACCGCCCTTGCGGTCCAACAACTGACAGGGCCGGCTGTACTCGGCATCGGACTTCTCCTGCTGCAAGGTTTTGCGATCATCCACAGCGGGCCCGCTTGGTCGTGGCTGGCAGCTGTCTTCCCCGTTGACGCCAAACAGTCGGGCATGGGCTATGGGGCCTTGATGCTGGCACTCAGTTACCTGATGTTGATGTCAAAGGGGCTGGCTGGGAAGGGGTACTGCCGCGGCGACTGCTTCGTAATGGGGTCCCTTACGATCGTCATTGCCCTGGTCGGCACGTTCGTGTTCTTCCCCGTGCTCGCGATTTTGACCAGCGCCTTGCGCGACAATCTCGGCAACTTTGCTCCGTACGCGCTGGTCGAGAAGATCTTCGATAGCAATGTCTGGGCCCTCGGGTGCATCCTTGGCCGCCTAAATTGCGGCGTAGCGTGGAATACACTCATCCTCGGCGTCTCAGTAGGTGTGGCGACGACACTGCTCGGTCTCGCCTTCGCTCTGGTCGCGGTTCGCACGCCCTTTCCGCACAAGAAGCTATTGCGGGCGCTGACAGTACTGCCAATCATTACGCCGCCGTTCGTGATCGGGCTCGCCCTGATCCTCTTGTTCGGGCGCTCGGGGCTTGTAACAAGCTTTCTCGCGGACGCATTCGACATACCCCGGTCGCGCTGGATCTATGGCTTCCCAGGTGTATTCCTTGCGCAGGTGCTGGCGTTCACGCCAATCGCTTTCCTGGTGCTGATCGGAGTTGTGCAGAGCATCGCGCCCTCGCTGGAGGAAGCGTCGCAGACGTTGCGAGCCTCGCGCTGGGGCACCTTCAAGACCATAACTTGGCCACTGATGCGGCCTGGCGTCGCCAACGCCTTTCTGCTGGGCTTCATCGAGAGCCTTGCCGATTTCGGCAACCCGCTGGTGCTTGGCGGCAATTTCGACGTGTTGTCGACCAAAATCTTCTTTGCCGTCGTCGGTGCTGCTCATGATCAAGGGCGCGCCGCAACGCTCGCCCTGCTCCTCCTCGGGTTCACCCTGGCGGCCTTCTATGCACAGAACGTGTGGCTCGGTCGCCGCTCTTATACGACCTTGACCGGCAAGGGCGACAGCGGTCTGCCCGTGGCACTACCGACCGGTGTTAGGATCGCAAGCTACGGTCTCACCATTGCCTGGGTGATCTTCACGCTTGCTGTCTATGCGACCATCCTATTCAGCGCGTTCGTGAAGGCCGTCGGCCGTGATCACACGTTCACGCTCGAGCATTTCTGGACTGGCTTCGCGATCGAGCAAACAGGCCGAGGCATGCACTTTTCGGGCTCGGCGTGGAACTCCTTCTGGACCACGCTCCAGATCTCATTCATCTCCGCGCCCCTCACCGCAGCTCTGGGACTGTTGACGGCATACTTGCTCGCCCGTCAGAATTTCTATGGTCGGCGCGCGTTCGAGTTCGGCACCATGCTGAGTTTTGCCATTCCAGGCACCGTCATCGGCGTCAGCTACATTCTCGCCTTCAACACGCCGCCCATCGAACTGGCAGGCACCGGCACAATTCTCGTTCTGTGTTTCATTTTCCGCAACATGCCTGTTGGCGTGCGCGCCGGAATTGCGGCCCTCGCACAGATTGACAAGAATCTCGACGAAGCATCGCTCACCCTGGGTGGACATACGGGAACGACTCTACGTCGCGTGATCATCCCGCTGCTCCGGCCGGCCATCATAGCGGCCATGGTCTATAGTTTTGTCCGTGCGATTACTGCCGTGAGCGCCGTCATATTTCTAGTCACGGCACAGTACAATATGGCCACCGCCTATATCGTCGGCAGAGTGGAAGCTGGTGAGTTCGGCCTTGCGATAGCTTATTCTACGGTGCTGATCGCCGTGATGCTTGTTGTCATCATTGCCTTTCAGCTGCTGGCCGGCGAGGCAAGGATTGGACGGCGGGTGCCGGGCCAGACCAAATCTGGCGGAGCGAACGTGGTCGTTGGAGCAACCACAGTGCGGGGCCCCGCATCATGAATCCGCGTAGCCCATCCTCCGTTGAGTTGCGCTCCGTAAGCAAGCGGTACGGCCCGGTAACTGCGGTCGACAACCTCTCATTCTCTATCGCACCTGGAACGCTTGTGACACTTCTCGGGCCGTCCGGCTGCGGGAAGACCACTACGCTGCGTCTGATCGCCGGGCTCGAGCTGCCGAGTGAGGGACAGATTCTGATCGGCGGCAAGGACGTCTCGCTAGTATCGGCGGCGGAGCGTGACGTCAGCATGGTATTCCAATCATATGCGCTCTTTCCGCACATGACCGTGCTGGAAAACGTCGCCTATGGTCCCACGGTCAGCGGTGTCAGGAAGCGCGACGCACAGGCCATGGCCGCTGACAAGCTTGCCGTGGTCGGTCTTGCCGGCTTGGAGCAACGCCTCCCCTCGGAGCTGTCGGGCGGGCAGCAGCAGCGAGTGGCAGTGGCGCGAGCGCTCGTGCTTGAGCCGCAGGTGCTCCTGTTCGACGAGCCTCTGTCCAATCTCGATGCGAAGTTGCGCCGACGAGTGCGAGAGGACATTCGCGAGCTGCAGCAGCGGCTCAATCTCACGGTCGCCTACGTCACGCACGATCAGCAGGAGGCGCTTGCCGTCTCGGATTGCGTCATCGTCATGTCGGATGCCCGCATTGCCCAGATGGGCACGCCGCGACAGCTCTATGAGGCGCCGCAAAATCTGTTCGTTGCCGATTTCATCGGCGATGCCAATCTCATCGACGTGGACGTTCGCCCCATTGATGAAACGCTCGCCGAGGCTCGCATCGGCAATCTCGTCCTGACTCTGCCGCGTCGAGGGCTGGCGGCTGGACGAGCCAAAATCGCCGTGCGGCCGGAGTCGTTCATTCTTTCATCGGCCTCCGATGCATCAGGGCTCGAAGGCAGAATCCTCAAGGCGGCCTATCTCGGCTCGCACATGGAGTATACGGTGGAAGTCGCGGGTACCAATCGCTTTGCAATCGATCGCAACGTTGGGACCCCTTATTCTGCGGGCACACAGGTGCATGTGTCGTTCGCCAATCATGGTGTCAATCTCGTGCCGCACACCGGACAGGACCAGGGCTTGCAGCCCGACATCGTTGGAGGCTCAACGTGACCCTGCGATTTGCCATGTTCGGCGCCGGCCGCATCGGCGCTATCCATGCCGCCAATCTGGCCCGCCATTCGCGCGCCGAGCTGCGCTATGTGGTGGATGTTAACGGCACGGCGGCGCAAGAGCTTGCGCAACTGCACGGAGCCGTTGCTGCGGACGCAGATACGGCTCTTGAGGACTCATCCGTCGGCGCCATCCTCATCGCGTCTTCGACCGACACGCACGCTGACCTCTGCATTGCGGCGGCCAAGGCCGGGAAGGCTATTTTCTGCGAGAAGCCAATTGACCTTTCGCTGACCAGAGTGGAGCAGTGCCTCGCGGCTGTAAGAAGCGCGGGAGTTCCCATGTTGGTCGGATTCAATCGGCGGTTCGATCCGAGCTTCGCGGCACTCAAGCGTGGGGTCGATCGGGGAGACATCGGCAACGTCGAGCAGGTCATCATCTCAAGCCGCGATCCAGCTCCACCGCCCCTCGCCTATGTCAAGGTTTCCGGTGGCTTGTTCCGGGATATGATGATCCACGATTTCGACATGGCGCGCTGGCTTCTCGGCGAGGAGCCGCAGACCGTCTTTGCGGCCGCGAGTTCGATTGTCGATGCCGAAATCGGCCGCGCTGGGGATGTCGATTCCGCGATGGTCCTGATGCGTACGCCGTCAGGCCGCCTCTGCCACATCAACAACAGCCGGCGCGCCTCTTATGGCTACGATCAACGCATCGAGGTGCACGGCTCCAAGGGCCGGCTGATTGCCGGCAATCCGACGCCAACCACGGTCGAGATTGCAAACGCAGATGTCATAGCCGTCGATAAGCCCTATCATTTTTTCCTCGAGCGATATGCCGAGGCGTATGCCAACGAATTGGATCAGTTCGTCGCCGCGATTGACCAGGGGCGACCAATGCCGGTGAGCGGTGAGGACGGCCGGCGGGCACTCTTGCTAGCGGAGGCTGCAATCCAATCTCTCGGGACTGGAATAGCAATGAGCGTTGCATCATGAAGGCCATTTCACTCGCCGGAAAGTTCATCGTCGTTACAGGGGGAACGCAAGGTATCGGCGCCGCCATCGCACTCGACGCAGCCCACTGCGGCGCTTCTGGCATCTGTATCAGCGGTCGCAATGCTGCCAACGGCAGCGAGATGGTAGCAGCACTCGAGAAGCGCGGATCGCAGGCGTTTTGCATCACCGCCGACCTTGCCGATGCCGCGGCAGCGCAAAGCATCGTGCAGGGTGCAATTGCGCGTTTCGGGCGTATCGATGGCCTTGTCAATGCCGCCGGCATCACCGACCGAGGCAGTATCGAGGATACCAGCGTGGTGCTGTGGGATCGGATGTTCGCGGTCAATGTGCGAGCGCCCTTCATCCTCACGCAGGCGCTCGTGCGCCACTTGAGGGAGGACCGGCGACCCGGCAGCATCGTGAATATCATTACCCGCTCGTCGCATGGCGGGCAGCCGTTCCTCACCGCGTATTCAGCATCCAAAGGGGCTCTTGCCACGCTGACCAAGAACAATGCGCACGCTCTGCGTTTCGACCGCATCCGCGTCAATGGACTCAACATCGGCTGGACCGACACCCCCGGCGAACATGCCATCCAGAAGCGCGATGGGAAACCACCGGACTGGCTGGCAAGAGCAGAGCCGCTGCAACCTTTCGGCAGGCTCATAGGGCCTGATGATGTATCCTTTTTAGCGGTCTACTTGCTGAGCGATGCGGCAGAGATGATCACTGGGGCATTGATTGACTTCGACCAGAATGTCATGGGTGGCTACGACTAGTCGTTGCCGCTCCGTTATCGGTGGTCTCGGTGGTTGCGGGGGCTCGCAACCCGTGCGAGGTCACGCGCGCATGCCACGTCTTAAGGTGGGGCTCAAATCGAGGCCGCGCTTCGACCTGGGGGCGGGGAATGCAGATCTCACCTCACAGACCGTGACTTGGTTGACCGGCTACCCACACCATACCTCAGGTGTGCGGTGCGTCTGCGGCTGTCGACGACGACAGTCTCCCTGTTGGCGTGGTACATTGACCGCGACGTATTGCAGTTCAGCAGGAAGGTCTCGGCCTGGCTGATCGAGGCTAGTGCGTTCCTTTCACAGCCTTGACCGACCTGCGACGAGGTGCGCAGATTTTGTGGTCAGAAGCGCGTGCGGGGTAGCAGACGCGCGTGCGGGGCAAAAGTCGGCGGAGGACAGGTTCTGGGCAACGACTTTCGCAATGCCATCGACTGCGACCTGCATCCGCGGCTGCCGACGCCAGCGGACCTTGCGCGATATATGGATGACTACTGGCGCGATACCGTGGCGTTGCGGGGCATCGATGCATGGCAGTCGATCGCCTATCCCGCCGGCGCACCGCTGACCATGCGGCCGGATTGGCGCCAGAGCCGGGCCGATGCAGATCCAACCTCGGCGGCACAAGCAACCCTTGATCGGCATCAGTTCGCGCACGCCGTCTGCAACAGCTTGTTTCCCGTCCAGCTGTTTCGCGACGAGAACCTGGCAGCCGCGTTCGCGCGTGCCCTCAACGACTGGCTAGCCGCCGAGTGGCTCGACAAGGATGCGCGCTTCAAGGGCTCGGTCGTGCTGCCCATTCAATCGGCAGAGCGCTCGGTTGAAGAGATCGAGCGGCGCAGCGGCGATGCACGCTTTGTGCAGGTGTTGCTGCTGGCGATGGGCGAGCATCCGCTCGGCAAGTCGCAGTACTGGCCGATTTACGCGGCCGCCGAGCGGCATGGATTCGCGGTCGGCATCCATGCCGGCAGCAGCTATCACCACGCCGTTACTGGCTCGGGATGGCCGACCTATCAGCTCGAGGACTACGCCGCCCAGTCGGTCGGGTTTCATACCCAGCTTGGCAGCCTGATCTGCGAGGGGGTGTTTGTGAAGTTTCCCAAGCTCAAGGTCGTGCTGATCGAATCTGGGGTTACCTGGCTGCCGCCCTATCTGTGGCGGCTATCCAAGTCGTGGCGCGGGGTGCGCAACGAGGTGCCCTGGGTAGACCGCTCGCCGCAGGAGTTCGTGCGCGATCACGTGCGCCTGACCATCCAGCCCTTTGACGGACCGGACGGAACAGAGCAGATTGGGCGCGTGATGGATCAACTGCAGTCCGATGACGTGCTGCTGTTCGCAAGCGACTTCCCGCATTGGCAGTACGATGGGGACGAAATGCTGCCGGCGGGAATTGCGCCTGACTTGCGGCAGAAGATCCTGGTCGACAACCCGCGTGCGACCTATTCTCGCTTGGCGAGGCCCGCATGACGCTCGATGCACCCCTAACGGCTGAAGTCGAAGGCAACCGCGAAAGTCCTGCCATCGCCGAGGTGCGGCTCAAGATCATAGACGGCGACGTGCACCCGGCACTGCGCTCGATCGACGATCTCAAGCCCTATCTGTCGGCGCATTGGTGGGAACATCTACAGACATATGGCTCGCGCAAGCGCAGCGGCATGCAGATCGAGCCCTATCCGAAATCGGCACCGCGTGCCTGCCGGCGTGATGCCTGGCCGGACGATGGCAGCCCGCCGGGCTCAGACCTCAATCTGATCCGGTCGCAGTATCTCGACGCCTACGGCGTCGAGTACGGCATGCTTGGTCCACTCGGGATGAGCGGCCAGAGCGAGATCAACGTAGCCTTCTCGGCAGTCATGACCGCGGCTGTCAACGATTGGCAACGCGATTTTTTTGCACGACCCGAACCACGACTGAAGGCCGGCATCGTGGTGCCCTACGAGGATGCCGAGGCCTCGGTGCGCGAGATCGACCGCTGCGCCGGCGATGCCTGCTACGCACAGGTCTTTATGCTGACGCGGACGGGCGATCCGGCCGGCAATCGCCGCTACTGGCCAATCTATGCGGCCGCTGAACGCCATGGTCTTCCGGTGGCGCTGCACGTGTTCGGCTCGAGCGGCCATCCCTTCACGGGCGTCGGCTGGCCCTCCTACTACATCGAGGAGAGCTCTGGACATTCGACCTCCTGCCAGACGGTGGTCACGAGCCTCGTCATCGAGGGCGTGTTCGAACGTTTTCCGCGCCTGAAGGTGGTGATCGTCGAGGGTGGCTTTGGCTGGTTGCCGGCGCTGACATGGCGGCTGGACAAGCTGTTTGAGCGCAATCGCAGCGAGGTGGCGCACCTCAAACGGCGCCCATCGGAGTACATCCGCGAGCACATCTGGGTGACCTCCCAGCCGATGGAGGAGCCCGACAACCGCCGGCACCTGTTTGACACCATCGAATGGATCGGCTGGGACCGCATCCTATTTGCGTCCGACTATCCGCACTGGGATTTCGACGATCCCTTCCGGGCCTTTCCGGCCGGTACGCCGCGCGAGCGCTTCGAGCAAGTTCTGACGCGCAACGCGCGATCAGTCTACCGGCTAGGCTGATGCCGAGGCACGTCGTTGCCAAGCTGTCCGACATTCCGCCAGGCACGCGTAAGCTCGTGCACGTTGCCGGACGCGCTATTGTCGTGCTCAACGTCAACGACGAGCTGTTCGCGCTGTCCGACAGGTGCCCGCACAAGGGCGGAAGTTTGTCGCGCGGCACGCTGACGGGCATGGTGTCGTCGCCGGAGCCCGGCACGTACGTCTATCAACGGCCCGGCGAGATCCTGCGCTGCCCATGGCATGGCTGGGAATTCGATGTGCGCACGGGCCGGTCCTGGTGCGATCCCAAGCGGTTACGGCTGATGAACTACACGGTGTCGGCCGAGCCAGGCGCCGCACTGGTCGAAGGCCCGTATGAGGCCGAAACCTTCCCCGTCACGATCGAGGACATCTACGTCGTAATTCAGACCAAATAGATCAGGAATGCTGCAAGAGCTAGCGTCTGGTGCGGCGATTGAAGAGCCGCGCAGCACGACAAGGCCGTGTGGTTGCATGCCTGGCTCGGCTACCAGCCGCTGGCTCGGGAGATCGTGGGATGGCCGACCTCGCCAGTTGCTTTGTCGGCCATGGCGTCGAGCCCGGAGCTAAACTAACATTCGAGCTGGACCATTACTGGCCACCGACGCAATACACGGACAACCACGGCGGGCCAGCCAACCGCTGCATGAGGTCGGGCATCGACTTTGCCACGGATCGGAAAGGGCCAGTGCAGACGGCGGACGATTGCGCCGCTTGCGTAGCAAGAGTGCAAAAACCAAACAACATCAGGGAGAAATGCCATGCTTGAGCCCACGACCCGCCGCCGCGTACTCAAAGGCGGCCTGGCAATGGCCGCCATGCCTGTTGCCGGCGCGCTCTTAAGCGACCGGCTCGCCGCGCAGGGCAGGCCAGTGACCAAGGTGCACGACTTCAACACCGCGGCCGATATCGCCAAGGCCGAGGCGGAAGGGGAATTCACCTTCTACAGCCACGACAGCGAGCCGGCCATTGCCGGCATACTCGACGCCTTCAACAAGGACTTTCCCAAAATCAAGGGCAAATATGTCCGTGCACAGAACAGCACGCTGTTCACGCGGACCATCGCCGAGCGCTCAGCCAACAAGTTCGGTGCCGACGTGATCCAGTTCTCGGAGCCGGCTACCGCGCTTGATTTCCAAAAGCGCGGCGGCTATTCCCGCTACGTTTCTCCGCAGAGCGAGTTTTACGCGCCAGAGCATCTGAGCAACCCGGTCGGTGACTACTTCTGGGTCGGCGTGACATTTGTCGGCCTTGCCTACAACACGGAGAAGGTCAAGCCCGAGGACGCGCCGAAGGAATGGAAGGATATCCTCAAGCCGGTCTGGGCCAATGGGGCCAACGTCAAGATGTCCAACTCGGGCATGCAATTCGTGCAATGGTATGAACTGCGCAAGCTCTATGGCGACAAGTTCTGGGGCGAGTTCGCCAAGCTGAAACCGCGCGGATTTGATTCGCGCGCCCAGCAGTTCGAGCGCCTGGCCAAGGGCGACGAGCGCATCTGCGTGCTGGCCGAGTACGCGGGCTACCTGCTCGTCAAGGACAAGGGCGCGCCGGTGGAGTTCGTGGCGCCTGCCGACGGCCTGCCCGCCAGCCCGCTGTTGTGCGGCGTTGCCGACCGCGGTTCAAGCCCGGAGGCGGCACGTCTGTTCATTGACTGGCAGATGTCGCCGCGCGGGCAGAACCACCAGCAGACCAACCCGTACCTATATTACGGCTCCGTGCGCAAGGACGCGCCGCCGATGCCCGGCGGCAAGCGTCTGGCCGACTACAAGCTGCTGTCCCCGACCAAGGAGATGGATGCATTCGTCGCCTCGCGCGACGCCTTCAACAAGGAATGGAACGCCATGCTCGGTCTGTGACGCGATGGCGTCGACAGCGGTGGGCAGGGATGCGCGCCTGGAGCTTGCCACTGGCCGGGCGCGCATACGCATGATGGAGACCATGGCCATGGCGACGGTCGTCGCCATGGTTGCCGTGCTCGTGCTTTATCCGATGTACTATCTGTTTCAGGCCGCGCTCGACGTCGGGCTGCCCGACACGCGCCCACCCACAGCCTACGGCGTTGCCAACTTCGCCAAGCTGCTCGATTACCCGACGGTGCTATGGAACACCTTGGTGGTTACCTGTGCGGCCACCCTGCTCGCGCTCCTCTTCGGGTTCATCAGCGCCTGGATCCTGACGCGCACCAACGTGCCGTTCCGGCGGACGCTCGATCAGCTCATGACCGTGCCCTACTACGTCACGCCCCTGCTCGGCGCGCTTGCCTGGAGCCTGCTCGGGGCACCGGAGAGTGGCTTCATCAATCAAGTGTGGCGCAAGTTCTTCGGTACGGAGGCCTTGATCGATATCACCTCGCCGATGGGCATTGCCTGGGTAATGGCGTTGTTTGAAGGATCGGTCGCCTACGTCATGATCAGCGCAGTCATGCAGTCCATGGACCCGGCCCTGGAGGAGGCCTCCGCGGTCATGGGGGGGAGCCGTTGGCGAACCATGTGGCGGATTACCCTGCCGCTGGTGGCGCCGGGCGTACTGGGAGCGGCCATCTTCGTGTTTGCCGAGATGTTGGGCTCGTTCTCGGTGGCGCTCGTGCTCGGCACGCCTGCGCGCTTCTATGTGATCACCACGGCCATCTATCATTTCGTATCGCAGTATCCGCCGCGCATTGCGCTGGCCGCGGCCATGGGAGCCTCGCTGTTTGCCGTGATGTTCGCCATGCTTTGGCTGTACCGCTGGCTGACATCGCGCAACAGCTTCGTGACGGTAAGCGGCAAGGCGTTTCGGCCGCGCGTCATGGATATGGGGCCGCTTCGCTGGGTACTGTTTGCCGTGGTGGCCCTCTACGTTTTGGCCTCCGCGGCGTTGCCGGTGGCGACGCTGCTCTTCGCAGCCCTGCAAAAGCTGGCGGTGGCCTTTCCGGCGGCCTCCAATTTCACGCTGGATCACTTCCGGCAGGCGTTTTCCATCAACGCTGTGCGCACTGCCATGCTCAACAGCATCATGCTGGCCATGGTCACGGCAACCATCGGGGTGATCATGACGGGATTGCTGTCGTGGATCATCTTGCGCAGCCGGCTGCCGGGGCGTGGCGTGCTCGAATATCTTGCCATGTTCCCGCAGGCGGTGCCGCGCATCGTGTTCGCGTTCGGCATGATGTGGGCCTGGCTGGTTTTTCCTCTGCCGGTCTATGGGACCTTTTGGGTGTTGCTGATCGCCTACCTAACCGTGTTCATGCCGCTCGGAGTGCGCACCATCTCGGGCGTCGTCTTGCAACTCGATAAGAGCCTCGACGAGTGTGGGCAGGTGTGCGGGGCGTCTTGGTGGTATCGCATGCGCACCATCACGGCGCCGCTGTTGCGGCCTGGTCTGCTGGCGGCCTGGCTGTTGATCTTCGTGGCGAGCGTGCGCGAGCTCGGTGCGTCCATTCTGCTGATGGGGCCCGACAGCAAGGTCATGACACCTGCGATCGTGGAGGCCTGGTTCTCGTCGAGCTCGGAGTTGACCGCGGCGATGGCGCTTATCCAGACCGTGGTCATAACGGCCACGATGGTCGTGTTCGGACTGTTCACGCGCCGCTTGGCGCAGCGCGCAGTATCGGCGCCATGACGACCACCATGTCCAACCCAGCGCCGGCCATCGAGGTTGAGAACCTTTGCATTCGCTACGGTGGCGTCACGGCGGTTGAGAATGTCAGCTTCATCGCCGCGGGCGGCGAGCAGCTGACCCTGCTCGGTCCGTCCGGCTGCGGCAAGACCTCGACGCTGCGCGCGGTAGCAGGACTAGAGACGCCAACCTCGGGTGCAATCCGGATCGGCGGCCAAACGGTCTACGACAATAGGGCCGGCGTCAATGTGAGAACCGAGCAGCGCGGCATGTCGATGGTATTTCAGTCCTATGCCATTTGGCCGCATATGACGGTATTCGAGAACGTCGCCTACGGGCTCAGGGTGCGCAAGCACGGGGGAGCGGCACTGGCCGACAAGGTGCGGCACGCCCTCGATCTGGTGAAGATGGGCCAGTATGCCGGCCGCAATGCTTCGGCTTTGTCGGGTGGACAGCAGCAGCGCGTTGCGCTGGCGCGCGCGGTCGCGTTCTCGCCGTCGGTGATCCTGTTCGACGAGCCGTTGTCGAATCTAGATGCCAAGCTCCGATCGGAAATGCGGATCGAGCTGCGCGAGCTGCAGCGCCGGCTCGGCGTCACGTCGCTCTACGTCACGCACGACCTCGAGGAAGCACTGGCGATGTCCGACCGCGTCGTCGTGATGCGGGCGGGCGCTGTCGAGCAGAGCGGCACGCCGGCCGAGATCTACGATTTGCCGAGGACCGCCTTTGTGGCCGACTTCGTCGGCTCGGCCAACCTCGTCTCCGGCGACGTCGTGGCAAGCGACGCTGATCGGGGCACTGTTGCGATCCGAACCAAGGATGGCCTGGTGGTGCATGGTGTGACCCACGGTCGGCGGGTTGAGCAGGCGGGAACCATTTCCATCCGCACGGTGCACCTCTCCCTAGCGGCGGAGCGGCCGGCCGGCGAGGTCAACGTCTGGCCGGTGCAGATCATGCGGTCGGTGTTTCTGGGTGACGTCATGCAAGTGCACGTCCTGTGGGGCGCGCAGGAGCTGGTGATCCGCCGGATTGGCGCTCCACTCAATATTGGCGGCGAGGCCGCGTTTCTGCATGCGCCTCCCGAGCGGTGCGCGCTGCTTGAGGCGTCAGGATGAACGCGTGCCTGGCCTGGGGCACCAACCGGCCAAGCGCAGCACTCTGTAGGGCTGGCTATTCTGCGGCTCGGTGCACGTGGACCTGCTTATCAGGGTGCTTTGCACAGTGCATGGTCGAGCTTGTTGGCTTGAGCAGATCAGCAGCGCCAAGCCGGCATCCCCTTGCTGCGCTTGCGCATCAGCCGCTCATCTTCCCAACTTTCCATCGTCCGCTCGACCCAAGCTGGGCGTAGCGCAGCCTTCTCCAGGCACGACCGCGCCGGGCGCCATTGCTACCGAGCGCTGCGTGTGGGGCAGCAAACAGCTGCGAGTGCCGCTCCGCCCGCACGGAGTGCTGCCGCCGCGATGCGCCTGCACGTGGCTGAGATGGGCCCAGTCGCGCGTGCGGAAGTCTACGGCTGTGCGCCGGTGATGCGGGTCGCCGGGATGGTGACGCCCTCGATGTTTTCGAGATAGCGGGCGATGTCGGTCATGTCGGCCTGCGTGCCCAGTTGGGCGATCGCCGTCATATAGGTGTCGTGCACCTTGCGGCTGAGCGGGCACTGCAGATCGAGGCTGTCGGCCATCTCGCGCCAGGCCGCCATGTCCTTGGCGATCACCTCAAGCGAGCCGCCCCAGTCGAAGCTGCGCGGCAGCACGTGGCCGACCACCTTTGTGCTCAGCGCGTCGCTGTTGCCGGTGCCGCGCCGCAGCAGCTCGACGAGCGCGCCGGGGCCGATGCCGGCCTTCACGCCGGCGAGCAGGCCTTCGACCGCCAGCGCCAGATTGGCCGCGGACAGCATGTTGTTGACGAGCTTGACCGCCTGGGCGGCGCCCGGCTCGGGGCCGAGATCGACGATCGAGGCGCTGTAGCGCTCGATCACCGGGCGGGCGGCCTGCAGCGCCGGTCGCGCGCCCGCCGCCATGCTGGCGAGCTTGCCTGCCACGGCGCGCGCGACGCCGCCCGACATCGGCGCGTCGACCAGCGAGATGCCCGCGGCGCCGAGCCTGGTGGCCAGCTGCCGGACGTGACGCAGGCCGGTTGTGCCGAGATGGACGTAGACCGCGACTGTGCGGCCTTCGACGATCCCACCCGCCCCCAGCACTGCGGCGTCGAAAGCCGCCATGGTCGGCACGCACCCGAGCACGATCGTGCAGGCATCGGCCACCTCGCGCGCCGACCCGGCGACGCGCACATTGCCGAGCCCCTCCGCCGCCGTTGCGCGGGTGTCGAACACCACGCCGTGAAAGCCGCCGGCCAGAATGTGCTCGAGCATGGGGCGTCCCATGCGGCCGCAGCCGATCAGGCCAACAGGAGAGGCTGGGCCGGGGGTCGCGGCAATGGCTGTGCGAAACACGCGCTGAGCCTCCCAGACATGCCGAGTTTGCCATCGCACTGCGGCAGGGTGTGAAGTGTTTTCACATTGACAATGTCATTCCGGTATTGTCGGATAACGCGGCTGAAAAATCAATGCTACGCCTGGAAGCGCTTCCGGGCAGCTGGGAGTGAAACGATGCCAACCAACATCAGGCGCGCACTGGCGCTGTGCTCCATCTTGTGTGCGGCGCTGGCCGCCACCACGCTTGCGGCATCAGCCCAACAGCTGGAAAAGAAGAAGGTCACCATCGCTGTCGGCGGCGTGACCGGCCAAGTCGACAAGCTGGCCTATGCCGTTGCCCTGCACAAGGGCTTCTTCAAGGACGAGGGACTGGACATAGAGTCGGTCGACTTCGGCAGTGGCGCCAAGGCGCTGCAGGCGATGATCGGCGGGTCGGCGGACGTCACGCAAGGCTCGTTCGAGCACACCGTGCGCATGCAGCCCAAGGGTGTGGAACTCGTCGCCTTCTCGATCTTCGCGCGCTACGGCGGCAATGTGCTCGTCATTCCCAAGTCGAAGGCCGGCGAGATCAAAAGGGTTGCCGACCTGAAGGGCAAGACGATCGGCATCTCTAGCCCCGGCAGCGCCACACACATCTTCATTGCCCGCCTGCTCGAGAAGGCCGGCATGAAGATCGAGGACGCCAAATACATCGCGGTCGGCAACGGTCCCGGCGCGGTGGCTGCCATCCGCAAGGGCGGCGAACTCGATGCGCTGGTCAACCTCGACCCCAACATCTCGGAGCTGGAGGCCGGCGGCGACGTCGTCGTGCTGGTCGACGGCCGTTCGCCGGAAGGCATGAAGGACGTGTATGGCGGCAACTACCTGGTCAACAGCCTGTACGCCAAGGCGGCCTGGGTAAAGGACAACCCCAACACCGTGCAGGCCATGACCAACGCCTTGGTGCGCGCCATGAAGTATCTGGAAAAGGCGACGCCCGACGAGATCACGGCGGCCATGCCGGCCGACTACTCGAAAGCCAATCCCGCCGTCTACAAGGCCGCGCTGACCAAGAACCTCAGCAGCTTCCAGTGGGACGGCATCGGCAAGGTCGAGGATGCCAAACGCGTGCTGGACACCATCGCCATCTTTGAGCCCGACCTGAAGACGGCCAAGATCGATCTGTCCAAGACGTTCGACAATCAGTTCACCCAGCGCGCGCGCCAGAAATACCCGTGAACCTGGTGCAGCGCTCCCTGGCCGTGCCCGCCGTCGCGCTCGATGCGGTGGAGTGCACGTTCCCTGTAACGGGCTCGACGGAGGAAAGCTACACGGCGATCCGCGACGTGACCTTGTCCGTCGCGGATGGCGAGTTCCTGTCGATCGTCGGTCCGACCGGATGCGGCAAGTCGACCATCCTCAATATCGCTGCCGGTCTGTTGGCGCCGACCGCCGGCAACGTCAGGGTGTTCGGCAAGCCGCTTGCGGGGCTCAACTCGACTGCCGGCTACCTGTTCCAGGCCGATGCCATCATGCCGTGGCGCACCGCCTTGCAGAATGTGGCAGCGGGCCTCGAGATCCGCGGTGTCGCCGACAAGCAGCGTCACGCCTCGGCCCGGGACTGGCTACGGCGCGTCGGCCTGGCGGGCAAGGAAAACGCCTATCCGCATCAGCTGTCGGGCGGCATGCGTCGGCGCGTGGCGCTGGCGCAGATGCTGATC
>DASTOW010000139.1:0-22361 GCA_035762425.1 Hyphomicrobiaceae bacterium | reverse complement strand
AAGGCCGTTGCCGGCGTCATGCGAGGACATCCAGCACCCACGCCAGCTCGCGAGCGACCGCAGTGGCAACGTCAACGCGGCGCAGTTCCTCGGGCAGGACCTCGAAGGTATAGGTCTCAACCTCGAGATGACGGCTGATCGCCGCTTGCCGATGCAAAGTGAGGATGTCGCGCAGGAAGTCCTGCGTGGTGCCGAGCTCGGGAAGTGAGTCGAGGAAAACCGGCACGTGACAATGCACCCGCCATTCATGCCCTTGCGCCGCCCGCACACGCGCCAACGCATCCGGGATATCAAGCAAGCGCACCAGGCGTCCGTCCTTTTGGCGCTCAACCACCTGGTGCAAATACACGCCGTCGTCGAACCGCTTGAGCCGCTCCGCGGTGCGCCCATCGACGCATGGCACCTTGAGCGCCGCCGATAGTTGCAGCTTGAAGATACCGATGCCGCTTCTGGCCAGGCGCTGCAGGCTCTGTGGTGCGCTCTCGAACTCAACGGCGGCATGGCAGACGTCGTAACAAAGGCCCAGATGGCGCCGGACTGCTGCTTCGCCGGCCGACTTGCTGGCTCCGGTCAGGCAACAGAAGCGCTCGATGGCCGATGCTGCAAACAGATGCTCCTCGAAAAACCGTGCCGCTTCTTCGATTGTCTCGAGGTAGCACATCGGCTCCGGCTCCAGTGCCAAGGTGATGGTGCGACCCGATTTGTCCTTCAGCAAAGACAAGTGCGCTGCATGCTGCAGCAAATTGTCGGCAATCGTCTGCAAGGCGCCCGGCTGGTCCGCGATCGGACGGAAGGTTGCAGGAACCGTGCTGACGCTGCCTTCGAGGCCCGGTTCGTCTGGCAGGAGCGACGCCAGCAGATCCGCAAGACGATTGCTGTAGGCAAGGCGCTCCGGATATCGCCAGTCCGGCTGATACACGTCCTGCTTGACGCGCGTGCCATGGAAGGGCCCGTAGGGAAAGCCATTGATGGTGAAGACGTACAGATCTTCGCGAGCGAGAAAATCCTTGAAGCGCTCAAGCTCGCGAGGTGTTGCGAGCGCCGTCGAAGCAAGTGCGGAAAGGCGCAAACCCACGCCCATGCTCTGCCCTGGTGCGACCAGGCGCTTGACCTGCGGCAGGTGCCGTTGCAGGGCAGCCTGCGTCTCATCCCAGGTTTCACCGCGATGAATGTTCGTGCAGTACGTCAGGTGCACGTTGACAGCCGTGGTCCCCGCCAGCTTCATTGCACGCTCTGCCGCGCTTTGAGCCACACGATTGCCTCGTGCACGAGGCTCTCATGCATAGCGTGCACCTCAACACCGCGTCCGATGTCTTCAAGCAGCGTGATCGTGAGCTCGCCGCCCAGGTGCTCGCGAAATTCCGCTATACCCTGCAGGATCGGCGAGCTGCCGTCGGAGGCGCGCGCTTCGAGCACCGGATGCCAGAGCCGGAAGCCCAGCAGCTCCAGCAGGGCGGCCACGCGGTCCTCCACCCCGGCGCGCAACAGCCCGGCCAGTACGGAGTATCGTGTGTCGAGAGCTATGCCGATGGCAACCGCCTCGCCGTGGCGGACGTGATTGCGTGTCAGCGACTCGATTTTGTGCGCCGCCCAATGACCGAAATCGAGTGGGCGCGCGCTGCCGGCTTCGAACGGATCGCCACCGTGCGCGATCTGGCGCATGTGCAGCTCGGCGCAGCGGCGGATCATGGCCGCCATGCTCGAACGCTCAAACAGCGACAGACTATCGATGTTGCGCTCAAGCCAGAGGAAGAAGTCGCCGTCACGGATCAGCGCCACCTTGACGGCCTCGGCCATGCCGGCAATTTTCTCCCGGGCCGGCAAGTCATCGATGAAGGTCAGGTCGTTGAGCACGGCGAAGGGCGGAGCGAACGTGCCCACAAAATTCTTGGCACCTTTGAGATTGACGCTGTTCTTCACGCCAACACCCGAGTCGTTTTGCGACAGTACGGTTGTGGGAATTCTGATCAGTCGAATGCCCCGATGACTGGTTGCGGCGACGAGGCCGACCGCGTCGAGCACGGCGCCGCCGCCTATCGCGATCACGAACGCATGCCGATCGATACGGTGCTCCTGGATCAGACCCTGCATCCACTCGACATGGAACAGCTCGTTCTTGACCTTTTCACCGCCGGCCACGATGAGCGGCGCCGTAACGAGGTCAATTACCGCAGCGTGGGCGCTGGCGTAGGTTTCGATTTCACCGATCAGCGCTGGCCGCACCGCGCTTAAGCCATCGTCCACGAACACGATACAGCGGTGTCGCCGGTTGTTCTCAAGTCGCGTGATCGTGTCGCGCAGGACGGTATTTTCTGCAACGAACAGGCGCTCGGTGAAGTGCACCGGGTACTCGAAGTCGACCGCGAAGCGCTGCAGGTAGACTGCATGTGCCAATGCCTCGGAGTCGCAATGCTTTGTCGCCTCACCCATGGACTCCTGGCCTTCTCGATGCGGGCTGCTTTGGCCATGCTCGTTGCGTGCGATTGTGCAGCGCTGCTCTTGCGAGTCAATCCAGGGGTCGCTTGCCCGAACACGCTCAAGCAACATTATGCGCCAATCTTGCCGACACTAGGACCGCATGCTTTCTAGTCCGACTGTGGGTCGAGCCACGCCGTCCATCGGGATCATGCTGCGGATGCACAAGACGCTTGTCCTTCTCGTCGTCGGTCTTACCAGGCGGCTGCTTGGGCCCCATACGCCGCATCTGGCAGCTTTCCTGGCCCGCGGCGGTTTGCGACCTCTGCAGACGGTGGTTCCCGCCGTCACCTGCACGGCGCAATCAACTCTGCTAACGGGCTTGCTGCCGTCTGAGCACGGAGCCGTGGCCAACGGCTGGTATTTCCGAGAGCAATCCGAGGTGTGGCTGTGGCGCCAATCAAATCGCCTGGTCGTAGGCGAAAAGGTTTGGGAGGCGGGCAAGAAGCGCGATGGCACCTTCACCTGTGCCAACATGTTCTGGTGGTACAATATGTATTCCAGCGTCGACATCAGTGCCACACCCCGGCCGATGTATCCCGCTGACGGACGCAAGATACCCGACCACTACACCGAGCCGCCCGAGCTAAGGGATGACCTCAACAGGCAGTTGGGGGCGTTCCCACTTTTCCAATTCTGGGGGCCGATGACCTCGATTGACGCCAGTCGATGGATTGCCCGCGCCACGCAGCACGTTCGCCGCACCCAAGCACCAATGCTGACCCTGTGCTACCTGCCGCACCTGGACTACGGCCTGCAAAAATGGGGACCTGACCCACGCGACACTCGCCTGTGCCAGGATCTGCGCGCCATCGACGCCGTCGCTGGTGAGTTGATCGAAGAGGCCGAGCGGGACGGTGACAGGGTCATCATCGTGTCCGAGTACGGCATTGTGCCGGTGCGTGACGCCGTTCACATCAATCGGGTGCTTCGGCAGGCCGGTCTGATGCGTTTGCGAAACGAAATGGGGCGCGAGCTGCTCGACCCAGGCGCCTCCAAGGCGTTTGCGGTAGCCGATCATCAGCTGGCGCATGTTTACGTTCGACATGACAGCGATATTGCCGCGGTCAAGCGGCTGCTTGAGAATGTCGATGGCGTGCATCGAGTTCTTGACCTTGAAGGCAAGCGGGCGATCGGCCTCGATCATCCGCGCTCGGGGGAACTGGTGGCGCTGTCGGCCTCCGACCGTTGGTTCAGCTACTACTGGTGGCTCGACGAGGCCAAGGCGCCTGACTTCGCTCGCACCGTCGACATCCACCGCAAGCCCGGCTACGACCCCATGGAGCTGTTCCTTGACCCGGCGATCCCGCTGCCAAAACTCAAGGTGGCACGGCGCTTACTTGCCCGCACGCTGGGCTTTCGCAACCTGCTGGACGTGACTCCAATCAGCGACACATCCATCGTCAGGGGCTCGCACGGACTGATTACCGCCGAGCCGGACGATGGGCCGATGGTCATGTCGAACGATGCAGCGCTACTGCCTGCAGGCCCACTCCCTGCCACATCGTTCAAAGATCTTGTGCTCGCGCATGTATTCTCGCGCTAGCTTGCGCGCATCTGCCTATGGTCCGGTAGTGGGAGCAGAACAATGCCAACCGTTCACGTTGTGCTGTGCGGAACCCTGCTGTTGTTCGCTGCGCTGCAGTACAATGATCCGGATTGGTACTATTGGGGTTGCATCTACCTTCTCGCAGCGGTCTGGTCGCTGCTTGCCGGATTGGCTCCGCAGCTGTTGCGCGCATCGGCGCTCGTGCGCATCGCAGCGCCCCTCTCGATCGTCTTGTTCCTACTGGGATTTGTCTCCCTCGCCAGCCAGCTAGGACCCGGTTGGATCCACAATGAGGAGGCACGCGAGTCGCTTGGCTATTTGATTTGCGCTGCGACCACCACGCTCGCCGTCTGGGATGCACGCCGGCGCGGCTCTGCCCAAACGGGGAAGGCTGCAACGTGACCAATGGGCCAGAAGACGAGCCAGTCGTCCTCGTCGACGTCGATGATCGTCCTATTGGGGTAGCCCCGAAGCTCGCGGCCCATCGACACGGCAGCCTGCACCGCGCCATTTCCGTGCAGCTCAGGGATAAGAACGGACGGCTCCTCCTGCAGAAGCGGCACATCCACAAGTATCACTCCGGTGGCCTCTGGACCAACACCTGCTGCAGCCATCCACGCCCGCAGGAAGGCACCGATATCGCAGCACGGCGCCGTCTCATGGAGGAGATGGGGATTGCGTGCGGTCTCGTACCCCTGTTTGTCACCCGCTACCGGGCGGTGCTCGACAACGGCATGACTGAGCACGAGGTCGTGCATTGTTTCGGCGGCCTCTACGACGGCGCAGTCAGGCCCGATCCCAGCGAAGTCGACGGATACGCGTGGATCGCGCCCGCGGACCTGCGCATTGATGTGCAGCGCACACCGCATCGTTACTCTGCCTGGTTTTGCATCTACGTCAAAGATTACTGGCCGCAGATCTCGGGCTTAGCCTGAGCCGCGCCGGCGATATTGTTCCGCCACAATCGCCGAGCTATTATCCGTTCACCCCATAGTGTCCTGCATCACCTCTGAGCCAGACCTGCTGCGCACGCAGCCGGGTGCGAGCGCACAGCCGACAGGGCCGGGGGTGAAGAGGAGCGCCCTATGACACAGAAGAGACTCGCAGTCTTGGCCTTCGCGCTGCTGCTGGTGTCGCCGGCACTGGCGCAGCAACTACCGAAATCGGCTTCGGAGGTTGCCAATCCAGGCGGAAAGGTCCCCGGTGCCCAGAAGCTGGCACTGGTGAAAGTGGCGGATGGCTTCAACGACCCGGTTGGAGTTTCCGTAGCCAATGACGGCTCAGGTCGCATTTTTGTGGTCGAGCGAGTCGGCCGCGTAAAGGTCGTCGGCAAGGACGGCAAGACCCTGCCAAAGCCGTTTCTCGACCTGACGAAGACCAATCCTCTGGGATCTGAAGTCCAGACGGGGTTCGTCGAGCAGGGCCTCTGGTCGATAGCGTTCCATCCGAAATTCAAAGACAACGGTCACGTCTACGTTCACTACGCGTCGCTGCCCTTCAACGGCGCATCGATCATTGCGCGCTACACCGTGGATGGCGCCAGTCCCAACGAGATCACGACCGACCGGGCCAACAAGACGGTCAAGGTGATCATGAATATTGCGCAGCCCTACTACAATCACTACGGCGGCATGATTGCATTCGGGCCTGACGGCAAGCTGTACATCGGCAAAGGCGATGCAGGCTGGGAGGGCGATCCTCTCGACGCCGGTCAGCGCCTCGATGTGCATTGGGGCAAGATGCTGCGCATCGATGTCGACACGGCAGACGATGTTGCCTATGCGGTACCCAAGGACAATCCGTTCGCCAAGGCCGACAAGCCGCAGATGATGTCCCTGTTCGGCATCACCGAGCAGGGCTTCTCCACCATCAAGATCGGTTCACGACCCGAGATCTGGGCGTATGGATTGCGAAATCCATACACGTTCCACTTCGACAAGCAGTCCGGCGATCTGTTCATTGCCGACGTGGGCCAGAACCATTGGGAGGAGATCAACTGGCAGCCGGCGGCATCGAAGGGCGGTGAGAACTACGGCTGGAAGCACAATCAGGCTTCCAAGTGCCACCCGCATCAGGGGCCCAACGAAAAGTGCCCGATCGTGGGGGTCCTGCCAGTCGCCGAATACCCGCATGAGGAGCCCTATCCGGGAGCGGCAAAGCTGAAGGACGGGTTTGGCTGCTCCGTTCAGGGGCTTGGCGTTGCCAACTATGCCGGCATGACAAAGACCTATCTGGTCGGTGATTGGTGCTCCGGGCGGCTTTGGGGGATCGGCTGGGACGCATCCGCCAACAAATGGCAGATGGAGGAGTTCTTGCAGGCCAGCCTGCAATTCACGGCCGGCCAGCTGGACGAGGAGGGCAACGTGCTCGCCCTCAACTGCTATTGCTTCTACACGGACGATAAGGGGCCAACGGCAAATCCAGTTGGCGCGCTCTGGCGCGTCATGCCGGCCGACAAGGTGCCCTCAGGCGCTGAAGTGGCCAGGGTCGTTACAAAGAAGTGATGCGAACGAACGCGAGCGGATCGCCTGGTCGGTGGTCCGCTCAGCGCCATCGCTTGCTGAAAGCGCCGGGCAACCTCGCCCGCGCGGCACCCCGAGTACGCAAATGAAATGTCCGCGCTTGGTAGTGGGTGCGCTCGCTGTCGTTTGGCTTTGCCGGCTAGGTTCAGCGGATGCTCAGACTGTCGTGTTTAGGCATCCGCTCGATGATCTGCCGATCGAGGTCAAGCCGTTGCCCAATGAGCAGGAAACCGAAGCGGTCAAGGAATTCCACGCGACCGGCGAGAACCACTACCGGACAAGCGCAGAGGCCGTGGCAGAAGGCAAGGAACTCTATGAGCGGCATTGCCAAAGCTGTCATCTGCCCGACGGTTCGGGCCGGTTGGGTCCCAGCCTGGTTACCGACGACTGGAAGTACAAGCGCGTAGCCACCGATGTCGGCATGTTCGAAGTCATCTACGCCGGCGCGGCTGGCGCCATGCAGTCCTTCTTCCGCCGCGGCGTGACGCAGGACGAGACGCTCAAGATGATCGCCTACGTGCGCACGCTCAAGAAATGAAGCGTTCGCCGGACCGGCCGGCATCACGCGATGTGCAGGTTGTCGTCGACGCCACGCGGTACTTCATCGATGCGCGGGGCCTGCCCGCCACGCAGCACGGAATTTCCCATATAGAGCGTGCGCTGATCGATGGATGGCGGATTGAGCCAGTCTTGCTCGTTGATCTGCCCGCTCTTGCCATAGGCGGCCAGGGGATTGTCATACGTGACCTTGCGGATGACATCCTCCGCTATTTGAGCGCGACGCATCAGCTCGGCCGTCTTAGGCACGGCAAGCGGGTCGGACACGCCCCAATCACACGCACTATCGCAAAAGATGCGTTCGGCGCCGTAGGTCTTGACGATGTCGACCATGCGCTCATTGCCCATCTTGGTGAAGGGATAGATGGAGAACGCAGCCCAGAAGCCGCGGTCCAGCACGTCGCGCACCGTCTCCTCGTTGTTGTGATCTATGACCACCCAGCTCGGATCAAGCTTGTGCTCGAGGGCTACAGCCATCGAGCGCAGCGTCCCCTGCCGCTTGTCACGATGGGGCGTGTGCACCATCACCGGCAAGGCCAGCTCTTTGGCCAGCTCCAATTGCAGCCGATAGTATTTGTCCTCCAGCGCGGTCTGCTCGTCGTAGCCAATCTCGCCGATGGCCACGACACCCTCCTTGAGGGCGTAACGGGGCAGGATCTCCATCACGGCGTCGGCCAGCTCCTCGTTGTTGGCCTCCTTGGAGTTCAGGCCGACGGTGCAATAGTGGCGCAGCCCGAATTGGCCCGCCCGAAAGCGCTCGAAGCCGCAAATCATCGACAGGTAGTCGATGTAGGTGCCGACATGGGTGCGCGGCTGGCCGAGCCAGAACGCCGGTTCGATGCACGCCACGACACCGGCCGCGGCCATGCGCTCGTAGTCGTCGGTCGTCCGCGAGATCATGTGCGTGTGTGAATCAACGAACATGACTGTGCACCTCCCGTCTGGTAGCGCCAAAGCACGACTAAGGGGCGGCGAGTGCCGCCCACCCCGGACTGCCCGCCGCCGCCGCTCTTGCAAGTTCAGGCACGCGCGCAAGCAACTCCCTCGCCGCCGGTGCAGAACAGGCGGTCAGGGCCAACGCGGCTGCCTGCCGATCGACCGCTCCGCCGGCTGCAAGCACGCGGGCAAGATCTTCGATTGCTGCATGGTCGGCATGCGGCCCAACGCAGCGCCACAGTTCAGGACTAACCGGGCGTGAGGCCGCCCAGCGCTCGTGCGCGTAGTCGCACAACATGCGCATCAAGCTGGGATTAGCCCGAGCATCGAGACCCTGGACCGGATGCAACTTGCTGCCGACGAAAAGCGCCTTCAAAACCATATGATTCCAGGCGTTCTCATCGAACTGTTCCAGTGGATAGGGATTGCGGTGGGCGACCGCCTCGAAAATCGGCTGCATGGCGCTGCGTGCGCCCTCTCGAGCCCTGGCGATGTGCAGCTCGGGGTACGGGTAAAGGGGCAAACCCCGATAGAAGGTGATCAGCTCGCCTATGTCGGCGGTGCGAAACAGTTGCTCCAGCCGTGCCTTGAACCTGGCTGCATCGCCGTCGTCGGTCGCCAGAATGAACACCAGGCGCGCCGCCTGGTCGATGCTCCAGTCGCCGGGGTCCCAACCGGGACGGGCAGTCCTTGCCGCCGCCAACTCGTCGGGTGACAGGCCCAGATCAGACTTGCCCAGCCGTCGAATGGCGTAGCCCAAGGCCAGATAGAGGTCCTTGTCCGTGGCGCCGGACCTCAACTTGGTGGCTTGCTGCTCGAACCAGCAAGCAGCGTCAGTTGGTGCTTTGCGGATAACCCATGTGCTCAAGAGATCGATTAGCGCGGCATTTGTCATCACGGACCCATGCGAAAGTGCGCGACAGGCCTCTAGGATACACGCCCATCCGAGCTGTGTCATGACGATCGCGCAGGCGTTCAGCGTCGTGGCCGCCGCTGAGCGCTCCTGCAGACGGCGCGATCGTGGGCTCGGCTGGCAGCAATGGGCAAAGCACGGACAGCTTGGTGGATGCCGCAGTCAGCGGCGGTGGCGTGCCAGGGGAGCTGGCTTAGCTGACCAAGATCTCGCCGCGCTCGATCACGAGCCGGGTATCGGTGAAGCCTTCGAGCAATTTCGGGTTTGACTCCGTGATGAGCAGGGTAATGTCCTTGTCCTGAGCCCGCAGCCGGCGCAGGGCTTCCACGTAGCGTTGCGCCAGCACGGGGGCGAGCCCCTGGAACGGCTCATCGAGGATCACAAGACGCGTGCCAAGCATGAGCGCGCGCCCCAGAGCGACCATCTTGCCCTGCCCGCCAGATACGGAGCCGGCGGGGCGAGGTGCAAGCTCCTTCAACTCTGGCAGCACGGTGTAGGCGCGGTCCAGCCTGCGCTTTGTCTCCTCGCTTGCCAGACCCGCAACCCGCGCCGGCAGGCGAATGTTTTCTTCGACGGTGAAGGCCGAGAACAGCCGCCGGTCTTCGGGCGCATAGCCGATACCAAGGCCCGGGCGCTTGTGCGGTGGAACACGCGTCAGATTCTCGCCCGCCAGCCGTAGCTGGCCACTAGCCTGCGTGAAGCCCATGATCGTGCGCACGGTCGTCGTCTTGCCGGCGCCGTTGCGACCTACAAGCGCCGCGCTCGAGCCGGCGGCGAGGCTGAAGGTGACGTCTCGCAGCACCGGCGCACCGGCGATGGAAACATTGACGCGTTCGAAGCTCAGCATCGTGAGTGTCCTGGCTAGATACCGATGACCTGCTCACGAACGGCTGGGTCCTGCAGGACCTCGGCCGGCGGCCCCAGTTTCTGTATCTTCCCCGCGCTCCACACCGCCACGCGGTTCGCATAGCGCTCGACCATGTCCATGTCGTGCTCGACGAATACGCTCGTCACCTTCTCCTGGGCCAACGCCGAAGTGAGGATGTCCATGATGCCGAGCTTCTCCGACGACGCGACGCCGGACGTAGGTTCGTCCATCAGCAGCAGCTTCGGTTTCAAGGCCAGGGCCAGCGCGATATCGACAAGTTTGCGCTGACCCTCGGGCAGTTCGCGCGCCGGCCGCTCGGCATACCCCTGCACACCGACCAGGTCGAGCAGCCGCTCCATTGCCGTGCGCTCCGGCATGGCCGACATCGCCTGCAGCGGCGTCCAGCGCCGGGCATGGGACGCCGCTGCGATCAGCATGTTCTCCATCACCGTCTGGTCAAGGAAGAGCTGCGGGATCTGGAATGCCCGCGCGATGCCGAGCCGCGTGATCGTGCGCGGCGGCTGCGCCGTGATGTCCTTGCCGAGGAAGGTCACCGCGCCGGCCTGCGGTCTCAGATAGCCCGTCGAGATATTGAGGAAGGTCGTCTTGCCGGCCCCGTTTGGGCCGATTATCGCCAGGCTCTCGCCGTCGAGCACGTCAAGATCGACATTGTCCGCCGCCACGACGCCGCCGAAACGGATGCTTATGCCGCGCGCACTCAGGAGAACATCGGCCATCAGTTGTCCCCCTTACCCCTGCTGCTGCGCGTCACGAGGCCGATAAGCCCGTTCGGCGCGAACAGGATGATGACGATCAGCACCACGCCGAGAATGAGCTGCCAGGCGTTCGCAAGCTTGGCGGCGGCGAAGAAGCGCACGATCTCGAACACGGCCGCACCGGCGAATGCGCCGAGCGCATGTCCGACGCCGCCAAGGATGGCGATGAACACGAACTCGCCCGACTTCGTCCAGAAGCCGAACTCCGGCGTCGCGATACCCTGGATCACCGCAACAAGAACGCCGCCTATGCCGCCGAGGAAGGCCGACAGCACGTAGCCGGCGAGCAGCACGCGGCGGGCCGAGGTACCAAGATACTCAAGACGCGTCTCGTTCGACTTGATGGCACGCAGCATGTGCCCGAGCGGGCTATCCAGATAGCGCTGCACAAGCGCGAACGCGACGACGGCGAGCGTGAGGCTGACGTAAAGAATGACGAACTGGAATGCATCCGGAGAGAACGTCATGCCCACGACGGTCGGGCGCGCGACGCGAATGCCGTCCGCACCGTTGGTGTAGTGAAACATCTTCTCGAGCAGCGACCACAGCACCATGGAGAAGGCCAGGTTCAGCATGCCGAAAAAGATCTCGCGGTATCGCACCACGAACAGGCCGACCACCAGGCCGCTGAGCGTGGCGAGCACCGAGCCGAGCAGCAGGTAAAGCGCAAGGTCGCCGATGCCGAGGTACTTGCCCCAGAACGCGGCGGCGTAGGCGCCGACGGCAAAGAACATCGCGTGCCCGAACGACACCTGGCCGGCCTGCAGGAGCACGATGATGCCGAGCACCACGATCGCCTTGGCGAGAATGAGGGCGACGAGCGTGGTCCAGCTCGGCACGAACAGGGGTGCGACCGCGGCGGCGGCGAAGCCGATCACCGCGGCGACGGTCATCGGTTGAAGGCGAGACGGCATCAGATTTTCCTCGCCTTGCTGGTTCCGAAAAGCCCGAGCGGCCGCACCAGCAGCACCAGCACCATCAGCAGGTAGGGCACCAGCACCTCGAATTCCGGATGGATGTAGATGACGAAGGCACGCGCCAGCCCGATCATCAGGGCAGTCACGGCCGTGCCTTCGATCTGGCCGAGGCCGGCGGTAGCGGCTACCGCAAACGAAAGCACGATCATGTCGGTGCCCATGCCCGGCACCAGCGACGTGGTCGGCAGGGCCAGCGCGCCTCCGAGGGCCGCCAGCGTCGCGCCGATGATGAAGGTCAGGAGATAGACGCGCTGTGCATCGATGCCAATGGCGGTGGCCGCTTCTCGGTCCTCGGTCACCGCCATGATGACAGCCCCGGAGAGGGTGTAGCGCAGGAAGTAGCGCAAGCCGACCAGCGTCACGATGGCAACCAGCGGCAACAGCACCACTTGGTAGGACGTGTAGGTGACACCGAACACGCGCACGTTGGGCAACAGCTTCAGCGGTTCGGATGCGAAGATCGGCTGCACGCCCCAGATCAGGCGCTGCAGGTTGTCCATGATCATGAACACCGCGAAGGTAATGAGCAGCTGGAGCACCTCTTCGCGGCCATACACCGGTCGCAGCAGGAAGCGTTCGATGAAGCCGCCGCAGGTGACGCCGATCACGACAGAGGCGATGAGGAGAGCCGGGTAGGTCAGCCACGGCGAGATCGGCGCGACCGCAATGCTCAGGGTCGCCGCGAGATAGGCTCCGTAGGCGTACAGTGAGCCGTGTGCAACGTTGACGACGCGCAGGACACCAAAAATGAGGCTCAAGCCCACCGAGACGAGAAAGACGAGCGCGGCGTAGCTGATCCCGTCGAGGATCGCCAGGATAGCGAGTGTCGAATTCATGTTGGACTTTCACCACCGAAGAGAAAGCCCCTTCCGCCGGTGCGGAAGGGGCGTGTCGAGCGTCAGTGCTTGAAAGTCGGCACGTTCATGTTGATGAAGTCAGGCTTCAGCGTCTTGAGCCATTCGACTGACTTGGTGCCAGCCGGCGTAGTGATGGTCTTTGCGTCGAAGATCATCATGTTGTCGAGCACGTTGAAGTCGTAGCCCGGAGCCGCCTTGGTAACGCCGACAAGTTGCGCCTCCAGGCCCTGGTTGTCCTCGGGACGCAGCGTGACGGGACGACCGAAGCCGGTCGCGAACTCGAGACCCGCCGCCGCGTCGATCACCTGTTCGCGGGTCGGCCACTTGCCGCCGTTGGCTTTGATCGCCTTGTCGTAGGCACCGCTCAGGGCGGAGAACGCCTGCGCCATATGGTAGACAGGATAGATCGGCCACGCACCCGTCCTGGTCTTGAACGCCTGGTTGAAGGCCTTGAAGGCGGCATCGTCCTTCTTCTCGGGGTGCAGGAACCAGTGGTCGCCCCGCGCGCCGACGATCAGGCCCTCAGGAAGTTCCTTGCCCAGCCGCTGGATCGACGACTCGCCGATCGCCAGCACGAAGGTCGATTGCTGCAGCAGCCCGCGCTGACCTGACTGGCGTACGAGCGTGTCGAGATCACCGCCCCAGCTGGTGGTGAACACCACGTCCGGACGCAGTGCCAGCAGGCGCGACACCTCCGTTGAATAGTCCGGCGCGCCGAACTTCGGAAACAGCTCCGCCACCACCTGCACGTCGGGTTTCATGGCTTTGAGCGCGCTGGAGAAGATCTCCCAGCTCTCGCGTCCCCATGCGTAATCCTGGTTGACCACCGCGATGGTCTTGAAGTTGGGCTTGGTCTTGAGGAGATAAACCAGCACCGCCAGCATTTCTGGGGTTGCATTAGCCTGTGTGCGGAAATTGTAGCGGTACTTCTTGGCCTCCAGGATCGAGGCTGCGCCGCAGTCCCACATCAGGTTCATCACCTTGAGATCCTCGGCCACGGGAACGAGCTGGTTGCAGCTTCCCGAGGAGATCGAGGCAAACGTTGCATCCACCTTCTCGTCCTGCACCACGCGCCGGTAGTTGGAGACCAGCGCCTCGCCGCCCGCGCCCTCGTCGATGAAGCTGAGCTTCACCGGCACGCCGCCGATCCCACCCTTCTTGTTGAGGTCCTCAGCGATCATCTCGGCCGCCGCCTTGCCGGGAACGCCGAACACGGATGCAGGTCCCGACAAGAACGTGGTGATGGCAATCTTGATTTCGGATGGCTTGTCCTGGGCGTGCGCGGTGGCGGCGAACATTGCCGCGGCGGCGAAGACCGCGACTGCGGTCGACTTAAGGCGCATGCATTTCCTCCTGGGGTTGTGAAGTCTGATTGCTTGGCGGCATGCTTCTTGTGCCATGCCTTGATACCAGGTTCGTGGATCGACTTGCCGCCACTGTCAATCGCAACGTTCACGGCAATTCCTCGGCCGCATAGCAGGCGCGCTCGTAAAGCTTGGTCGCGGCGGTCTGTATCTGTGGGGACAAGGAGCGTCAGGAGCCAATTTCCCGATTGGAATCGCGCCGGCAGGGCTATGATTTGTGGCGTCTACATGATTGTGCAGTCCGCTCAGAACGCGAGCGCCAAAGTTGGCGCACCGACCAATTGAGCCGGCATCCGGCAAGGGAAAAACGCCTCTGAGCCGAAAAATCCTGATCATGGGTCTGCCGGGCGCAGGCAAGACGACTCTGGCTAATGCGCTGGCTCCTCTGCTCAACGCGGCCATGTTTAATGCCGATCAGGTTCGTGCCAACATCAACAAGGATCTTGGCTTCGCGCATACCGATCGCATCGGGCGCAGCCGCAAACGAGGCAGCCACCCTCGACGACGTGATGGGGCGTCGAGCACGCGCGCCGCATGGGCTGGATTTGCGATCGGGTGGTGGAGACCGGCGGCATTGCCACCTTGCGAAGACTACCTGGGCTGAAGGTCAAGCTGGTCGCTCCACAGCACGCAAAGGCGCAAGCAGAACCACAACGCCATCAGCAATCTCGCAACGTCCCTTCGGTCTTATGATTGCCGAATCAGGCGCGTGTCAAAAGCTTGCGGCGCTGTTTAAGCCGAGGTGCGACGATTGCTGCGCAAGGAGGCGCCGATGCATCGTTGCGACGTGGCACGCGCCCCTCACACTGCCGCTCCGCCAGAGGAAATCCGATATCAGAGAGCGGCAATCCCTTTGCTTGGGGTCGCGCACTGGCACACGCCGGATCAGGCGCAAGGCGATACGTCGAGTGCCACTTGCCGCACGGCGCTGTTAGATCCGCCGACAACCAGCCATCAAGCTCCTTCTTCGCCGGTCGGAAGGCAGCCAAACCTGTAGCCAATCCGGCCGGTAACGCCAGCTCCGGCGATCAGGAGGTCTATTCCCGGCTCCGCTCGTCGGCCGATGGCGCATCATGACGCCGCGCTTCGGCAACGCGCAGCGGCGAGTGCCGCCTTTCTCTTAGATACTCTCAACGTTCGGCGAGGAGCACATTAGCGTGATCGGCCGCGTGATGTGGCTCGGCATGGTTGGCGCTGGCAGCCGGGCCACCACCCTTATTCGCGCCGCCCCTGCGTTCAAGCGCAATATCACGCCAGTCGGCGCAAGCCTGACCTAGGGCCCCCGAGCGCCGAAATGCTTATCTCGACAGCTAACGGACGATTCACGACTTGGCGCGGAAAAGATCGGCAGCGCAACTCTTTAGATATCAGCCCGGGCTGCATGCGCGGCCGGGCATTAGCTTTAGACGGGCCGACTTGCCATGAGCACCGATGTAAAGCAGGTATCCGAACGGCCCCAGGCCGATGTGGTCGCCCGCCAAGGCGCAAAGGTCCAGCCGACGCAACCCCTGCCGGACCAGGGGCCGTCCCTCAAGGACGACGCGTCCGCGCAGCTCACAGCCAAACGCGAAGAGGCTACAGCGCTCTTGCCGGACAGCGAGCAGGATGGGGCTGGCAAGCCGACGGTGGAAGATAGCGGCCAGGCCGGAGAACAGGGCCACGCGGGCTTGCTGCGGCGGCATCGCCAGGCACTTCTCGTCGCCGCCCCCGTTGCTCTCGTGCTGGCGGTCGCCGGCTATATGTTCTGGGACTACGCGAGCCACTTCGAGTCGACCGATGACGCGTTCGTCGAGGCGCGCCAGTTCGCCATAGCGCCGAAGGTGCCGGGCTACATCACCGAGGTGGCGGTCACCGACAACCAGCGCGTCGTCACCGGCAACCTGATCGCGCGCATCGACCGGCGCGACTATCGCATCGCACTTGAGCAGGCGGAAGCGCAGGTCGCCGCTGCCAAAGCCAACATCGAGAACATCGATGCCCAGATCGAGATTCAGCAGGCCCAGATCACCGCCAGCCGGGCGCAGGTGGAGCAGGCACAGGCGGCACTGACGTTCGCCGAACAGCAAGCGGCGCGCTACAAGGACCTCGCCGCGCGCGAGGCCGGCACCGTTCAGATGGCCGAGCAGACCCTGTCGCGGCTACATCAGGATGAGGCCGGACTGAGGAACACCCAGGCGACTCTGGTCGTCGCCCAGCGCCAGGTGCACTCCTTGCAGGCACAGCGCAGCGCCGCCGAAGCCAGCCTTGCGCAAGCCAATGCCCAACGCGACCAGGCGCTACTCAATCTGTCCTACACGACCATCACGGCGGCGCAGGACGGCCGTGTGGTCAATCTGACCGCCGCCGTCGGACAGTATGCCCAGGCCGGCACCAACTTCAGCCTGTTCGTACCGGACGAGCTTTGGGTCATCGCCAACTACAAGGAAACCCAGCTCGCCGACATGCGGCCCGGCCAGCCGGTGAGCATGCGCATCGACGCCTATCCCAACCGCGTCATCCACGGCCATGTCGACAGCGTGCAGCCGGGCTCCGGCACCGCGTTCTCCCTGCTTCCGGCCCAGAATGCCACCGGCAACTACGTCAAAATCGTGCAGCGGGTGCCGGTGAAGCTCGTCATGGACAACCCGCCAGCCGACGTCGCGCTCGGACCTGGTATGTCGGTCGTGCCGGTCGTGCGCGTGCGGCCGGGACCGTCGCTGTATGAGCGTCTGCTGGGCCGGCAATGACCACAACTTCTGCCGCCCTTGCTCGTGCGACCGTCAATCCTTGGGTGATCGCGGTCGTGGTTGCCATGGCCGCGTTCATGGAGGTGCTCGACACCACCATCGCCAACGTCGTGCTGCCCTATATCGGCGGGGCGCTTGCGGTCAGCTCCGACGAAGCGTCCTGGGTGGTGACGACGTACCTTGTCGCTAATGCTGTGGCCCTCACCTCCAGCAGCTTTCTGGCTCGGCGCCTCGGTCGCAAGCGCTTCTTTCTTATCTGCGTTGTGCTGTTCACGATCAGCTCGGTGCTGTGCGGCCTGGCCTGGAACCTCCAGGCACTGCTCGTATTCCGCATCATGCAGGGATTGGGCGGTGGCGGCATGGTGCCGGTCGCGCAATCGATACTTGCAGACGCCTTTCCACCCGAGAAGCGCGGCCAGGCCTTCGCAATGTTCGGACTGGCCGTGGTGGTCGCGCCCGTGGTCGGCCCGACGCTAGGCGGCTATCTGGCGGACAACGTCGGCTGGCAATGGTGCTTCCTGGTCAACGGGCCAGTCGGCATTCTGCTGGTGGCTCTGGTGTGGATGCTCCTGCCGCCATCGGCTGGCGAGGAAGAGCGCAGGAAGCTGCATAAGGAGGGACTTGGCTTCGACATGATCGGCTTCGTGCTGGTCGCCGTCTTCCTCGGCTCGCTGGAGGTCATTCTCGATCGCGGCCTGGAGGACGATTGGCTCGGATCGACCTTCATTGTCACCATGACGATTATTTGCGCGCTCGCATTCGCGCTCATGATCCCGTGGGAATTCACCCGCAAGAATCCGGTTATCGATTTGCGCATGGTGGCAACAGGCCAGTTCGGCGCCTGCTTCCTCGTCATGCTGATGGCCGGTGCGATCCTGCTCGCCACCACGCAGATCCTGCCGCTGCTGGTGCAGCAGAATTTTGGCTACACCGCCACCTGGGCCGGCCTCATGCTGTCACCCGGCGGCGTCGTCACCATGATCATGGTATTCCTCTGCGGGCGCCTGCTGGGCTTCGTGCAGCCGAAATACCTGATTGCTGCGGGCGGCCTGATCGTGGCAGCGGCGATGTGGGGCCTGACCAGCCTGTACGGCGATGTCACGTTCTCCTATTTCGCCTGGTCGCGCATCTACGTCGGAGTCGGACTGCCGCTGATCCTAATTCCGGTGCTGACCGCCGCCTATGCCGCCGTTCCGCCCGGCCAGACGGATCAGGCCTCAGCGCTGATCAATGCCGCGCGCAACATCGGCGGCTCGATCGGCATTTCGCTCAGCACCAATGTGCTGGCACACCGTGCACAGTTCCATCAGAGCCGGCTGGCGGAAAACGTGTCGCCGTCCGACCCGGAATACCAGGACACGCTGCGCAAGGTGACGGAGTACTTCACGATGCAGGGCAGCCCACACGAGCACGCCCACCGGCAGGCCATCGAGTGGATCGGGCAGCAGGTTGAGCTGCAGGCCTCGTTCCTGGCCTATATCGACGTGTTCTGGACGCTGATGTTGCTAGCGCTCGCCATCGTGCCGCTGGCGCTCCTGCTGCGCAGGAGCAAGCCGGGCTAGCCCAACCGCGCGTGCGCCGACGTAGCCCCCCAGCACGCGACAGACCATTGCTAGACCGAGCGCAACGATGCGCCGGCATGGCTGCCCGTCAGGCCGCTTAGCTCAAGCGCGCATCGAGGAACTCGGTTGCGCGACCAGCCTCCATGTCGTTGAGGCTCTTGATGTAGCTCGCGGCCATTTCGAACGCGACGCTTGGCGATTGCCGTGCCGGGCGCCTGCTGCCGTAGCGATTGACGTTCATCCGCACGGTGAATCGCAACGGCAGTCTAACCGGTCCGGTCTGCTCGACGAATGACCCGGGGGATACGGCGTAGAAGAGGACCACATCGGAAAAGGAGCTGCGGCCAGCAATGGTTACAGGGGTGAACAGCCGCGCGTCGGCGCGCGGCGAAGCCCCGAATTGTCGATTCTGGAATTGCATGGTCGCTCGAGAGTCGGGCTGAGTGACCTCGAGGTCGAAAGACAGAACCGTACCTCGCTGGGCGCCATCGTTGGACACAGTAATTGGAATAGCGAACACGTCGTGATTGGCTTGGCGGTACATATAGATGAGAGGGGGCTGGTAAATGCCAAGAACGGGCCGCTTCAGTACTGTCGCGTAGAGGCTGTAGGCCGAGACTACGAGCGCTAGGCACGACGTCACCATGGCAACTCCCGCCTGCGTGGGCGTGAACCATTCCTGCATCGCTTGTTAGGCTCCCGCCTCGCATGCCCGCCGCCCGCCCGGTGGCACTGCCCCTACTTTCAGACTGCGAGGAGAGGAGCAACCAAAGCGCGGCCGCAATATGGCCTTGCGACAAGGAGCACTCGGCCGGCGCAGAAATTGGCACCACCGGCGCCAGGGCACGGTGTGCATGGTGTCGTCAGGTGTGCGCTGCTCGCTGCGCTGGCGCTTGCCGACCACAACAACGGTCGCATTGCCTGGGCGGACTTGATGCAGCGTGTCGACGGCTTGGTTCCAGCCATCGTCGAGCAGCGCTCTGTCGGGTGAACGCCGCCGATGGCGCGAGGTAGCGCCACACTTCGCTAGCAAGTCGTTGATTTGGTTGGTACCGCCTCCCCGTTGCAGCCATGACAGCGCCCCGCCCATCCGGTGCCGGACATGCTTGCGCCGCCAGAACGTTTCGCCGCCGCCCCGAAACCCTCCTGGTCGCCTACGACAACATGGGTTTCCCTCTCGGCTCGGCGCGATTGTGGTGGGCCTTAAACTATTATGGGCACGACAAAGTGCGGGTTCTCGATGGTTGCACCGAATCCGGAAACTCTCCGTAGCCGGCCGCTTGTTCCGGCCGGGTACACCACGCTATGGCCGGGCGAGCGCTCTCAACAGTCTGGCGTGACTTGGCTATACCAGGATTTCCGGAGCCGGACGGCCAGCGGAATTCATTTTGAGGAATAGCTGTGGTAATCCGTTTTAGGCACAAACCCAATCCCTGGAGGGATGGAGCGCATTAGAAATGAGGCGCCGGGATTTTATCATCTACTCGGCAGCGATGGCCGCCTGGCCCCTCGTCCCACGCGCGCAACAGGCGGGCATGCCGGTGATCGGATATCTCTGTCCGCAGACGCCGGCCGCGTTCGTCAGTCGGCTGAGAGCTTTCCGCCAAGGGTTCGAAGAAACCGGTTATGTGGAAGGCCGCAATGTCGCGATCGAGTTTCGCTGGGCCGAAGGTCAACACGATAGGCTTCGGGCACTGGCGGCAGACCTGGTCAGCCGTCAAGTGGCATTGATCGTCGCGCCCGGAGGCGCACCCGCGGCGATCGCGGCAAAATCAGTGACCACGAGCATCCCGATCGTGTTCGAAATGGGCGCAGACCCGATCGCAATGGGACTGGTCGACAGCCTGAGCCGGCCTGGAGGTAATCTTACAGGTGTTTCCAGCCTGAGCGTGGAAGTAACCCCGAAGCGGCTCGAATTTCTGCGCACGGCCGTTCCCACAGCCGCCTCGATCGCGGTTCTCATCAATCCCACCAGTCCGACGGCCGGCTCGCAGTTGACGAGCTTAAGGACGATGGCCGGCGCGACCGGGCTGCAACTCCACACTCTAAGTGCCAGCACTGTGGGCGAACTGGAAGCCGTGTCGGCGAGCCTGCTCAAACTTCGCCCCGACGGGCTCGTGTTCACTTCCGATACCTTTTTCGGCACCAACGCCGAGCGCTTTGCCGCCCTCACTGTTCGGCATGGGATTCCGGCTATCCACCAGTCACGCGACTTCGTGATCGCCGGCGGACTGATGAGTTACGGCGGGAGCTTTCTCGAGTCGCACCGTCAAGCCGGCATCTATGCTGGGCGCGTGCTTAGTGGCGCCAAGCCAGCCGATTTGCCCGTGCGTCAGGTCACGAAGATCGAGCTGCTTATCAATCTCAAGGCAGCCAAGACCCTCGGCATCGAGTTTCCAATCTCGCTCTCCGTCCTCGCCGACATCGCAATCGAATAGAACTGACGGACGATAGTCCGCCGCCTCGTGGCGCCGGCGGGCTATTTCGCCGGCAGGCTCTCAGACGTTGCTGATGATGCGCTCGGCCACCATGTCCGGAACAGGTGCGCCGTTGATCGATCGGCCTGGGACGAGAGCCGCGACCACCGCCTATCAAGTAAGCGCCTTTCTCAAATAGACCGAGGCAGTCGATCGCGCGGTCCCAGGCTGTGGCGAACGTCGCTGAAACTCGGGTCGCGGCCATGGCCTGCGGTAGGCTTCGACGCAGGATCGCACCTGCTCGGCCCGGCCTTGTGACAACGCAACCGGTGCCTCGGCAGGGCCCTTCGGCGTCGCCATGACGATGGCTTGCGGCAGCCTTGACGACGAACGCTAAGGGCACAACCGGCAAGCTGGCGAACCAGTCACCTTTTGCACACAAGCCGCGCTTGTCACTCGCCTTCTGTGACCCGGGCGTGACCCAGCGCCCAAACTCTAAATAAGGCGAACTGCAGCCATGGCCGAAAAGTCTAACATTATCAAGGGTTTTAGGTGGTACCGCCTGCCCGGATCGAACGGGCGACCTCTAGATCCACAATCTAGCGCTCTAACCATCTGAGCTAAGGCGGCCCATGGGCGGGCGGCTGTGCCGCGGGCGCGGGGGCTCACTACCCCATTCCGCCGCGCATGTCCAAAATAATGACGCGTGGGCGGTGTGCCAAGGCTCGCAGCGGGGTTGCGGGGGCCACGCGGAGCCCATGGCAAGTCAGCTGGACCGCCCCTGTTTGTCGCTGAGGCCCAGGCCCTGCAGGTAGACCAGGGTGCCAGCCTCCAGTAGCTCCTCCGGCGTCATGGGCAGCGTACGGCGGGCTGCGTCGCCGCGCGCGAACAGGCTGGCGATGCCGTGTGACAGTGACCAGATATGCAGCGCCATCATCAGGGCTGGCGGGCGCTGGCCGGCCGGCAGCGTGGCGACTACGGCCTCGCAGGCCTGGCGGAGCACGGCAAACGCGCGGTCACCCGCCTCCTGCAGCTCACGGTGCTCGTTGAGGGGAACGCCGGCTTCGAACATGGCGGAGAAGTAGGCCGGTTCCTCGCGGGCGAAGCCAAGGTAGGCGTGGCCCATGCGTTCGAGGCCGGCGAGCGGATTTGGCCGACCCTGGTCCCAGGCGGCGGCGAGCCGCGCCTCGAACCGCTCGAAGCCGCGCTTGGCGACGTCGGCCATCAGGGCATCGCGGTCGCGGAAGTGGCGGTAGGGCGCCGCCGCGCTCACCCCGGCCTGGCGGGCGGCCTCGGCGAAGGTGAAGCCCGCCGGACCCTTGCTCGCAATAAGATCCAGCGCGGCGTTGACGAGCGCCTCGCGCAGATTGCCGTGATGATAGCCGCGACGCCCGCCGCGGCCGTGTCCAGACCAACTCATGTTTGTAATTCTAGCCGAAGCTGGCCCCCGACACACGCAGGTTCACCCCCCGGCCTGCTCACGCGCGATCAGTTGCCGGCGGAACCAGAAGGCAATGGCAACGAGGGCCACTGCGGTCAGCAGGAAGATCGGGCGCGCGCCAAACCGGTCCATGACCGGCGCGGCCAGGGAAACGCCCACCGACTGGCCAATGAACAGCGCTATGGCAAACAGCGAGATGGCAAGCCCGCGCGCATCCGGAGCCATCTGCGTGCCGTTGGTCTGCAGGGTGTTGTGCAGCATGTAGAAGCCCAGCCCCATGACGGCAATGGCCGGCGCCACCACCAACAGCCAGGGGGTCGCGGCGAGCAACACGTAGCCCGAGGCCAGCAATACTGCACCCCATCCGGCAAGACCGCGCTGTCCAAGCCGCGGGATCATCCAACCCGCGGAAAGCGAATA
>DASTOW010000138.1:0-14326 GCA_035762425.1 Hyphomicrobiaceae bacterium | reverse complement strand
CCCGGACGTCATGTTCGTGATCCAGCGCGTGTTGGAATCCTCCGGCCGGCTGACGCTGCTCGACCAGTCGCGCGTGATCAAGCCGCATCCGGCGTTTCGGCTGTTCGCCACCGCCAACACCATCGGCTTGGGCGACACCTCGGGCCTCTATCACGGCACGCAGCAGATCAACCAGGCGCAGATGGATCGCTGGTCGATCGTCACGACCCTCAACTACCTGCCGCACGATGAAGAGGCCAAGATCGTGCTGGCCAAGGCCAAGTCGTTCAACAAGAGCGAGGCCAAGCGCAAGATTGTCTCCAACATGGTGCGGGTCGCCGACCTGACGCGCTCGGCGTTCATCAACGGTGATCTGTCCACTGTTATGAGCCCGCGCACGGTCATCACCTGGGCCGAGAACGCCGAGATCTTCGGCGACGTCGGCTTTGCCTTCCGCCTGACCTTCGTCAACAAGTGTGACGAGCTCGAGCGGCCGGTGGTGGCGGAGTTCTATCAGCGCTGCTTCGGCGAGGAGCTGCCTGAGAGCGCTGCCAACGTGGCGCTGAGCTGATCTTGTCGCTGAGAGTATCGGACTGACTGGCGCCATGGCGTCCGCACCCAAGCACAAGGAGTCGCCGACCGAGCCCTTTAAGCGGGCGTTGGGGCTTGCCGTGCGCGCCATCGCCGGCGACGGCGAGGTGCAGGTCAACTATGCGCCGGGCAAGCCGGAGATCGACGGCAAGCTGGTGCAGCTACCCGAGCCGTCGCGCGTCCCGTCCGCCCGCGAGGTGGCCGTGATCCGCGGCTGGGCGGACAGCCTTGCCCTCACCGCCGCCTGCCACGACGCCAAAGTGCACGCGCGGCTGGCACCGTCGGCGGGACCGGCGCGTGCGGTGTTCGAGGCAGTGGAGCGGGCGCGCGTCGAGGCGCTGGGCGCCAACCGCATGCCGGGCATGGCGGCGAACCTGACCGCGCGCGTCGAGGATCAGTACGGTCACGGCCGATACGCCGAGATCACCGAGCGCGCGGATGCGCCGCTCGAGGACGCACTGTCGCTGATCGTGCGCGAGCGCCTGACCGGGGCCGCGCCGCCCGAGACCGCCAAGGCGATGGTCGACCTGTGGCGTCCGTGGATCGAGGAGCGCGCCGGCCGCACGCTCGCCCGCATGGACAAGCTGGCCGAGGACCAGGAGACGTTCGGTCGCCAGCTGCGTGACTTGCTCAAGACGCTCGACCTGTCCGAGGAACGCTCGGAGGGCGAGCGCGAGGAAGGCGAGGACGACGAGCAGGATCCCGAAAGCGGCGATGAGAACGCCGAGGATCGCAGCGAGGGCGAGGACTCGCAGGACCAGTCGAGCGAGGACCAGCGCGGCGAGGGCGAGGAAGGCGAGACCAGCGAAAGCGCCCAGGAGGCCGACAGCGACCAGTTTGAGGCCGACGCCGACAGCGACGAGATGGCCGACGCGCGTGAGCCCTGGCGGCCGAATTTCAACGTCCTCGATAACCCCGAGGCGTTTGGCTACAAGGTATTCAGCCGCGCCCACGACGAGGAGGTGGCGGCCGAGGACCTGTCGACACCCGACGAGCTGGAGCGGCTGCGCACCTTCCTCGACAAGGAATTGCGCAACCTGCAGGGCGCGGTGGCGCGCCTCGCCAATCGGCTGCAGCGCAAGCTGATGGCCCAGCAGAGCCGCGCCTGGGATTTCGATCTCGAGGAGGGCACGCTGGATGCCGCGCGGCTGACCCGGGTGGTCATCGATCCCATGCATCCGCTGTCCTTCAAGCTGGAGCGCGATGCCGATTTCCGCGACACGGTGGTCACGCTCCTGCTCGACAACTCCGGCAGCATGCGCGGACGCCCGATCATGGTGGCAGCCTGCTGCGCCGACATTCTGGCGCGCACGCTGGAGCGCTGCGGTGTGAAGGTGGAGATTTTGGGCTTCACGACGCGTGCCTGGAAAGGCGGGCAGGCGCGCGAGGCCTGGCTGGCCGCCGGCAAGCCGGCCAACCCGGGCCGCCTCAACGACCTGCGCCACATCATCTACAAGCCGGCCGATGCGCCCTGGCGTCGCTCCAAGCGCGCGCTGGCGCTGATGATGCGCGAGGGGCTTTTGAAGGAGAACATCGACGGCGAAGCACTGGCCTGGGCGCATCGGCGCCTGCAGGGCCGTCCGGAGCGCCGCCGCATCCTGATGATGATTTCGGACGGCGCACCGGTCGACGACTCCACGCTGTCCGTCAACACCGGCTCCTACCTCGAGCAGCACCTGCGCCAGGTCATCCACGAGATCGAGACGCGCTCGTCGGTGGAGCTGATCGCGATCGGCATCGGCCATGACGTGACGCGCTACTATCGCCGCGCGCTGACCATCACCGACCCGACCGAGCTCGCCGGCGCCATGACGGACAAGCTCGTCGAGCTGTTCGAGGAGGATGGGCCAGGCCCGCAGCAGCGCACGGCCAAGCCGGCCCCGCGTCGCAGATTGCAATAGCTACAGGCCAACCTGGGGAGGGAGCATCGCCGGCAGGATTTTGACGCCAGCGATGCGCAAAGCGCGCAATGACCGATTTTGCCCGATCGTCGCGGCTCAGCCGCAGGCGCGTTGTCGCGGCGCTGATCGCTGCGTCGGCCGCCGGCCCGGCAATGCCGAAGCAGGCTTTCGCCGAGGATGACGACAAGGGCCGCGTACCATCCAAGGCCGAGGCGATCGCCATCACCGCGCGGCCAGTTGCGCATTTCGAGCGCGGCCGTCCCGACGCGAAGCGTTTCGGCGATCTCGAGTTTCGTGGCGGTCTCGTTCTTACCTCGCCGTCCCCCGATTTCGGCGGGTGGTCCGATCTGATTGTCGAGGCGGATGGAAGCCGACTGTTTGCAGTATCCGACGTCGGCGCCTGGCTGTCGGCAGACATCAAGTACGACGGCACGCGACCGGCCGGCCTGACCAATGCGCGCATCGGGCCAATGCTGACCGTGAAGGGGCGGCCGCTCGAGGACAAGCGCGAGGGCGACGCTGAGTCCCTGGCCCTGGTTGATGGCAACCTGACGCACGGCACCGTCGTGATCGGCTTCGAGCGCCTGCACCGTCTCGGACGCTTCGAGATCCGTGACCGCGAACTGCAGGCGCCGAGTGGTTACATGAAAATGCCGCCCGACTCGCGGCGCATGAGCGCCAACCAGGGTCTGGAGGGCGTCGCGGTGCTGCGCGCAGGGCCCTTGAAAGGCTCGATCGTCGGCTTTGCCGAGCGCCTTACGCGCGGCAGCGGCTATCACAGCGGCTGGATCTGGAGCGGCGGCGAGCCCAAGGGCTTCCAGCTGCGCGATATCGACGGCTTTGACATCACCGGCGCCGCCGGCCTGGACGACGGCGGCTTGCTGGTGCTGGAGCGGCGCTTCCGTTGGACGGAGGGCGTGAAAATGCGCATCCGCCATCTGGCCGCGGCCGACATCAAGCCCGGCGCGCGCCTCGACGGGCGCAGCCTCATCCAGGCCGACGGCAGCTTCGAGATCGACAACATGGAAGGCATCGCCGTGCACCGCGGCCGCGCCGGCGAGACCATCGTCACGCTGATGTCGGATGACAACTTCAATTCGCTGCTGCAACGCAACCTGCTCTTGCAGTTCACGCTGCTAAGCAACAAGGCCGCGAACGCGTCGCGGCCCTGACGTTATCCACAGGCCTGATTGGCCAAGGTCAGGCCGCTTCGTTGTTGCGGGCCTTGATGATGTCGCGCCGCAGACGCTGGCACTTATCGGACAGCTCCGCCTCGCTGGCCTTGAGCAGGAAGGCGTCCAGGCCGCCCCGATGCTCCACGGTCTTCAGCGCGTGAGCACTGACGCGCAGGCGAACCTTGCGCTGCAGGGCATCACTGATCAGGGTCACCTCGCACAGGTTGGGGCGGAAGGTGCGCTTGGTCTTGTTCTCGGCGTGGCTGCGCAGCTGGCCGGACATCGGCAGCTTGCCTGTCAGCTCACAACGGCGGGTCATGATGTTGCTCCATAGGCGCAGAAAAGCCGCCTCACAACTCAAGGGCGGGGCGCTCGGCGGTCCTTCTATAGGACGGGCCAGGAACGTCAAGCCCCTGGTGTGATGATCGAAAAATTCGCCTGGGCTGGCGGCTAGGACCGAGCGAATTCTTCAATCTGAGCCACACCGGCAGATGCATGATCGCCAGTGTCACTATGGCAAGTATCACTTTGGCAAGTGTCACTATCGCAGTGTCACTATCGCAAGTGTCACTTGCTGCCGAAGCTTGTTGCCACCTGACGGTGAAGGCACGCAAACCTCGGGCATGGGGATACTTGTTCTATTTCTACGCGAGTGTGTCTGATTTGTTTACTGAATCCGGACTATGCTGAGGGCGACACACAAATGACGTAAAACCGGATACCTTCGGAACCGGGGGCTTCAAGTTTTGCGTTGCGTTTTTTCAGGTTTGGCAACGTCATGGCGTTGAAGTCTGCCGGGGTGGTCATCATGCGTTCTGTTGCTCAAGTCGGTGCGGTATTGGCGCTGTGCGGTTTGGTTGCGAGTGCAAGTCCCGCGTCTGCGGAAAGCTGGCCCGCTGCCGTGCGCGCCGTCTACGACGTCAACTTCAACGGCTTGAATGTCGGCACGTTCGAGTTTGACTCACAGGCCGAGCAGGAGAGCTACACCCTGATCGGCAACGCCAAGCTCTCCATCCTGCTCGGTACCTTCACCTGGGATGGCTTCACCCGCACCTTCGGCTCGATCGTGGACCAGTCGCCCAAGCCGGCTGCCTTCTCGTTCGAGTACAAGAGCAGCGCCAAGTCGGGCTCCACCCGGCTGGAGTTCGCCAACGGCGCGGTGACCGAGGTCAAGAACCTGCCCACTGCACCGGCCAAGGGCGAGGTCATTCCGGTGCGCGAGCAGCACCTCAGGGGCGTGCTCGATCCCTTGAGCGCCATCATGGCCGTGTCGCGCGGCCCCTCGGCCAGCCCCTGCGAGCGGCGGGTGCCGATTTTCGATGGCAAAGAGCGCTTCGATCTGATCCTGAGCCCCAAGGGCGAGACCAAGATCACCGAGCAGCAGCCGAGCGGCCAGCCGGGCATGGCCCATGTGTGCCGCGTGCGCTATCTGCCGATCGCCGGCCACAAGGTCGATTCCGACACCAAGTACATGGCTGCCAACGACGCCATCGAGGTGATGCTGCGGCCGATCCCGTCGGCCAACGTGTTCGTGCCATATCAGATCACCGTGCCGACCATGGCGGGTACTGCGACCATCATCTCCAAGCGGGTCGATATCATCCTAAACGGCAAGCCGCAGATTGCCCTCCTGCACTGACCGCCTACCAACTTCAGCTTTTTTGAGGCACACGACCGGCGTGCCCACCTTGCGCAGACTGGCGCGGCTTTTTTGCCGCTGGCCCTTGATATTGTCACAGCGCTCTGCAATGCCTCCGCTCACAATATCCTGGTGAGGGTGGTGCTGGATGAGTTTCGACCTGGCAAACCGCATCCGCAATGTCACGGCTGTGCTCGGGCCAACCAACACGGGCAAGACGCATCTGGCCATCGAGCGTATGCTCGGCCACGACACGGGTTTGATCGGCCTGCCGCTGCGTCTGCTGGCGCGTGAGGTCTACGACAAGATCGTGGCGCGCGTCGGCGCCGACAAAGTCGCGCTCATTACTGGCGAGGAGAAAATCAAGCCGGAGAGCCCGCGCTTCTACGTGTGCACCGTCGAGGCGATGCCGCGCGAGGCAGATGTCGATTTTCTTGCCATCGACGAGGTGCAGCTCGCAGCCGACCCCGAGCGCGGCCACGTCTTCACCGACCGCCTGCTGCACGTGCGCGGGCATCACGAAACGCTGCTGCTCGGCGCGCAGACCATGCGCGAGGCGATCTCCGACCTCATTCCCGGCGCCAACTTCATCTCGCGTCCACGCCTGTCCAAGCTCAGCTATGCCGGCGAAAAGAAGATCACGCGCCTGCCGCCACGCAGCGCGCTGGTGGCCTTCTCGGCCTCCGAGGTTTATGCCATCGCCGAGCTGATCCGGCGCCAGCGCGGCGGCGCGGCGGTGGTGCTGGGTGCGCTCAGTCCGCGCACACGCAATGCGCAGGTGGCGCTCTATCAATCGGGCGATGTCGATTTCCTGGTGGCAACCGACGCCATTGGCATGGGCCTCAACCTCGACGTCGACCATGTGGCCTTCGCCGGCACGCGCAAATTCGACGGCCAGGTGCATCGGGCGCTCACGCCTGCCGAGCTTGCCCAGATCGGCGGTCGCGCCGGCCGGCACATGAACGACGGCACGTTCGGCGTAACTGGTGGCGTCGAGCCGTTCTCGGCCGACGTCATCGAGCGGCTGGAGACGCACACCTTCGACACGGTGAAATCGTTGCAGTGGCGCAGCCGCGATCTCGACTTCGGGTCACTCGAGCGGCTGCGCGACAGCCTGCGCCAGACGCCGCGTGAAGGCAGGTTGAGCAGGGCGCGCATGGCCGACGACACCATCGCGCTGGAGTCGGTCAGTCGCGATCCGGAGGTCGCTGCGATGGCCATCGCGCCGGCAGCCGTCGGCCGCCTGTGGGAGGTGTGCCAGGTCCCCGACTACCGCAAGATCTCGGCGCAGAACCACGCCGAGCTGGTGGCCACGCTCTACAAGTTCCTGATGACCGGCGAGGAACGCATCCCGGTCGACTGGTTCGCCAATCAGGTGGCGTTTGCCGATCGCACCGACGGCGACATCGATACGCTCGCCAACCGCATCGCCCACATCCGCACCTGGACGTTCGTGTCCAACCGCGTCGGCTGGCTGGCCGACCACGAGCACTGGCAGGAGCGCACCAAGGCCATCGAGGACAGCTTGTCGGATGCCCTGCACGAGCGCCTCACGCAGCGGTTCGTCGACCGCCGCACCAGCGCCCTGATGCGCGGTCTGAAGGAGAAGGACGAACTGTACGCCGAGATCGGCGAGGACGGCGCCGTCAAGGTGGAGCGGCACTACGTCGGCCGCCTGAAGGGATTCCGCTTCTTCCCTGACACCGAGGCCGAAGGCATCCACGGCAAGGCCACACGCAACGCGGCCGCGCACGTGCTGTCGCGTGAGCTGTCCATGCGCGTACGCCGCGTGGTGGCCGCCAAAAACGACGCGTTCAAGCTGACGCATCGTGGCCAGGTGCTGTGGCGCGACGAGGAGGTCGCGCGGCTGGAAGCGAGTGATGATCCGCTCAAGCCCGTCGTAGTGATCCTCTCTGATGAGCACCTGACCGGTCCGGACAAGGAGAAGGTGCAGGAGCGCCTCAACACCTGGATCACCGAGCTGATCGGTGAGCGGCTGAAGCCGCTGATCGAGATCGCCAACGCCAAGGACATCCTGGGCCTGGCCCGCGGCATCGCCTTCCGGCTCACGGAAAACTTCGGCGTCCTGCGCCGCGAGAGCGTGGGCGAGGAGGTCCGCGCGCTCGATCAGCCGGCGCGGGCGCAGCTGCGCAAGTACGGCGTGCGCTTCGGCGCCTTCAACATCTACTTCCCGGCCATGCTCAAGCCCGCCAGCACCGAGCTGGCGCTGGTGCTGTGGACGCTGAAGAACGGTGCCGCGCATGGCCTTGATCTCACCACCAAGCCCGAGCCACCGCGCGCGGGACTGACCTCGCTCACACCGACGGCGGGCACGCCGGACGAGTACTATCGCGTTGCCGGCTTCCACCTGTGCGGTCCGCGCGCAGTGCGCATCGACATGCTGGAGCGCCTCGCCGACCTCATTCGCGTGCTGGTGTCGTGGCGCACCAACGAGGCCAATCCGACGTTGCCGCCCAAGGGGGCAACCGGCGACGGCGGCTTCAAGGCAACGCCCGACATGATGTCGATCCTGGGCTGCTCGGCCGAGGAACTGGGCAACGTGCTACGTGCGCTCGGCTTCTGGGCCGATCGCCGGCAGGTGCGGAGCGAGCCTCCGGCAACCGTGGCCGTTGCCGCGACCGCGGACGCGACCACCCCAGCAACCGAGGCTGCGACGATCGCTGCGCAAACCGCGGCGCCGGGCGATGCATCTGCAGTTGAGACAGCAGCCGCCGAAGTCGGCGAGACGCCGGCAGAGCCGGTCGCGACGGCGGCGACCGAGCCGGTCGGCAGCACAGCCGCCACCGAGGTGGCCCCGAGCGAGGTTGCGACGGCCAAGCCAGACGAACCGGCGAACGCAGCCGAGGCCGCCAAGGAACCCGAGTCGGTCAAATGGGAAGAGATCTGGCGACCGCGCCGGCGTGGCCGGGTGGTCGAGCAGGCGCACCGGGAGAAGCGCGGCGCAGCGCCACAATCAGGCGAAGGCGCCAAGCCGCAGCATCGTCGTCGCCAACAGGGCTATGTGGCGCGCCCCGAGGCGAAGGCCGGGCATTCCGGCGACAAGCCGCGCACCGACCGGCGCGAGCCGCGTCGCGACGGCGGCAAGCCGCGTCGCGAGGAGCGTCCGCGCGTGGCGCTGCAGGCTTCGCCGCCCGGACGCAAGGGCAGCTTCGATCCCGACTCGCCGTTTGCGGCTCTGAGCGCCCTCAAGGCCAGCATGGACAAGCGCACCCAGGAGTGATCCTGCTATGACCCTGGCCGCATGACCGCCGCGGACGAACTCGACCACGACGATGCGCCGCGGGCTGCCGGCACGCAGCGGATCGACAAGTGGCTCTGGTTCGCCCGCATCATTAAGTCGCGCACGATGGCGGCCCAGCTGGTCACTGAGGGCAAGGTGCGGGTCAATCGCGTGAAGGCCACCAAGCCGAGCCAGACCGTGCGGGTGGGCGACGTGCTTACCGTCAGCTTGCGCGGCCGCATCGACATCCTGAGGGTGTTGGCCCCCGGCGAGCGACGCGGTCCACCCGAGGAGGCGTCACGGCTCTACGAGGTGCTGTCGCCCGAAGGCACCGGCAACCCGCAGCACAAGCAGCGCGGCACCGGCAACAAGAGCGACCCGACTTCGTAGTTCGCCGCTCGAGTTTGCGGATTGCGTGGTCCTACACGGCCGTCATGGACGTCGAACCGATGCCATCGAGCTCGAAATCGAGCCGTTCGCCGGGGGCGATGTCGACCGTCGTGATGACGCTGCCGGTGATGACCACCATGCCGGCCGTGATCGGGCGCCCACGGTCGGCGGCGAGATTTGCAAGCCACGCCAGCGCGCCCAACGGATCATCGGTCCTGCCGGAGCCATCCGGCTTGCCGTTGCGCATCAGCTTTCCAGCAATGCCATTGAGATCGCCGGCCGGCGGCGCGCTCGCCGCTCCGATGACGATGCCGCCGTTCCAGGCATTGTCGGCAATCAGCGACAGCGCCTTGCTCGTCTTGTAGTCGGCATGACGATCCTCGATCAGCTCGAAGGCCGCCATCACCTGGGAGATGGCGTCGCGCACGCTCTCGCGCGTGTAAGGCTGGGGCTCCTTCGGCAGGTCGCGGCCGAGCCGCACGGCCAGCTCGCACTCGACGCGCACGTTGACGTAGTCGGCCTTGCGGATGGTGGCGGGCGCGCGGTGGATGCGCGAGGCGAAAATCAGCCCGCCACAGGGGTGATCGATGCCCATCAGCTGCTGCATGATCTTGGTGGTGGTCGCGATCTTGCGGCCGGCGACCGGTCCCAGGCGCTTCTCCCAGAGCCCCGACAGGGCCTCCTGCGCGGCATAGGCCTCCTCGAGCGTCCGGGGGGCGAGCCCGTCGGGCAGGTTCACGTAGGCGGCGCGCGTCTGGTGCGCCTCATCGACGAAACGCGCGGCGTCCGCGGCAGAGAACATAGACCCCTCCAATATGCCTAGGCTTGGGCAACGACCCAAGGGTTCCGAAGGCTCCAGCCCGTGCGCTATGATCGGTCTCGACATTGCCCACAGAAACGCCGTCCGTCCAGTGCGGCGCCAACAAGACGAATGGGAGGAGCCCACCATGTTCGAGACCACCATCGCCGGCAGCCTGCCCAAGCCGGCTTGGCTCGCTGAGCCGAACAAGCTGTGGGCGCCGTGGCGGCTGGAGGGCAGGGCACTCGATGCTGCCAAGCGCGATGCCACGGTGCTTGCCCTCAAGGAGCAGGAGGATGCCGGCATCGACATCGTCGGCGACGGCGAGCAGTCGCGCCAGCACTTCGTGCACGGGTTCCTGGAGCGGGTGGAGGGCATCGACTTCGAGCACAAGGTTGAGATGGGTATCCGCGCCGATCGCTATAAGGCGATGGTGCCGCAGGTGGTGGGGCCGATTGCGCTCAAAGGCCGGGTGCATCAGGCAGAAGCCCGCGTCGCGCGCGCCCACACCAAGCGCAAGCTGAAGTTCACGCTACCCGGGCCGATGACCATCGCCGACACCATTGCCGATCGCCACTACGGCGACAAAGCCAAGATGGGGTTGGCCTTCGCGGAGCTGCTGAACCAGGAGGCACGCGCTCTCGAGAAGGACGGCGTTGATACCATCCAGTTCGACGAGCCGGCCTTCAACGTGTTCATGGGCGAGGTGACCGAGTGGGGCATCGCTGCGCTGGAGCGCGCCGCGCAGGGCCTCAAATGCACGACAGCGGTGCACATCTGCTACGGCTACGGCATCAAGGCCAACGTCGACTGGAAGGCTACGCTCGGCTCGGAATGGCGCCAGTACGAGGCGATTTTCCCGGCGCTCGCCAAGAGCAGCATCCGCCAGGTGTCGGTGGAGTGCCGCAACTCCAAGGTGCCGCTGTCGCTGCTCGGCCTGCTGCAGGGCAAGGACGTGCTGGTCGGCGCCATCGACGTGGCGAGCGATACGGTCGAGACGCCCGAGGACGTGCTGGCCGTGGTCGATGCTGCCATCCAATACGTGCCGAAGGAGCACATGCTCCTGTGCACCAACTGCGGCATGGCCCCCATGACGCGCGAGGTCGCCTACGGCAAGCTGGCCGCACTGGCCAAGGGAGCCGAGCTGGCGCGCAAGCGGTACGGGTAACCGCGTGTCATCCCGGAACCTGCCGATGGCAAATATCCGGGATCCAGAAATGCAAGTTTGTGCACGGGTTTAGGTCCCCGGCACGCGTCGACGCGCGGCGTGGGATGACAGCATCTGCGCGATTGACCGAGGGCGGGCTGCGCCCTATGTCAGCGGCATGGCCATTCTACCCATCATCACCCTTCCCGATCCGCTGTTGCGCAAGGCCTCCCAGCCCGTCGAGCGGGTGGATGCCGAGCTGATCAAGCTTGCCGACGACATGCTGGAGACCATGTACGAGGCGCCAGGCGTGGGTCTCGCCGCCGTGCAGGTCGGCGTGCCGCGGCGGCTAATCGTGCTCGACACCTCGGAGAAGGAGGCCGAGCCCCATCCGCTGGTGCTGATCAATCCGCAGATCGTTTCGCTGGGCTCCGAGATGCGGCTGCACGAGGAGGGTTGCCTGTCCATTCCGGACCTCAGGGTCGAGATCGAGCGGCCCGCGTCGGTGCTGGTGCGCTATCTGGACCGCGACGGCAAGCAGCAGGAGCTGGCGGCCGATGGCCTGCTCGCCACCGCCATCCAGCACGAAGTCGATCACCTGAACGGCAAGCTGATCATCGATTTCCTGTCGCGGCTGAAACGCGACATGATCGTGCGCAAGTTCAAGAAACAGGCCAAGGCCGAGGAGACGGCTTAGGGCGCTCATCGAGACGTCCGCTACCACGTGTGCGGCAAGGTCTAGAGGCGCACATCTCGACGTCAATTGCACGAGCAGACTGAGTCAAACCGGTGTCGTTCAGATCGCGAAATTCGTGCAACATCGATCAGGACACTAGGCCGTAGGGGCTGAGCTTGGGGGCCGCAAATGCGCGTCGTCTTCATGGGCACGCCCGATTTCGCCGTCCCGGTGCTGTCGGAGATCTTGACGGCGGGGCACGATGTGGCGGCCGTCTACACCCAGCCTCCGCGTCCAGCCGGCCGTGGTATGAGCGAGCGCAAGTCGGCTGTCCACGTCTTTGCCGACGGTGCCGGCATTGCCGTGATGGCCCCGAAAACCCTCAAGGGCGAGGCGGAGCAGCACGCGTTTGCCAAGCATCGCGCGGACGTCGCCGTGGTCGTCGCCTATGGCTTGATCCTGCCTAAGCCGGTGCTTGCAGCGCCGCGGCATGGCTGCCTCAACCTGCACGCCTCGACGCTGCCGCGATGGCGCGGGGCAGCACCCATCCAGCGCGCCATCATGGCCGGCGACGCCGAGACGGCCGCCACCGTCATGCGCATGGAGGCCGGCCTGGACACGGGCCCGGTCTGTCTGGAGGAGCGCGTGCCGATCGCCCCCGACATGTCGGCCGGCGAGCTGCACGACCTGCTGGCCGGACGCGGGGCGCGCCTCATGGCGCGCGCGCTCGCTCACCTCGAGCGCGGCACGCTGGCGTGCCGGGCGCAGGCGACCGAGGGTGTCACCTACGCGTCCAAGATCGGCAAGGACGAGGGCCGCATCGACTTTAACCGTCCGGCCGGTGAGGTTCACAACCACATCCGCGGCCTATCCCCCATCCCCGGCGCCTGGTTTGAGGTTGTCAGCGGCGACAAGCGCGAGCGGATCAAGATCCTGCGTGCCAATCCCGCCAAGGGCGCTGGAGGTCCTGGGACGGTTCTGGACGACCACCTGACCATTGCCTGCGGAGAGGGCGCCATCCGCGTCCTGCAGGCGCAAAGAGCCGGCAAGCGGCCCATGTCGGCCGAGGAGCTCCTGCGCGGCTTTGCACTGCCCGCAGGCGCGCAACTGTAGGGGTGCACGCTATCGCCGTTAAGCAATCGCCACAAACGCATGTCCGCAGCCCGGACGAATTGGTAAATTGCCGGTTAATGGCCAGTGATTGGAGTTCGATTGTGTCTAGCGCGGTGCCAGCTTTGGCCGGCCTCAGCCTCCTCCTCACCTGCCTGCCCGCAGGGGCGCAGACCACCACGCCGATCCGGACCCTCCCCCACCATGGTGCGACGGTAACCGTCGAGAAGGGCGTGCGCGTTTTCCGGCCGCTGCCGTACGCTCGCGCCATCAGCCCGGACGGCAAACGGCAGGCGGCGCCCGACCAATCCGAACATTGCGCGGGCCATGGCACCTACCTGTACCGAGTCGGCGATGCGGCAGGCTCCAGCCGGTACCTGCGCCGGATCGAGGGCAGGCAACTGCTGGATGGTCCGCGCTGATGCTGGCGGGCTGGTTGCGCGTGCAGCGGCTCTGCTAATAAGCGGCTGAATGACGAACATCGCCGCCATCCCGGCGCGACCAACCTGCGCACACATGCCCCGCTACCGCGTCACGATCGAATATGACGGCACGCCGTTCGTCGGCTGGCAGATCCAGGCCGCCGGCACTTCCGTGCAGGGTCGGCTTGCCGAGGCGATCCATAGGCTGTCGGGCGAGACCGTAACGGTGCGCGGCGCCGGCCGTACCGACGCCGGCGTACATGCTCTGGGCCAAGTCGCGCACTTCGAGCTAAGCCGTTTCTGGCCGACCGACACGGTGCGCGCCGCCCTCAATTTCCACCTGAAGCCAGATCCCATCGCGGTCGTCGACTGCGCGCAGGTTGGCGACGACTTCGACGCTCGCTTCAGCGCGCTAGCGCGGCACTACCGCTACCGCATCCTGGCGCGGCCGGCGCCGCCGGTGCTGGAGCGGGAGCGAGTCTGGTGGGTGCCGCAGCCAATGCGGGCCGAGGCGATGGCGCAGGCGGCCGCACATCTCATTGGCCGGCACGACTTCACCACCTTCCGCGCCGCTGGCTGTCAGGCCAAGTCCCCCGTTAAGACGCTAGACGTGCTGGAGGTAAGCACCGTCGGGGCGGAGATCGTCATCGAGGCCACGGCGCGTTCCTTTCTGCACAACCAGGTGCGCTCCATGGTGGGCTCGTTGAGGCTGGTTGGCGAAGGCAAGTGGACGCCGAGCGATCTGTGCGCGGCGCTCGAGGCCAAAGATCGCACCGCCTGCGGCCCGGTAGCGCCGGCGCGTGGCCTCTACCTCGTGCGGGTGGATTATCCGCCCGCCGCAACGCCAGCCGAGGCGTGAGATTGCCACCGGCAGCCCCGCAGCGCATAAAGGCGCCGGCGCGGACGTGGTGGAATCGGTAGACACACAGGACTTAAAATCCTGAGGGGGCGACCCCGTGCGGGTTCGAGTCCCGCCGTCCGCACCAAGCCGCTTGAAATCCTCCTCGCGATCAAATAGATGCGAGGGAACAAGAGCTTACAGCGCCCTGCCGCTACAAAGGGCGCTACAAATGAACATCCGGATGACCGCGCTAAGACGTGCGCCGAACGGCGATTGGTTCAGCCGTAAGGCGATCCCTGCTGATGTGCGAGACGCATACCGTGCCGTTCACGGCGTTTCTCAAGAAGAGCGGTTTCGCCGCGCTGCTTCGATGCCTGTCGAACGGGCTAAGCAAGAGTTTCGTGAGTGGGACGCA
>DASTOW010000137.1:0-21954 GCA_035762425.1 Hyphomicrobiaceae bacterium | reverse complement strand
TCTGGGTCAGCCAACGGGAACTCAATCCTGAAATGGTCGAGTGAGTTGTCTCAACGCCTTAGGGAAGACCCGTCACCTGGTGCCGTAGGCGCGATCGGCCGCATCGCCAAGTCCGGGCAGGATATAGGCGCGGCTGTCGAGCTCGCTGTCGATGGCGGCCGTCCAAACGCGTACGTCCGGGTGGTCGCCCCGCAGCCGCTCGAGACCTTCCGGTGCGGCGAGCAGGCAGACGAGCCGGATGTTGGTAGCACCACGCTCCTTGAGCCGGTCGATGGCGGCTACCGCCGTGTTGGCGGTGGCGATCACCGGTGCCACGACAATGACGAGACGCTCGGCCAAGTCCGTCGGTGCCTTGAAGAAATACTCGACGGCAACAAAGGTCTCGGGCTCACGGTACATGCCGATGTGGGCGACGCGGGCGGTGGGCACCAGATCGAGCATGCCCTCCACGAACGTCATGCCGGCGCGCAGCACCGGCGCGAATACCAGTTTCTTGCCGGCGATGCGGCGGGCCTTGGCGCGCACCAGCGGCGTCTCGACCTCGACGCTCATGAGCGGCAGATCGCGTGTCACCTCGTAGCACAGCAGCATGCCGATCTCTTTCAGGAGCTCGCGGAAGGACTTGGTCGAGCGGTCCTTGTCGCGGATCAGGGTCAGCTTGTGCTGCACCAGGGGGTGCTCAACTACGGTGACGCCTTCCATGACGCTCCTCGCTGGTGAGTTCAAAATACGCTGCCGTCGCTCATGACCTTGATGGGCGGCACGCCGCCGGCCCGGCGCTGGCGAGCGATCGCCCGACCTGCGGCCCAACTTCCCCCCTGCAGCACGCGCGCGAGGGGAAAGGAGACGGCATCCTTGCCCAGCCGCCGGCGTACGCTATCCGCCAGCCGGTCGAGCAATGCCACCGTGAGAGCACGCCACTCGACGATGAGGCATGAACCAACCGCGTGCTCACGCTCCAAATCGGCGGGATCACGCAAGGCCAGCACGCCCGTGTCAACAAACAGGCCGCCGTTGCGGTACTCGGCCAAGCCGGTGAGGCCGTCGACGTGCGTCACCTCGAGGCCCGCTGCCTGCAAGGGCTCGATCAGTGAATAGGCCAGCCATTGGGAGAGCTTGTGCAACGGCACCAGCCCATCGGTCGCGTCGTTCGCCCGCACAGCCGGGTGATGCCAGCAGTCGCCCAGCGGAACGCCGCCGAGAGCGAGACGCGAGGGCCATATGGCCGCCAGGTGCAGCAGCAGCTCGCGCAGGATGACCGGTGCGGCGATGCAGCGGCGTTCGGCCAGGGTCGTCAGGTGATCGAACAGGCCGCCGGGCCGCGGTGCATCCGAACGGGCGAAGACCTCCGGGTTGGCGGCGACTGCGGCGCCGAGCCGGCCGAGCAGCTGCACACGCCCTTGCAGACCCACCAGCGGGTTGGCGTCGCTCGCCTGGAAATGGCGGCGCAGCGTATCGACCGACAATGTTTCCAGCACCTTAGCATCGGCGCGCAAAGGCGAGCCGGAATGCGCCGAGAACGCACCGGCAGCGAACATGTCCAGGCTGGCCAGCCCTAGACCCTCGGAGCGGCCAATTTGCATTCCAGTGACGGCATCGCGATAGGACCATTGCGGTCCCGCACCGGCATCCAAAAGGACACTGGTAATGGCCAGGTCGAATGCGGCGCGCGCCCGCTCGGCCGCGTCACGCCATGGTCTAGCCGCTTCGATTGCCGCCCAGCGATCGTCCTGGCCCACCACAAAGTGGCGCCAGCGCGCATGCAACGGCACCTCCAGATCCCGATACGCCTCGCGTGTGGTTGCGACCACCAGATCGGCAGCGTCATCGAGCTGCGCCAAGTCGATGCGAAAGTGCGCCAGACCGTCGTCGAGGCCGACAACCAGCAGCGACTGTGCCCGCTGGCGGACCGCGTCGGCGTTCAATAGGGACAAGGCAGCAGCCACTTCCGTTTGCACGGGCGTCTGGCTCCGGTGTGCGCGGTCAGCTCTTGTCGAGCGTGCGCCCGATGGTCTGCGTGAGGTCCTGCGGCGTCGGCTGCTGGGGTGCGTAGTAGCCGGCCGCCTTTTTGGCCGCCATCTCCACGTGCGCATCCGCCGGTACCAACGCATCGGGCAGAGGCACACGTTCGACGATGCGGATACCGTGCGCACAAAGGGCGTCGTATTTCATGTCACTCATGGAGACCAGCCGGTCGATGCGCTCCAGCCCCAGCCACTGGATCACGTCCGGCATAAGCTGCTGGAAGCGCGCGTCCTGCACGCCGGCCACGCACTCCGTACGCTCGAAATAGGCGGCTGCCGCATCGCCGCCTTCCTGGCGCTTGCGCGCGTTGTAGACGAGGAACTTGGTCACCTCGCCCAACGCCCGCCCTTCCTTGCGATTGTAGACAATGATGCCGAGGCCGCCGGCCTGCGCGGCGCGCACGCATTCCTCGATGCCATGCAGGAGATAGGGCCGACAGGTGCAGATGTCGGAGCCGAACACATCGGAGCCGTTGCATTCGTCGTGCACGCGGCAGGTGATGCTGGTGGCGGGATCGGCGAGCCTGGCAACGTCGCCGAACAGGTAGACGGTGGTGCCTCCGACCGGCGGCAGGAAGACCTGCAGATCGGACCTCGTCACCAGTTCAGGGAACATGCCGGCCGTCTGCTCGAACAGGGTACGACGCAGGTTCGCTTCGCTCGTGCCGAAGCGCTCGGCGATGCCCGGCAGATACCACACCGGGTCGATGGCGACCTTCACCACCGAGACGCTGCCGTTGGCGTGCACCACCGTGCCGTCATGGCAGAGGCGGCCCGCTGCCAAAGCCTGGCGCACCTCGGACAGATCGAGCCTGGCCTGCGTCACGGCGATGCTGGGACGAATGTCGATGCCTTCGCCTATCTGGGGCTGGAAGGCCTCGGCCACCACGTGCCCCCATGGATCGAGCGACACGATGCGGCGGGCGTCGGTCCATTGCTTGAACGGACCGATGGCGATGGCCGGCTGGGTGTTGGTGAGGTCCGCCCGGCGAATGGGATTGAGGGCACCGGAGGAGACGGCCAGCGCCCGGTAGAGCGCGTAGGAGCCGCCGTGCGTGCCGATGACGTTGCGATCGGCCGGTCGCGACACCGTGCCGATCACGGGACCGCGCTCGAGTGGCGTGGCGGCGCCCCAGGTGATTGGAAAGCGCGGCTTGGCGCCCGGCGTCGCATGCGACGTCAGGCGAATATGATCGGTACGGTTCGGACGGGTCATTGCCGGTGCCCAAAAAGCCGACGGCCCGCCGCTCGGACGGGCGTCATCCTCACTGCTGAAGACCAGCCGGCAGCTTGGAGTGTTGCGTCGATCATGCCACCAAATCCATTATAGTAGCGCTGCGGCGGGATACAATGTGCCCACAGGCATTCGTGTTGCCTGTTGAAACGACCGCTGAGCCACGGCTGTTCTTGTGGTAAATGATCCGTATTGCCGCAGGCAAGCCGGTTGCATCCGCAGGGGTTCGTCGCAATGTCCAAGTTGAGCGCAGTGGATGCCAGGTTTCTGCGCATGGCCTACGAGGAGGCCGAAGCTGGCTTCAACGAAGGCGGCTGTCCGATCGGCAGCGTCCTGGCCGAGGGCGAGCGCCTGATCGCACGGGGCCGTAACCAGCGGGTCCAGCAGGGCGATCCCATCGCGCATGGTGAGATGGACTGCCTGCGCAAGGCTGGTCGGCAGAAATCGTACCGCCGCACGACGCTCTATACCTCCTTGTCGCCCTGCATGATGTGCACCGGTACGGTTCTCCAGTTCGGCATCCCACGCGTCGTGATCGGCGAGGATGAGAATTTCCCCGGCAATCCCGATCTCCTGCGCCAGCATGGCGTCGAGGTCTTGATCGCCGATGATGCCGACTGCATCGCCCTGATGGCGCGCTTCATTCGCGAGAAGCCAGAACTCTGGCACGAGGACATCATGGAGAGCGACTGAGTGGACAATCTCGTCGTCATCAATCACCCGCTGGTCGCGCACAAGCTGTCGCTGATGCGCGACAAGACTACGCCATCGGCACAGTTCCGCACGCTGTTGCGCGAGATTTCGTTGCTGCTGGGCTACGAGCTGCTGCGCGACCTGCCGACCGAGCGGCGCGACATCGAGACACCGGTCGGGCCCATGCGTGCACCCTTCCTAGCGGGCAAGAAGCTCGTATTGGTGCCCATCCTGCGCGCCGGCAACGGCCTTCTCGATGGACTGCTCGACCTGGTGCCGTCGGCGCGCGTCGGCCATGTCGGCCTCTACCGCGACCCGGACACGCTGCAGGCCGTCGAATACTATTGCAAGGTCCCTGACGAGCTCGGCGAGCGTCTGACCGTCGTCGTCGATCCCATGTTGGCAACGGGCAACTCCGCCGTTGCCGCCATAAGCCGCCTCAAGGATCGCGGCGCCCGCAACATGCGGCTGATCTGTCTGCTCGCCGCACCCGAGGGGATCGCCGCCGTCGCCGGCGCGCACCCTGACGTGCGCGTGTTCACCGCCGCCGTCGACGAGCGCCTCAACGACCATGGCTACATCGTGCCTGGGCTGGGCGATGCCGGCGATCGCATGTACGGCACGAAGTAACAACGGACTGGGAGGATCAGGACCAGGATCAGCGGCAGGCTTGGCGTACAGGTGCCCAGTCTTTGGGCATGCGCTCGGCGCCGCGGCCCTCAAGGCCGGCAAAGGAGGCAGCACCCGTGCGCTTAGCCCGCGAGCAGGAGCGCGGCACGACTTGTGCTTACGCAACCTGTGCCGACCTGTGCTTACACGACCTGTGCTTAGATGACTTGTGCTGAGATGACTTGGAAACGCAACAAGGGGGATGTCATGGCTATCACGTGTTTGACGCGCCGTTCGGCCCTGCGTCTCGGGGCCGGGTTTGCAGGCCTGATCTGGACGGGTGGCTCCGCCGTCGCCCAGGCCAAGACCAAGCCGATCAAGGTCGCTTCCATCTATACCGTGCCGGTCGAGCAGCAGTGGGTGTCGCGGCTGCATAAGGCGCTGAACGCTGCCAAGGAGCGCGGCGACATCACCTACAAGTGGTCGGAGAACGTCGCCAACAACGACTATGAGCGCATCATGCGCCAATACTCCGAGGAAGGCTCGGACCTAATTGTCGGAGAGATGTTCGCGGTCGAGCGTGCGGCGCGCAAAGTCGCCGAGGGCTACCCGAAGGTCGCCTATTTGATGGGCTCGTCGTTCGGGCCGGTGGCGCCGAACCTCTCGGTATTCGACAACTTCATCCACGAGCCGGCCTATCTCACCGGCATCGTTGCCGGCAAGGCGACCAAGTCGAACCTGATCGGCATGGTCGGCGGCTACGCGATTCCCGAAGTGAACCGCCTGATGCAGGCCTTCATGGACGGCGCCAAGTCGGTCAATCCGAACGTCAAGTTCCTCGTGACCTTCATCAACTCTTGGTACGACCCGCCCAAGGCCAAGGAAGCCGCCTTCGCCATGATCGATCGCGGCGCCGATGTGATGTACGCCGAGCGCTTCGGTGTGTCCGACGCCGCCAAGGAGCGCAACGTCAAGGTGATCGGCAACGTCATCGACACCTCGCCGCAATATCCGGGCACCGTGCTGGCGAGCGCGCTCTGGCATATGGAGCCCTCCATCGACCGCGCCATCAAGATGGTCACCGACGGGACGTTCACGGCCGAGGATTACAGCCCCTACAGCTACATGAAGCACGGCGGCTCGACGCTCGCGATGGACGACAAGCTGGTGCCGGCGGACGTGGTGGCGATGGTCAAGGCCAAGCAGAAGGAGATTCTCGACGGCTCGTTCGTCGTGAAGGTGAACGACGCCGAACCGAAGTCCTCCTGATCAGACCTGGCTGCGCGCGTGACGTTCACGCGCGCAGCTCTCCGCCACGATCCCTCCAATGCTCGCCAAGCCTGACGCACCTGTGGTGCTGTCCCTGACCGGGATCGGCAAGAGCTTCGGTGCGGTGGTCGCCAACCAGGCCATCGATCTCGACCTGCGGCGCGGCGAAATCCTGGCGCTGCTCGGCGAAAACGGCGCCGGCAAGACGACCTTGATGAACATCCTGTTCGGCCACTATGTGGCCGACGAGGGCAGCATCAGGGTCGCGGGCGAAGACGGCAAGCTCGTGCCGCTCGCTGCCGGATCGCCGCAGGCTGCACTCGCCGCTGGCATCGGCATGGTGCACCAGCATTTCGCGCTGGCCGAAAGCCTGACCGTGCTCGAAAACGTCGTCCTCGGCACAAGGCCGCTCCGCTCAATCAGCCTCGACCTGGCCGGCGCACGGGCAAAGCTCGCGGCATTGATGCGCGACAGCGGGCTCGACATCGATCCCGACCGGCGCGTGTCGCGCCTTGGCGTCGGCGAGAAGCAGCGCCTGGAAATCCTCAAGGTGCTCTACCGCGGTGCGCGCATCCTGGCGCTGGATGAGCCGACCGCCGTGCTCACGCCGCAGGAGGTCGACGGGCTGTTCGTGGTGCTGCGGCGGCTCGTTGCCAACGGTTTGTCGATCATCTTCATTTCGCACAAGCTCAAGGAGGTGATCGCCATCGCCGATCGCGTGGCGGTTCTGCGCGGCGGCCGCAAGGTCGCCGACCGCGCGCTGGAAGGCACCGACCGCGCCATGCTGGCCGAGCTGATGGTCGGGCGCCAGGTGGCGCCGACCAGGCGCGTGCAGCGCGCACCGGGCCCGCCGCGGCTGGTGCTCAATGCAATCGAGGTTTCCGGCAGCCACGGTCGCAGCGGGCTGTCGAGTGTTGCACTGCAAATCCTGTCGGGTGAGATACTTGGTATCGCCGGTGTGTCCGGCAACGGGCAGAGCCTGCTCGCGGGGGTGATTGGTGGCACGATCGTGCCGGCAAGTGGTGAAATCGTACTCGATGGCAAGCCATTGAGGCCGTCGCCGCGCGCCATGGTGCAGGCCGGCATCGGCCGCATCCCTGAGGATCGCCAGCACGAGGGCGTAGTCGGCTCGCTGTCGATCGCCGAGAACCTGGCGCTGGAGGGGCTCGACCGGGATGGCGTGCAACGCTGGGGCTTCCTGCGCTTTGCGGCCATGCGCCGGCACGCTGAAACCGCCATCCGCGATTACGATGTGCGTTGTCCGGGAGCGGATGCGCCGATCAGGCTTCTGTCCGGCGGCAACATGCAGAAGGTGATCCTCGCCCGCGTGTTCGAGCGCCAGCCGCGCGTCGTGCTCGCCAATCAGCCAACGCGCGGGCTCGACATCGGCGCCACTACGGACGTGCACCGGCGCCTGCTGGCGGCCCGCGACCGTGGCGTGGCCGTGCTGCTGATCTCGGAGGACCTCGACGAGCTGCTGGCGCTGTGCGACCGGGTGGCGGTGATGGTCGCCGGCAGGCTGTCCGCGCCGATGCCGGTGCAGGCGGTGACCCTGGAGCGGCTCGGCCTGATGATGGCCGGGCAGGCGGACGCCGCATGATCCGCTTCGAGCCGCGCACGAGCGTGCCGCTGGCACTGAGGATCGGCGTACCGCTCGGTGCCGTCGCGGCGGCGCTGTGCATCTCGGCAATCCCGCTTGCGGCGGCGGGCGCACCGATCCTGCGGGCGTTCGCACTGATGGCGCAGGGAGCGGCCGGATCGGTGTTTGCCTGCACCGAAACGCTGACACGGGCGACGCCGTTGATCTTCACCGGGCTTGCGGCGGCCGTGGCGTTTCGTGCGCGCCTCTACAATATCGGTGCGGAGGGTCAGCTCTATGCCGGTGCCCTGGCGGCCGTGGCGGTCGGCTCCGGCGGCGTGTCGGCGCCAGCGTTCGTGCTGGTGCCGCTGATCCTGATCGTGGCGGCGCTGGCGGGCGCGCTGCTGATGCTGGGGCCCACCGTGTTGCGCGTGAAGCTCGGCGTCGACGAGGTGGTGACGACGCTGCTCTTGAACTTCGTGGTGCTGCTGTTCGTGCAAATGATGCTGGAAGGTCCCTTCAAAGACCCGATGGGCGGGGGCTGGCCGCAGTCGGCGCCGATCGAGACCGCCGGCAGCCTGCCGGTACTGCTGGCGCGTACGCGGCTGCATGCGGGGTTCCTGCTGGCGCTGGTCGCCAGCGTTGTCGCGTACGTCTTGATTGCCCGCACCGCTTTTGGCCTGGCCGTGCGCGCAGTCGGCGAAAACCAGGCGGCAGCCGGCTTTGCCGGCATCGAGGTGACGCGCGTCATGGTGCTGGTCGGTGTGCTGTCGGGCGCTCTGGCCGGCCTGGCCGGCGCCTCGGAAGTGGCGGGCCTCAAGGGCTACCTGACGGCCGATATGTCGCGCGGATTTGGCTATGCCGGCATCGTCGTCGCCATGGTGGCAGCGCTGGCCCCGCTCGCCGTGATCCCCTCGGCAATGTTCATCGCCGGCATCTTCATCGGTGCCGACACCATGGGCCGCACGCTCGGCGTCTCCAACTATATCGCCGACCTGATCGTCGCACTGGCGCTGCTGTGCGTGCTGGTCAGCGGCCTGTTCCTGCGCTTTCGCATTCGTTTCGGATAGGGGCTAGCGATGCAAGCCGTGCTCGACATCGTCATTGCAGCGAGCTTCTGGGAAGCCGCCATCCGCATTGCCACGCCGCTCATGTTCGGCGTGCTGGGAGCGCTGCTGTGCGAGCGCGCCGGTGTGCTCAATCTCGGCATCGAGGGCATCTTCACCGCCGGCGCGCTCGCCGGCTGGCTCAGTGTCTATCTCGGGTGCAGCCTGTGGACGGGCGTCCTGATAGCGGCATTGACTGGCGCGCTGTTCGGGCTGCTGCATGCGGTGCTGACGGTGCCCTTGGGTTTGTCGCAGCACGTGACGGGCATCGGCATCACGCTGTTTGCGACCTCGCTGTCCTATTTCGTCTACCGCCTGTCGTTGCCGAGCGTGGCCAGTCCGCCGACCATCCAGCCGTTCCGCCCCGTCCATATCCCGGGCCTGTCCGACCTGCCGTTCCTCGGCACGGCGCTGTTCGGGCAGACGCCGATGACCTTCCTTGCCTTCGCGCTGTTCGCCATAGCCACCTTCATACTTTACCGCACCCCGCTCGGGCTGGCGATCCGGGCCGTGGGCGAGAATCCGGCGGCGGTCGAGGCGCAGGGGCTCGATGTCACGCTCATCCGCATGGGTGCGGTCGTGGCGGGCTCCATCCTGATGGCGCTGGGCGGTGCCTTCCTCACCATGTCGGCCTTCAACGCCTTCTTCTTCGAGATGACCAATGGGCGTGGCTGGATCTGCGTGGCGCTGACCGTGTTCGCCTCCTGGCGACCGGGCAAGGCATTGTTGGGGGCCCTGCTGTTTGGGGCCTTTGATGCCTTTCAGCTGCGCCTGCAGCATCGGATCGGAGGCGCGGTGCCGGGCCAGATCTTCCTGATGCTGCCCTACCTCCTGTCGATCGCCGCGCTGGTGACCATCGCGCGCGGCGCCGACTATCCCAAGGCGTTGATGATCCCCTATTTCAAGGGCCAGCGTTGAAGTCGGTCGGATTTCGCCTTACCAACGCGTGGGTGCGGACGGCAGCCTGCGGTCATTGCCCATCCCCGGGGCCCAAAGCATCCTTCGTCGAGCGCAGGATTGGAGGGGTATGCACGTGGCCGACGAGTACGAGCTTCGCTTGATCGAGGATACGCTGCCGTCAGGCGCCGGCCTGCAATTTGCGTCGACTGCGGTGTGGCGGGTGGTCTACGTCGCGCACGGTGCTGCAACAGTTGCAGGGCAGGCTGTTGTCGACGATCAGGCGGCTTATGCACACGCCAACGCGCAGATCCTGGCCGGCGACGGCGGGGCTGCGATCTGGCGCTGGGAGCTGGCACCCATCGGCGACGCCCCCATCCTGGCCGCAAGCCGGCACAGCATGTCGCGTGTGAAGTTGTCCGTCGCAATCGAACGACTGCCGGCCAACAGCGTGCTGATGCGCGCGGACAGCGTGGCATTTCCCGCGGGCGGCTGCGCCTACCTGCACACGCATCAGGGGCCGGGCATCCGCTGCCTGATCGAAGGCGGCATTGGCATAGACACGCAAGGTACATCGACCTGCTACGCCCCGGGTGGCGCCTGGTTCGAAAGCGGGCCCGCGCCTGTGTTCGCCCAAGCCGCGCAGGACCGTGCCACGCGCTTCATCCGCGTCATGATCCTGCCTGCACAGCTGCAGGGTCGCAGCTCGATCGCCTACGTCAACGCGCAGGATCGCGACAAGCCCAAGTCGCAGCGCTACAAGGGCTACCTGGACGAGATCATCACACTCTAGGTCGGCGACTTAACGTTCCTTGGGATCGAGTGCGTCGCGCAAGCCGTCGCCCAGAATATTGAAGGACAGGACCGCCAGGAAAATCGCAAGGCCTGGCCATACCGCCATCCACGGAGCGTTGGTGAGGAAGCGTTGCGCGGTGTTGAGCATCGAGCCCCATGACGGCGCCGGAGGCTGCTGGCCCAAACCAAGGAATGACAGACTGGCCTCAGCGATGATGGCCGTGGCGATCGAGATCGTCGCCTGCACGATCAGGGCCGGCAGGATGTTGGGCAGGATGTGCTTGATGGCAATGCGCCGGGCTGGATTGCCGACGGCGCGGGCGGCCTCGACGTAGTCCTCAACCTTGACGGCCATCACCTGACCGCGCGTCAGGCGCACGAAGATAGGCGTGGCCGTGAGCCCAATGGCGATCATGGCGTTCTGGAGTGACGGCCCCAGAAAGGCCGCCAGCGCGATGGCCAGGATCAGGAACGGGATTGCCAGCATGGCATCGGTGATGCGGCCGATGACGGCGTCCATCCATCTGCCGCCGTAGCCGGCGAGCAGCCCGATGGGTACGCCGAGGCCGAGTGCGATCGAGATGGAGACGACGCCGGCAAGAAGGGAAGCGCGGGCGCCGAAGATCACGCGCGAGAACAGGTCGCGTCCGGATTCATCCGTGCCGAACCAGTGCTGCAGCGATGGCGGCTTGCGAATAGCGGTCCAGCTCTGCTGGGTCGGATCGAAGGGGGCGATGAGCGGGGCCAACACCGCAATGAGCACGAGCAGCGTGATGACGGCTAGACCGAACACGGCACTCTTGCGCCGCAGCAGTCGGCGCCACGCGCGAGCGGTCGGACTTTCATGGTTGAGCTCGGCGACGTGTGCATGCGCCACGGCCATGACTAGCTCCTGAGGCGCGGGTTGATGAGGACGTAGGCGATGTCGGCGAGCAGGTTGAGCAGAATGTAGGTGGTGGCCGTGATCAGCGTTACGCCCTGCACGACCGCATAGTCGCGGTTGAAGACGCTGTCGACGATCAGCTTGCCGAAGCCTGGGATGGAGAACACCTGCTCGGTCAGCACAGCCCCCGAAAGCAAGGTTCCAAGCTCGAGCGCGCCCAGTGTCACGATCGGCGTCAAAGCGTTGCGCATGGCGTGCTTGAGCACGACAACCCGTTCAGCCAGACCCTTGGCGCGGGCCGTTCGCACGTAGTCGCTGCTCATGGCCTGCAGCATCGCGCTGCGGGTGTGGCGCATGAGCACGGCGGCGAACGAATTGCCGAGCACGAACGCCGGCAGGATGGTGGTCTGCATGGACAGCCAGAAATCCTGGAAAGGGCTGACATAGCCCGACGCAGGCAGCCAGCCCAGGTGCACCGCGAACAAGAAGATCAGCATGATGCCGAGCCAGAAGTTTGGCGTGGAAATGCCCCACAGCGCCACCAGGTTGACGGCATAGTCGATTGGCGTATCGCGCTTGACCGCCGACATGATGCCGGCGGTGATGCCGATCGTCAGCGAGATGACGATGGCCATCAAGGCGAGCTGGAGGGTGACCGGGAACTTCTGCGCGATCAGCGTGAGCACAGGCTCCTTTAGCCGCATCGACTCGCCGAGGTTGCCGGACAGCACGCCACCGACCCAATACAGGTATTGAATGTAGAAGGGCTGATCGAGCCGGTATTGCCTGCGGATCTGCTCCAGCACCTGCGGGTCGCGCTCCTCGCCGGCCATGGCGAGCGCCGGATCGCCCGGCAACAGCTGCTGCAGGCCGAAGATGATCACCGAGACGATGAACAGCGTCGGGATCAGCTGCAGCAGACGCTTGGCGAGGAACACCAGCATGATGCCAGCCCGCCTCTCGTCTATGGCGTTGCGGGGAAGGGCATGGGCAACACGCTGCCCGATTTGGCACCGCTCACGGCTTTAGCTTCGCGCCCGTCAGGCGAATAAGACCGTCGGGCATCTGCTTGTACCCATCCAGCTTGGCCGTATGAGCGATGATCATGAGCCGGTGATAGAGGTAGACGATCGAGCCCTCCGACAGCAGCTTGTCGGTGATCTTCTCGTAGATCGCCTTGCGGTCGGCGAGCGGCCCCTTCACGCGCGCCTCATCGAGCCAGCGGTCGACGTCAGGATCGCTGTAGCCGCCGTAATTCTGGGGCGCCTTTGTCTTGTGGAAGATGTAAGCGTTGCCGTCCGGATCGACCCGCCCCGACCACGCCAGCATGTAAGCTTGGTAGCGGCCCTCCTCCGCCTCCTTGAGCGAGGTGGCAAATTCCGTCACCCGGATCTTGATGTCGAAGCCGGCTTCGCCTGCCATGGCCTGGACGATCTCGGCCACCTGCCGCGTCTCGGGGTTGTTGGGCACCATAAGATCGATGCTCAGGGGTGTGCTGACGCCAGCAGCCTTCAGCAGCTCCTTGGCCTTGGCGATGTCGCGCTTCGGAACCGGAAACTTGCTCTGATAATAGGGGTTCTTCGGGCTGACCCATTGGTTGCCGGGCAGGAATTCGCCGTTGAATGCAACCTTGGTGATCGCCTCCCGGTCGAGCGACAGGTTGAATGCCTGGATGATGCGCGGGTCCTTGCCGAAGGCGGCCTTGCCGACATCGCTCTTGCCGATGTTGACGGTGATGCCCTGGTAGCCGAGCTCGGGCACGGTCGCCAGTCGCAGCTTTGCATCCGCCTTGATCTCGGGCAGGTCCGTTGCCAGAGCGCGTTCGATCATCTCGAGGCTGCCCGACTTCAGGTTGGCGAGGCGCACCGTGGATTCGACGATCGGACGGAACACTATTCGGTCGACGTGGATGTTGGCGGCATTCCAGTAGTCGGGGAATTTCTCGAGCACGATGCGGTCTTGCTGGACGCGTTCGACAAATTTGAACGGGCCCGCGCAGACCGGCTTCAAGCCGAATTTGTCGCCCGCTTCGGCAGCAGCCTTGGCAGACATGACCATGCCGGCGCGATCGGTAAGCTGGGCGATAAGCGGAGAGAACGGCGACTTCAGCAGCAGCCGCACGGTGAGTGGGTCGGCGACCTCGACCTTGTCGACCGCTGCCAACTCCGGCTTGCGGAACGAACCCTGCATGGTCATGTGGCGCTCGAGGCTGGCCTTGACCGCTGCCGCATCCATGGCCTCGCCGTCGTGGAACTTGACGCCGGGCCGCAGCTTGATGGTGACGGTCTTGCCGTCCTCGGTGGTCTCATGCGAGAGGGCCAGCTGTGGCACGATGTTGACGTTCTCGTCGATGTCGAACAGCTTGTCGCACAGCGATGCGAACACGATGCGGCCGACATAGGTGCGGGCCAACGTCGGATCGAGGACGTCTGGATCCTCGGCCAGACCCACGCGCAGCGTGGTCTGTGCGAAGGCGCTCGAGCAACCGATCAGCAGACCTGCCGCCGCGGCGGCAATGGCGAGCCTCTTCATGATAGTGCACTCCCGAGCTGGTGCGCGTGGCGCGCGTCAGTCTTCAACTCTAGTTTCGAATGCGCCGATGAGACGCTGCAGGCTGGCAGAGAATTCCGGCCCGGCAGGGCCAGCAGACGGGACAGAGGAAACAATGTCGCGCCAGCGATGGCAAGCCGTGGCGTGCGCATGGGCGTCGCCGATCAGCTGCGGGCGTGATGCGGTGCAAACGTCCCGAGCATGGGCGCAGCGGGGGTGCAGGTGGCACCCGGCCGGTGGCTGGACCGGGCTTGGTGGATCGCCCGGCAGCGTGCGCAGCGGCTGGCGCGCGCGCGGCGATGGGATCGGCACCGCCGCCAGGAGCGCTTGCGTATAGGGATGACGGGGCTGGTTGAAGATGTCGTCGCAGGCACCGCTTTCGACGATGCGGCCCAGATACATCACGGCCACACGCGTGGCGATATGTTTGACCACCGCCAGGTCATGGCTGATGAAGATGTAGGCGAGGCCCAGGCGCTGCTGCAGGTCCTTCAGCAGATTGAGAATCTGGCTGCGCATGGATACGTCGAGTGCCGAAACCGGCTCGTCGCACACGATCAGCTTCGGTTCAACCGCCAGCGCCCGGGCAATGGCGATGCGCTGGCGCTGGCCGCCTGAGAATTCATGCGGGTAGCGCCGGGCATGCTCGCCCTTGAGGCCGACCACGCGCAGCAGATCAGCGACGCGGTCGCGCCGACCGGCGGGGGCAAGATCGGTGTGCAGCAGCAACGGCTCGGCCAGCATCTCGCCGACCGTCATGCGCGGGTTCAGGGAGCCATAGGGATCTTGGAAGATCAGCTGGGCGCGGGCCCGCGCCTGGCGCAGTTGCGCGTGGGAAAGCGATGCCAGATCGCGACCATCGAAGTGCACCTTGCCAGCCGTCGGCTCGATAAGACGCAGCATGATGCGTCCGACCGTCGATTTGCCGCAGCCCGATTCACCGACCAACGCCAACGTCTCTGCGGGTGCAACCGTGAGCGACACACCATCGACGGCACGCACCACGGCCGTGGGGGTGCCGAGCAGCGAGCGGCGCACAACGAAATGCTTGGTCACGCCATCAAGGGCGAGCAACGGCGCGCTCATGCCACCAACGCCTCCAGCGGGGCCTTCCAGCACCGCGAGAAATGCGCGGCTGCCACCTCTGCAATGGGTGGCGGCTGGCGGCGGCAGTTCTCGTCGGCAAAGGGACAGCGGTCCGAAAAGCGGCATCCGGTGAAGCCGGCGGCGAGATTTGGCACCGTTCCAGAGATGGTCGCAAGACGTTCGCGCCTGGTGTTGATCAACGGGATCGAGCCGAGCAGGCCCACCGTATAGGGATGCTGAGGCGCGCTGAATAGACGCGCCGCCGGGGCCTGCTCGACGATCTGGCCGGCATACATGACGGCAACGTCGTCGCATACCTCCGCGACCACGCCCAGATCGTGCGTGATGAGCATGATGGCCGAGTCGGTTTCCTGGCGCAGCTGCGCCAGCAGATCGAGGATCTGGGCCTGGATCGTCACGTCGAGGGCCGTGGTGGGCTCGTCGGCAATCAACAGCGCCGGCGCGCAGATGAGTGCCATGGCGATCATGATGCGCTGGCGCATGCCCCCGGACAGCTTGTGCGGATACTCGTCGACCCGCTCGCGCGGCGAGGCGATCCTGACGCGGGCCAGCATATCGATGACGGCCGAGCGGGCGGCCTTGGCAGACAGACCGCGATGTCGCGTCAAGGCCTCGGCAATCTGGTCTCCGACCGTGAAGCTCGGATTGAGCGAGGTCATCGGCTCCTGGAAGATCATGGCCAGGCGGTTGCCGCGCAGATCCTGCATCTGTCGCTCCGGAAGGCCGGACAGCTCGCGTCCTTCGAAGCGGACGGACCCGGACACGCGGGTGCCGGTTCTGGGCAGCAGCCGCATGATCGAGAGAGCCGTGACACTTTTGCCGCAGCCCGACTCGCCGACAATGCCCAGCGTCTGCCCGCGCGTGAGCGAAAAGCTCACGCCTGCGACAGCCTCGGTAAGGCGGCCGCTGTCACCTTCGAAGGTCACGTGCAGGTTGTCGACGACCAGCAAGGGGGCGCCGGTCACGCGTAGCCCTCCTGTATCGATGCCGCGATCAGATCCTCAAGCTCGCCCCGGTCGATGAGGCCGGACGGCCGGTCCCGGCTTGGCATCTGCCGTCGGAAGTGAAGCCAGCGCTGGCGGGCGACCTCCTCCAGTCGCGCCAGCTCGGCCAAGGGATCAGGGTGATCGTCGACGCGCAGGTCGTACAGCGGGTAACTTTCCTGGTCGTGGACGAGCAGGGCGGCCGACTGCTTGCCGCGCTTGTCGCCTCCGGCTGCTTCGCCGGCCCGCATGGCGGCGATCAGGCGGCGCGCAAGCGGCAGGTGGGGGCTGCTCTCGTAGGTTCGGGCAGTCTCGGCAAGGACTTGCGGTCCTGCCAGCATGTTGCCGGCGACGGAGAATGTCGCGCGCACGTCGTGGCCGCACCAGTCGATGCAAGCGGCCCCCGTATAGGCCGCCAACCCGCCTCGGCTGTCCATAACGTGCAGTTGTCGATTGTGGCGCCCTGCATCGTCGCGCGTCAGCGCTGCGACGATCTCGGCGGCATCGCGTCCTTGCGCGGCCAACGCCAGGCCGCGGGGGCCAAGGTGGGGGTTGATGAAGGCCTGGGTGGCGACGGCGCCGACGCCGGCTGCGATATGCGGAACCAGGGCGCCGACGGCAAAGAACCGGGTCGCCACGGCAATGCCGATGCGACCCGTTTGTGGGTGAGATGCAATGATCGACCAGGTCATGCCGCAACCCCCAACTGATCACGCGCGCCGATGCGGTGGCGTGCCGATGCAAAGCCGATTTCAAGGCAGCGTCAATGACTGCTTTTGGCGCGGAGCGCTCGCCGCAGCGATGGCCTCGATGGCGGGGCCGGTCGCGAGCATAGCCAAACGTCGCCAGCACACGGACCTGCGTCGCGGCAGCAGCCGAGGTCGCGCGCGGGGAGCTCAGAACGCCCTTAACCGTGGCGCCCGCCTCGGCTACCTATGTGCGCATGAGCGATGCGCGCCACCCCGACTTGCCCGGCGGGCAGCCCTGGCCCAGGCCGGGGGTCAGCGCCATCATCGTCCGCGATCAGGCCGTGCTGCTGGTCGAGCGGGCAGCGGGCGCGCTCAAGGGGCGGTGGAGCCCGCCCGGCGGACACATCGAGCCCGGCGAACGCATGCGGGCGGCCGCCCTGCGGGAGGTGCGCGAGGAGACCGGCGTGGAGGCCGAGATTGGCGGGCTGGTCGACGTGCACGAGGCGATCCTGAGGGACGGTGAGGCGCGGCTGTCGGCGCACTACCTGCTGGCGGTGTTCTGGGGCCGCTGGCTGGCAGGGGAACCGGCGGCCCACAGTGACGCGGCGGCGGCCCGCTTCGTAGGCCTGGATGAACTCAGCGCCTATCCCTTGACCGATGGGGCGGAGGCGCTGATACGTCGCGCCTGGAACCTGGCCCAAGGGCACGAGCGGTAGTTGTTTGTGTACACACGCGCGCCGTTGCGCTTGCCCCAGCCTCGGTCCCGCCTAGAATGTGAGCTTCCTGCGCGACTAATCGGTGCCTCACGGACCCGCAGCACATGAGCATCACGGCATCGGTCTTGGTACGTCTCGGCGCAGCGCTGGCCGTGGCCCTAGGCGTTGCTGCGTCAGCGGGGATGGCGCAGCCGTCGGGCGGCTCCGACACCAGGCCCTACGACGAGCGCCTGCTGCGGCTGTCGGAGATCTTGGGCGCCGTGCATTACCTGCGCGAGCTGTGCGGGGCCAACGAGGGCCAAGCCTGGCGCGATCGCATGCGCGAATTGATGGACGCCGAGGGGTCTTCGGCGTTGCGTCGCGCCAAGCTGACGCGCAGCTTCAACAACGGCTACCGCAGCTATAGCCGCACCTACAACGCGTGCACGCCTTCGGCGCAGACGGCCATCACGCGCTTCCTGACAGAAGGGTCCGAGATCGCCGACGGCCTAATGAAGGCGTTTCCGTAAAAACGCAGTTGTGCTCAGATCGGCTGCAATTTCCACGATCGGAGATTAATCGTTAACCGTTGTAGAAGGTACCACCCTGCGACCACCGTGTTACCGGTGCGTGTACCGAGGCAGCCAATGGCCGTTGCAGGCATTGGCCCTCGCCACTGGGGTTACGGGGGAACGGGGAGCTGTGGGCATGCATGCCTTGGGTATGGGGAAGAGCGATGATCCGAGCGTCAAGGCGCTCAACTACATCCTGGAAGCGTGGGAAGAAGGCACCGAGAGCGGCATTGCTCCGGAGCTGATGGCTTATGCCGCACTTTATACGGCGCTGACGGACCTCGTTGCTGCTTACGGCGAGGAATCGGTCATATCGCTGGTGAACAGCCTGGTGGGCCGGGTGCAAAAGGGTGAGTTCACGCTCTACCGCACGCGCCAGTAGGACGACTGCGCGCTGCGCTTCACCAGAAGCGCAGTCGCTTGATGACCATTTCCCCGATCAGGACGCCGCCGAAGCCAATCAGCACCAGGCCGGCGATGCGGTTGAATTGACCAAGGCGCACCTTGTCGAGCCGGTGCCGCACCTGGCTGATGCGCTGGGAGACGACGAACCAATAGCAGAAGCTGCCTCCCATGATGGCGGCCACCATGGTCAGTGCGTCGATGTGGGATTCCACCTCCACGAACGAGCTCACGCCACCGAAGATGGCCGTCAGCCCAAGCACCGCGCCGGGGTTGGTAATGGTGAGCAGAAATGCCTGCGGGATGTCCCAGACGTAGTCCCGCAGCGTCGCCTTCTCGGCCTGCATCTCCATGTCGACGGTCGGCCGGGTGAGGTACAGCTTGACGCCGGCTCCCAACAGGACCACCCCGCCGAGGATCTGGATGGCCGTGCGGTAATCGCGTAGCGCGCCCGAGACGGCATTGACGCCCATGGACGCGCCGAGCGCAATCAGGCCGTCGCCCAGCATGATGCCGAGGCCCGCCGCCATGCCGCCGAAGAAGCCACGCTCGACGGCGCGCTGGATACCCAGCAGATTGACCGGGCCGAACGGCATCGCCAGCAGGACACCCACGACGAAGCCGATCGGGATGATCAGGGGATTGGGAAAGTAGGTCACGGTTGTACTATATCGTGCCCCGCCGCCATGACCGCCCAGCGCGGGCAAGGTGGGGTAACTTGCCGGGCGTCGGCACCCGCCGGCACGGGCCGGCGGCCGGCGAACGGTTCGGCAGCAACAGGGACCTCCCGGATGCGGAAATCAGCGTGGACGGTTGGCAGTGTTGTTGGGTCATTGGTACTGGCGCTGCTCGCGGTTGTCCATTGCGTCGATGCGTCAAGGCCGGCCTTGGCGCAGGCCGCCAAGGGCAAGACCGAGGCCACAAAAAAACAGCCGGCGCGGGCGGCGGCTGACCTCGCGGTCAACTATGGCGCAGCCAAGCTCCCAGCCCCGGTCACCGAGATGCGCGAGGCTATGCTGGCGGCCGTGCGCTCCGGCAAGATCGAGGAGCTGCGGCACGCCTACGAGCTCAACGAGCTGAAACCCGAATTGGGTCCGGCGCCGGTCAGTGATCCGGTCGCGCACTGGAAGAAGATCTCGGGCGACGGGGAGGGCCTTGAGGTGCTGGCCGCCTTGGCCGAGATCCTGGATGCGGGCTACGTGACGGTGCCGCTCGGGCGGGATGTCGAGAACAACCGCATCTACGTCTGGCCGTACTTTGCCGAGGTGCCCCTCGCCAAGCTCAGCGCGGCCCAGCAGGTTGAGCTGCTGCGGCTGGTGCCGCCGGCGGCGGCCAAGGAGATGCTGCAGTCCGGTAAATATACGCATTGGCGGTTGGCAATCGGCGCCGATGGGACCTGGCATCACTTCCGCAAGTGATATTGCTGCAACTTGACGCGGTCGTGCGGCAAATCGGTGAAACTAAATCGCTACCGCCACGTTGCTGCTCGCAGTAACCTAAGTATAGGAGACGCTGGATAAAATCGGGCGTCTTGCGAGAACCAGGAGGGGTCAAGACAATGTGGCGTGCGGGGCTTGGGGCAGTGGCTGTGGTGCTGCTGGCGGGGACGACAGCCGAAGCGCAGTGGGGCGGATCGCCCTATGGCCGCGGCGGCTATTATCGCCAACAGAGTTTTTCGTTTTGGGGCGGCTGGGGCGAGGACTACTACCAGCGCCGCGGTCCGTCGTTCCAATCTGGCGGCGCCCGTCCCGAGATCGCGCCGCTCGACCCCAAGACCATCTCGTTCCCGAGCCAGTATCCGATCGGCAGCATCATCATCGACACGAAGGGCCGGCAACTGCTGCTCATCAAGTCGGACACCGAGGCGCTGCACTACCCGATCTCGGTCGGCCGGCAGGGCTTCACCTGGACCGGCACGGAGACGATCAGCCGCAAGGCGAGCTGGCCCGACTGGAATCCGCCCGATGAGATGCGCGCCCGCGACTGGCGGTTGCCGGAGCGAATGTCGGGCGGCGTGAAGAACCCGCTCGGCGCCATGGCGCTCTATTTGGGCAGCTCGCTCTATCGCATCCATGGCACCAACGACGCCAAGTCGATCGGCCGCGCGGCGTCCTCCGGCTGCTTCCGCATGCTCAACGGCCACATCGTCGACCTGTCCAATCGCGTCGCCATCGGCGTGAGCGTGCAGGTTCTCAACCGCCTGCCGCCCGAGCTGGACAAGCTGGTCGCCGACCAGGTGAAGCCTGCAAAGGAGGCAGCGACGCCCAAGAAGCGGGCCAGCAATGGCCGCTCCAACCGCGGCTGAGGCCTGCATCCCGTAGCGCGCATGCGCGACCCGATAGCTTGCCCACCCAGGGGTCCCGGCTGCCGGGCCTGGGTGGCGCCGGGCCGGGATGACCCAGCGTTCAAGCGCGGTTTTGCTCCAAAAATTTGACCGGTTGCCCGGTGGCGGGCCCGGCAATTTCGCCCTGCCATAGCACGCGCCGTCCGCGCACGATGGTGCCGACCGGCCAGCCTTGCACGCTGACGCCGTGATAGGGCGTCCATTGACTCTTGGAGCGGATCCAGTGGTCGGTGATGGTCTCGCGGCGCTTCATGTCGACGATGCTGAGGTCGGCGTCGTAGCCCAGCGCGATGCGACCCTTGCCGCGCAGGCCGAAAATGCGCTGCGGGCCGTGGCTGGTCAGATCGACCAGCCGCTCGAGCGTCAGCCGGCCGGCATTGACGTGATCGAGCATGATGGGCAGCAGCGTCTGCACGCCGGTCATGCCGGAGTGGCTTTCGGGATAGGGATGCTCCTTCTCGGCGCGTGTGTGCGGGGCGTGATCGGAGCCGAGCACGTCGACCACGCCGGCACTGACGCCTGCCCAAATTTGCTGGCGGTGGTATTCGTCGCGCACCGGCGGGTTCATCTGCACGAAGGTGCCAAGACGCTGATAGGCATCGCCGCCGAGGCTGAGGTGGTGCGGGGTCACCTCGACGGTTGCCCAGTCCTTATGGTCGGCCAGGAAGGCCATCTCCTCGGCGGTGGAGATGTGCAGCACGTGCACGCGTTTGCGATAGGTCTCGGCGAGGCGCACCAGGCGCTGGGTGGCGATCAGGGCAGCCTCGGGATCGCGCCATACGGGATGCGAGGACGCATCGCCCGGCGTGCGCAGGTTGAGGCGCGCCAGCAGCCGATCCTCGTCCTCGGCGTGGAAGGCGGCACGGCGCCCAAGGCGGGCGATGATGCGGTCCAGCGAGGGTTCGTCCTCCACCAGGAGGTCGCCGGTTGAGGAGCCCATGAATACCTTGATGCCGGCCGAGCCCTCGAGCTGCTCAAGCTCTGGGATGGCGTCGATGTTCTCGCGCGTACCGCCGACGTAGAAGGCAAAGTCGCAGTACATGCGGTTGCGGGCGCGGCGCACCTTGTCGGCGAGCGTTTGCGGCGACGTGGTAAGCGGCTTGGTGTTGGGCATCTCGAACACGGCCGTGACGCCGCCCGCCACCGCGGCAAGGCTGCCCGTCTCCAGGTCCTCCTTGTGCTCGAGGCCCGGCTCGCGGAAATGCACCTGGCTGTCGATCACGCCGGACAGCACATGCAAGCCGGCGGCATCGATCACCTCTGCGGCCGATCCGGCCGACAGGGTGCCAAGGGCGGCGATGCGGCCATTGCGGATGCCGATATCGCGTACGCCGATGCCGTCATGATTGACGACGGTGGCACCCTTGACGACACAATCGAACCTGGCGGTCATGACCTGCGCTCCCGCTGCTTGCCTGACACGGTATGCACGCTTACCTGTTGGCTCGGGTAGTATAGAAGGTCGCATCTGTGCGCCAGAGAGGCCGTGGCGGAAGTCCCCATGATGCAAGCCAAAATCGCAG